>JBMNOE010000025.1:0-32760 GCA_050942895.1 Christensenellales bacterium
GCATACGAAGTTCCAGGCAGCGCCATGCCAGAGCCCTGTCAGCGCCCAGACTACCAGAATATTGAAAACCCAGCGCCATTTCTTAACGCGGTTTCCGCCCAGAGGGATGTAGACATAGTCGCGAAACCAGGCGCCCAAAGTCATATGCCATCTGCGCCAAAATTCCGCAATGCTCTTCGACATGAATGGATAGTTGAAGTTCTCGGGGAAATGAAAGCCGAACATGCGGCCAAGACCCACGGCCATGTCGCTGTAGCCGGAAAAATCGAAATAAACTTGCAGGCAAAATGCAATCGCGTAAAGCCATGTGAACAAAACCGTGGCCTCCCCGCTAAAGTAAAGCTGTGTTAGCTGGCCGAAATTGTTTGCAAGCAGCGTCTTTTTTCCAAGGCCGATGACGAAGCGCCTGACCCCCGCCGCGAAGCCCTCCATGCTGTGATTGCGCTGTATCAGGTCTCCCTCGATGGATGAATACCTGACAATCGGCCCTGCGATAAGCTGGGGAAACAGCGCCAGATATGTGGAGTAGTTTATAATATTTCGCTGGGCATTTACATCACCCCTGTAAACATCCACTGCATAGCTAAGCGCCTGGAATGTGTAAAAGCTGATTCCGATGGGCAGCGCCAGGTTAAGCGGCGAGATCTCTCTGCCGATGACAGCGCCGAAGATCGATATAATAAAATCTGTATACTTAAAATAAAGCAGAGCCGAAAGACAAGCGGTGATGCACAGAATCAGAAAGAAAAAGCCCCATTTGCGGCCCCTAAAGCGTTCTATCAAAAGCGCACACAGATAGCTTACTAAGCAGGAGGCGGCCATCAACAGCGTATATTTAGGCTCACCAAAGAAATAGAAAGCAAAGCTTGAAAAAAGCAAGGCCGCATTCTTCGCCCTTTGCGGCGCAATATAATAGATTGCAAGCACCGCCGGCAAAAAGCAGTAGATAAAAGTAATGCTTGAAAAAACCATATCGGGTCTGCTCCATGATTCTAACTGTTTTAATGGCAATAAAAGGGCCGCGAGAAGCACTCAGCGGCCCATATTGCAGCGATTATTCGGCTGTTATCCCTGTTATCCCTTTGAATGCCTCGTGTAATTCAGCGGATTTGTCCGCCATGATTAATATAATCACGCCGCCGGCATCGTCCACTATAACGTCCTTCTCATCAACCACCACGCATATCCATTTTGCGGGGTTGACATTTTCTCTTATAGCTGCCTTCGCGGCTTCCATATCCGCATCTTCATCCATCTTAATCAGGCACAGTGAATATGCCTGGGCGCTGATCATGGGCTCGGAGGCGATAGCCCGCTCAAACTCCAGCTCATTCGTGCCGAGGTAGTATTCAGCGTTGGCCTCGGTAATTTCTGTTGTTACAAGGCCGGTTGAAAGCCATGCCTTGTATGCTTCATCGCTTTGCACATTTGCGTATATGCCTGCAAGCAGCGCCTCCAAAGAACCTTCCTCCGGCGGGGTTTGGGTTGGCTCCGGCTCTACGGAAGCAGGCGGCTGGGTGCCGGCAGGCTCCGTGGCCTGAGGGGTTTGCGTGGGAGCGGCCGTCGGCGAGGGGGATAAATCTTCCTGCGGCGGAAGTGAAACGCAGCCCACGGCGCTCAGGGCAAGCAAGGCGGATAGTAACATAAGCATAACTTTTTTCATGGTCTTCTCCTCATTCGGCGTCACGCGCAAATTGTGCAATAGCTGTTGGCGGCAGTTGTTTTTTAGCCGCCTGTTGCTATTTCTTTGCTGTGTGCAGCCATTATTTTGCATGGCGCGTATTTGTACCGTCTTCGCCATGCAATGTTTATACGAAGAAAGCGAGGAAAAGTTTCACAGAAAAAGCCCGAATATTTTTTGTTCTTTTTTATTCTTTTTATTTGTAGAAATCGCTGACCGCTTTAAAGAAGGAATCTATATTTTCCCAGGACGCAAGCGGCGGTATATCACAGCCGGAAGAAATGATAAAGTTTGGATATTTACAGCAGCGCTCAAGCAGGCTTGTAGTCACATCATAAATTGACTGCGGCGTGCCGTTTCTGAACTGGCCTGCGGGATCCACATTGCCGAATATGGGCTTGTCCTTCGGCGCCTGCTCCAAAATCTTCTCCATATCTATGGCATTTCCGAAGTGGTAGCCGTCAGCATCTATTGTAAATATTGATGAAAGCAGCGGCACTGTGTTGCCGCAGTTATGGTATATGAAGCAGAAGTCATCGCTGCGCACCGCATCGGAGATCTTCTTCACATATGGCGTTGAAAACTCGGCAATCAGATCCGGCGACAAAAGCCCCGCGGCGGGCTCGGCCATCACGACTCCGCTTGCGCCAGTCTGCCTATATGCTTTTATGTATTCGATCAAAAAATCGCTGGCTTTTTCAAGGGTATTTTTAACCATCTCCGGCTCAATATAGCAGTTGACCATTATCTCCGTCATGTCCATCAGTCTGCCGCTCAGCGAAAACGGACCTATTGCCCCTGCAAAAACGGGCCTGTCGTCGATGAGCTTCACGGCTTTTTCTATCGCCTCGATATAAATCCCCGTGCGCCCCTGCCCCACTTGCGGCACCTTCAGGTTTTCAGCATCCTCAGGGCTTTTGATGACTGTGCCTATGACCGTGGGAACCTCGCCATCGTCCGTGCGAATTTGCGCGCCAAAGGCCTCGGCTTCCAGTGAAAGATCCATGAGGCTTACTGCGGCAAGCGTGTCGCAGCGCTCGGCGATGGCGTGCATGCCCTTCGCCTGAACATCGCTGCTTGAAATAAGCTCCCTGACACTCACATCCAGCAGTGAAATGCTGGGGAACGAAAGTATGGGCATAGCCTTTTTCTTTGGGCTTGCGATCTGCTGTGCAAACCAATTTTTCATATTCATAGTAACCTCCGTTTTTATGTTCTTGTTTTTAGGTCTTTCTTTGTTTTCGACCATTATAACATATAATCCTGCTAGGCTTTGAATTTTTTGCGAATCCCTTTAAAAAACGTTCGGCAAGGAACGTTTCTGCCATATTATTAAGGTTTATTGGGAATAAAAAGGGCGTCATCAGGACGCCCTTTATTACATCAGTATTACACCGGATGCACCTTTTCTTTTTCATCCAGCAGATTGCTGTCGATATTGTGCTTTTGGGCCTGACGGTATTTGAAGAAGTTGGTTGCCACCTGCGGGAACAGGGCGTAGCTGAGCACGTCCTCCTCCTGCTCGTAATACTCGCGGATTTCCTCACGGTACTTGTCAAGCTCGGGGGCGATGTCATCCGCAGGGCGATGGGTGATAACGGGCTCGTCGCCTATGGCCATCTTGCGAACGTCCTCGTTCACCGGACCGGGGAGTTGGCCATATTCGCCGCGCAGCAGACCCTTTGTCTCCTTGGAGAACTGCTTATACCTTCCAAAAACCACGTTCAGCACAGCCTGTGTGCCGACGATCTGGCTGGTGGGGGTAACAAGGGGCGGATAGCCGCAGTCAGCGCGGACTCTGGGGATCTCCTCCAGAACGTCGTAGTACTTGTCGGAGGCGTTCATCTGCTTAAGCTGGGAGATCAGGTTGGAGAGCATTCCGCCGGGAACCTGATAGAGCAAAGCGTTTACGTCAACGCCCAGCACCTTTGAATCCAAAAAACCGTCCCCCACAAGGCGGGAAGCCACGCCGCGGAAATAGGCGGCGATGTCGGAGAGCAGTGAAAGGTCGAAGCCGGTGTCGTACTCGGTGCCCTTAAGGGTCGCCACCAGGGGCTCCGTCGCGGGCTGAGCAGTGCCGTTTCCAAGGGGTGAAAGGGCGGTATCGACGATGTCCACGCCCGCCTCAATGGCCTTGAGTATTGTCATATCGCCTGTACCGGCGGTGTTATGTGTGTGCAGATGGATGGGAACCTTGACCTTCTCCTTCAGCTTTTTGACCAGCTTGTATGCGTCATAGGGCAGAAGCAGGTTCGCCATGTCCTTTATGCAGATGGTGTCCGCGCCCAGCTTTTCCAGCGTGACGGCAAGGTCCACGAAATAATCCAGAGTGTGGACGGGGCTGACGGTGTAGCTCATGGCCGCCTCCACATGGCCGCCATATTTTTTTGTGGCGGTTATGGCCGTCGTCATGTTGCGCACGTCGTTCAGCGCGTCGAATATGCGGATGATGTCGCAGCCGTTTTCTATGGTCTTTTTTACGAAAAGATCAACAACGTCGTCTGCGTAATGCTTGTAGCCCAGTATATTTTGGCCACGCAAAAGCATCTGTATCTTCGTGTTTGGAAGGGCTTTGCGCAGTTGGCGCAGCCTCTCCCAGGGGTCTTCGTTCAAAAAGCGCATGCAGGAGTCGAAGGTTGCTCCGCCCCATGCTTCCAAAGAATAATATCCAACCTGGTCAAGCTTATCGCAAATTGGCAGCATTTCGGAAGTACGCATGCGGGTCGCGGCCTGCGACTGGTGCGCGTCTCTTAATATAGTGTCTGTTATGAACACTTTTGCCATTATCTTACCTCCTTATAAAATTGTTCGAAAGCCGGCGCCTGCTATTGGCACCTTTATATAGCTCTCTTATATATGGCTAAAACCACAGTGATTGCCGATATCTTTCAGCAATTAGCCGATGGTGAGAATCGTATCGCCGGTGTTGACGCTGGAGCCCTTGCCGTTTACGATGGCGGTGATTGTGCCGTCCGTGTCGGAAACGATCTCGTTTTCCATCTTCATTGCCTCAAGCACGATAAGAACGTCGCCGCTCTTCACGCTGTCGCCAACTTTGACTTTGATGTCCACAATGGTTCCGGGCATTGGCGCAACGACGGGCTTGCCGCTTGCAGCCGCCGCCGGAGCGGGAGCAGCCTTGGGAGCGGGTGCGGGCACAGGTGCCGGCGCAGGGGCAGCGGCAACGGGTGCGGGTGCAACTACGGGTGCAACTACGGGTGCTGCGACGCCCGCCGCAAGCTCTTGAACGTCCACCTCGTACTGCTTGCCGTTTACATTAACAACAAATCTACGCATTTCATAATCCTCCTGAAAAATTGGTTTCAATAAAATAATTGAGTTTTAGTTGAAGTTCTTTGAAGAAAGAAGCTCTTCCCTGCCCGCTTTGCCCCACTGACTCACGCTGGGCACGCGCCTGATTCTGCGCACATGGAAGCCTTCGATAAATTCTTCATAGCTGACCTGGCCGCCGGCCTGGGCCGTAACAAGGGCCATCACAGCCGCTATAACAGCAGCGATCTCGTCGTCATCCTCCTGGGCGCTTTGAAAAACAGGCGTAACTGCGGCTGTATCAAGAGCCTCTGTCTCAGGGGCCTCCACCGCCGCGGGTTCTTTCTTTTTGGTAAAAGCAATCAGGCACAGTATCAGTATTATGCCTAAAATTATATATAGCGTCACATTGTTTCCGCCGGCGACCAGTGCCATTGCATTAATTGAGTTCATACAAGCTCCTTTCAGCCCTTAAAGGGGCGCGTTTCCATGCTTGCGCGGGGTCACGATTTCGCGCTTGGAAAAGAGCATGTCCACAGCGGCGATCAGATGCTGGCGGGTTTCCTCTGCGGGGATAACGTCATCCACCACTCCGGCCTGTGCCGCCGCGATGGGGCAGGCATATTCTTCGGTGTACTTGCTCTGCGCATCCTGGAAGGAAAGGCCGTCTCTTATTTCGTCTGAGTAGAGTATCCGCGCGCCCGCGTCCACATTAACGGTGCCGATAACAGCCCCGGGCCAGGCGTAAACGATGTCCGCGCCCACTCCCTTGGAGCCCATCACAGCATAACCGCCGCCGATGGCCTTGCCAACGATAACGCTGACCTTTGGAACGGTGGCCTGGGCATATGCGAAGGCCAGCTTTGCGCCCGCCTGTACGGATGTGAAGTTGTCCTCGATGCTGCCGACATCAAAGCCGTCGGTGTTCACCAGTGATACCACGGGGATATTGAAGCTGTCGCAAACGCCGATAAGCTTTGCTGCCTTGGCTGCGCCGCTCGGGGTGATGACGCCGCCATTTTCAGCGTAGTTGTTGGCGATAACGCCCACGCAGAAGCCTCCCAGCTTAACCAGGCCTGCAAAAATCTCATCTGCGTAGCCCTTGTAAAGCTCCAGGGCTTCGCCGCCGTCGGCGATGGCGGAAACAAGAGCGAACACATCGCCCGAAGCGTCGATCTTGCGGTTCAGGTTTTCGCCCTCATACACAGGCGCTTCCTCGATGTTGTTTGACGGCATGAAAGCCAGAAGCTTCTGCGCTGCGGCGATTGCTTCCTCCTCGCTTCCGGCGGCATATGCGCATGCGCCTGCCTTAGCGGCGGCCTTTGCGCCGGCCAGCTCCTCAGCGGGGACATCCTTGCCCATCTTCGCGTTGATTATCTGCGCGCCCTGAGCCAAAAGTGATGAAACCTTGTCCGTCATGATAACAAAATCGCACAGGGAGGCGGCGATTGCGCCAGTTCCCACGCATGGGCCGGAAACTACGGCGATCTGCGGCACGATGCCCGAAAGAGCGGCATGGCCGGATATGACCTGCGAGATGCCGTCCAGCACAGCGGCGCCTTCGTCCACCCTGGCGCCTGCGCTATCTAAAAAGGCGATGAGCGGAGCGCCTGTTTTCTTGGCAAGCTCCATCACCCTTGCGATCTTCTTCGCCTGGAGCACGCCCATGGCGCCATGCTTCACAGTATAATCCTGAGCATAAACATATGCGGGCCTTGCGTCCACAGTGCCGTAGCCGGCGACGACGCTCTGGCCTACATCATCCTTCGTCTTAACCAGCGCGCCGATTTCGACGAAACTGCCCGCGTCCAAAAGCGCGTTGATGCGCTCGCGGGCAGTCAGCTTGCCTGCCTTCTTCTGCTGGGCAATCTTTTCTTCGTCTCCCGCGATAATCTCGTTCTTCACGGCGAGCAGATCCTTTTTGGTTTCGCTCATAAGAACATAACCTCCATTTCAAAAAATATATATTTAAAAATAATCACACGCCGGTAAGCGCACGACGTATTCTCAATGCAAGGGGAAGCTTAAGGGCGGCTTAACGCGCACAAAATATGTAAAAAACATAAAAAACGCCAAAATACAGAAAAGCTCCAAAGCACCCCATTTTCTTATTCTATCGAGGGCACCCTTTTCCCTTCTTTCCCAGATAACATTATATATCAAAAAAGCACATCTTTCAATAATTATTTCTAATAATGCTCTATGATTTCACAGCGCCTGGCTGCAGCAAAAAGGCATCCCGGCCTTTGCAGCCGCGATGCCTTTAATATTTCATTTTTCCAGCCCTGCTATTCTCCTTAAATACTTGATCTCATTCACGCTCAGATGCCTCCACCGGCCGGTGGTAAGGCCACCCATGCCCAGATTGCCTATCTTTTCCCGCTTAAGTGAGGACAAGGGTTTTTCAAGGGCTTCAAACATCTGGCGCACCAGGCGGTTGTGCCCCTCCATGACAGTGACCTCAACCACCGCCCTGTTATCGCCGCTGAAAATAAGCCGCGCCTTGGCAGGCCTTGTCTTGTGGCCGTCGGGCAAATCAACGCCCTTGTTCAGCTCCTCGATATCTTTTTGCGAAAAAGAGCCTTTGACCGTGGCCATGTACAGCTTTTCCACGTTGTAGCGCGGGTGGGTCAGCCTGTTGGCCAGTTCGCCGTCATTTGTCAGAATTAACAGACCCTCGGTGTCGTAATCCAGCCTTCCCACGGGGTATATCCTCTCGGTGATCTCCTCAACATACGAAAGCACAGTGGGCCTTCCCTCCGGGTCAGAGGTGGTGGTCACAACGCCCGCAGGCTTGTTCAGCATTATATAGCGCTTTCTGATCTCGGGCCTCACCGGCTTTCCCTCGAAAAAAACCTTGTCGCCGTCTGAGACTAAGGCGCCCATTTCCGTCACCACACGCCCGTTCACCTTCACTTTGCCGGCCTTGATATACTCCTCGCTCTTTCGGCGCGAAGCCACCCCGCAAAGGGCCAAATATTTTTGCAGCCTTATCTTTTCATCATTTCTTTCATCAGTTTCATGGTTTTTATTTCTAAAATTATCTTCTTTGCTCATCCTTAGTGCTTCCTTCTTTACCAGTTATTCATTATCATCTTTATCTTACCCCAAAATGAGTCGCTGTCAATACTTCTTTCAATTTCCAGCTCAAAGCTCGCAATTTTTTCGCTTGCGATTCCTTCGTTCGCGATTCTTTCGCTTGAAGTTCTTTCTTCGTTTGAAAAAATGTCCAGCCAGCCTACGACTGCGCCCTTCTCATAGCTTCCGCTGATTGAAGCGGGGATTTCTATAGAGTAAGAAAGCTGCTCTGCGCCCTTCATGGGCAGGGCGATATCTTCACCCGCAATAACATTTGCCATCCCCAAATCTGTCTTAACCTGCCCCAAAATAGCGCCCTTTTCCGCCAGGAGCACCATTGAAAATTCGTCAAACCCCCTTTGCAGCAGCTTTGCGCTGATGTTGAAATCGTCCTGGCAGTTGAGCGTCACGGCGATGAGCTGCATGCCCTCCTGCACAGCGGATGAAACAAGGCATCTTCCCGCCGCTTTTGTGTAGCCGGTCTTTATGCCGTTGCCTCCTTCGATCAGCGAGAGTATCTGGTTTTTGTTTGAAAGCACCCGGTTCCATTCGTGGCCTTCCCAGCTTACCACTTTTTTATCTGTGGTTATTATTTCTTTAAAAACTTCATGCTCCATTGCTTCTCGCGCGATAATCGCCAGCTCGTAGGCGGTGGTATGGTGGTTTTCATGGTGCAGACCATGGGGATTGGTGAAGGAGGTGTTCTCAAGCCCCATGGCCAGGGCTCTTTCGTTCATCATCTCCACAAAGCCCTCAAGGCTTTCGCCGGCATGTATGGCCAGAGCGACGGCGGCGTCGTTGCCGCTTCTGAGCATCAGCCCGTAGAGCAGCTCCTCGACAGTCAGCCTTTCGCCCACCTCCAGGTACATCGACGAGCCCTCTATACCGCTCATGCGCCGGTCAATTTCAACGATGTCGGAAAGGTCGCATTCCTCCAGAACGATCAGCGCCGTCATTATCTTCGTCGTTGATGCCATCGGCCTTGGGACATGGGCATCCTTTGAAAAGAGCACCCTGCCCGACTTTTGCTCCACCAATATGGCAGCGCTCGCCGGAACGTCCATTTCAATCGCAAGGGCGGTTTGTGCAAAAAAGAGGATCAAAATCGATATAATACAGCAAATCAAAACGCGTAAATTCTTCATTTTTAAACTCCTGACCGCATAGAATTATCTCAGATAATAATATTCACATCCCTTTGCAAGTAGACTTAATTTAGCAGCAAAAGGCTTTCGGGCGCGGAGAATTAATAATAGTATTGTATGCTGATTACAAAACTTAGCGGATCAAAGAAATTATTTTCTTTTCCAAAAAATGCTTGATTTTTACGAAAAATGATGATGTATGAATCTTCGTTTTCCGCGCCTATTTGTTGCGCAATTATTTCCCAAATGTGGATAATGTCGTTTTTTATGGCTTAAACGCGACTTTCGTTGTGGAAAACCCTGTGGATACTGTGGAAATTAAAAACACTTCAGGCCTTTCCAAGCGAATGCTAAGCTTCGGTAAAATGAAATTGTTCGCCTTTGCGGCATATGAATCAACAGAAGGCCGCCGGCATATAATATCTTCAACCGTCTGAAAGAAGAAATTTGTAAATTGGAGAGAAAAGGCATATGCATTTGATGAAAAAGTATAAGAAATCCATTCCGCTTTTTCTTGCCACCGCATTAATAGTAATATCGATTATCGTGTACCCCTCGGCAGATGACGCCAACGCTGAATCCGTCCCCGGCGAGGAAGTTTCTGCGGCCACCTCCCCCCTGTCGGGGATTGTTGTGGTTATAGACCCTGGCCATGGCGGCTATGACAGCGGTGCTGTGGGGCGCTTCACGAAGGTTTTGGAGAAGGACTTGAACCTTCAGGTCTCGTTAAAGCTTCGGGATGTTCTTTCACAGAGTGGCGCAGCGGTGATAATGACCCGCGAGGAGGATATGGCCCTTTGTGAGCCATGGACGCCTTATGGCAAGCGCAAGCAGCAGGATATGGCGATGCGCGCAGCGATAATCGACGAGGCAAACCCCGATGTGGTTCTCAGCATCCACATGAATGAGTTTACAATCTCCAGATATTACGGCTCCCAGGTTTTCTACCTGGTCAACGGCCCCGACGAGGGCAAGGATCTGGCCAAGCACATGCAAAACGCTCTTATCACCGGCCTTGACGACGGCAACACCCGCCGTGAAAAGTCCGGCGATTACTTTATACTGCGGATAAGGCCCGCCTCCGTCCTGATCGAATGCGGTTTTATATCAAACGAGCGAGAGGAAAAGCTCCTTTCGGACGACGAATATCAAAGCAAGCTGGCATGGTGCATCTACGCCGGTCTCACCGATTACCTGACTTCAATAAAAAGCGAATAGGCCTATATCGGCATTTTCATGGTATAATTAGTTTAGCAATTTGCGAAGAAAATCGCGGGTCGACGGGGAACATCCGTTATTTGCACGCCGATAAACATGGTATAATTAGTTTAGCAATTTGCGAAGCAAATCGCGGGTCGGCGAGTAATATTCGTCATTTACACGCCGACAAACATGGTATAATGGCATTATCCTATCATGGAGGTTTTTAGAAAATATGCTTGTTACATATGAAAACTTGAAAATCCGCGAAGCTTTGCCGGAGGACGCCGCCCTTTTATGCCGTTGGTGGAATGACGGAGATGTGATGGCCCACGCAGGGTTCCCAAACGGTCTTGGCACCGACGAGGAAGCCGTCGTCCGCCAGCTTGCCCAGGAACCCTCCGTCAGGCATATAATCGAGATCGACGGCGCCGCAGCGGGCGAAATGAGCTGCAGGAACAAGGGCGAAGGCACAGCGGAAATCGGCATAAAGATATGCGACTTTGGCAGGCAGGAAAAAGGGCATGGAACTTTGCTTTTAAAGATGATGATAACCCGCCTTTTTTCACAGGGCTATGAAAAAATTGTTTTGGATACTAATGTGGATAATCTCAGGGCCCAGCATGTCTATGAAAAGATCGGCTTTACCAGACTGCGCACCCGCCGTGATTCATGGATTGATCAGCTTGGCCGGCCCCAATCCTTCATAGACTACGAACTGCTGAAGGAAAAATTCACGCCTTTGGATATCTTTAGCGATTAAGAAAGTCATGTATAGAAACAGCGGGAAAGCGCATCGGCTCTCCCGCATTTTTTATATAATTTCACAGGCACAAAAGATAAAACTTGATTAAATGGCGATGGCCGTTTCCAGGGAAAGCTTTAACATGTCATGGAAGCTGTTTTGGCGGGCCTGCGCGTCCAGGGCCTCGCCGGTGACGATATTGTCCGACACCGTCAGTATTGCAAGGGCTTTTTTGCCCATGCGGGCGGCGTTCATGTAGAGGGCGGCGGCCTCCATCTCAACGCCCAGCACCCCCATCTTCGCCCAGGCCTTATCCCGCAGGGGGTCGTCCACATAGAAAGTGTCCGAGGAAAGCACATTGCCAACCGTCACCGAAAGCCCCGCTTGAACAGCCTTTTCCTCGGCGGTTTTCAGCAGGTAATAGTCCGCCACCGGCGCGAATGTGCCGGGAAGGCTGAACTGCAGCCCAAAGCTGGAGTTGGTGCAGGCGCCGATGGCCAGCAGCACACGGCCCAGCTCCATGTCCTCCACAAGCGCACCTGCTGAGCCTGTGCGGATGATGCTTTCCACGCCGTAGAAGCTGTAAAGCTCATGGCTGTATATCCCCATGGAGGGCATACCCATGCCGGAGCCCATGACGGAAACCTCTTTGCCCTTATATTTTCCCGTATAGCCCAGCATATTTCTGACGCTATTAAAGCATTTCACGTCCTCCAGATAGTTGTCAGCCACCAGTTTTGCCCGAAGGGGATCCCCCGGCATCAGGACGGTCTTGGCGATGTCGCCCAATACGGCGCTGTTATGTGGTGTGGGATAGCTCATGTCCGCCTCCTTTTACAGGTAAAATTTGCAGATTCTTTCACTATCAGTATACAACAGCTCACACTTCGCCGCAAGGAATCATAAAAACACAAAAAAGAAAAAAGGCCGAGCGCAAGTCTGACGGCCCTTTTGCAATCTTTTATTATTTATTGTAAAGAAATTAAAGCTCGCCCCTTATCGGGTAGCCCATGTATGCGTCCTGCCAGGAAAGCCAGTAGCCGCCTCCCCTGCCGTCGCTCTTCCACTGGGAGCCCTCCAGCCCCGCCGGAGGAATGACGCCGCCCCTGCCGGGCACGCCGATGCACAGCCGCTCCACCTCGTCGCCCCTTGCTCTTGCGCCTAAAATGTAATGATCCGCGCCGGCGCATTTCACAGGCATATCCACCCTAACAAAGAGCATGTCTTTTATGGCGCCGAAGGGCTCCACCGGGGTATGCTTCAAAAAAAGCGGCTTCATCGCATATGAATAGCCCTGCCAGACGAGGTCTTCCGCGCAGAGCCGCACCGGCTTTTCAACCGGCGCATAGTCGTCCTCGACTTTGAACACTTCTTTTGCATTTTTTTCCTCTTTTTCCTTTTCGTCCCCGTTCTCCTCTTCATATGGCGCTTCATCGCCCTCTTCATTGTCCTCTTCGGCCTTATCCCTATTCCCTTCTCTTTCCCCGCACCCGTCTTCCTGCTCGGGAGGCTTTTTTATCTTTTTATCGTTTTTCTTATCTTTTTCATCATCGTTTTCCTCTGTGTTCTTTTGATCTTCCCCGTCGTATTCCCTTTTTTCTTCATCTTCTTCCGGCTCTTCCTCGTACAGAACCGTTCCCGTCTTTTCACCCAGTGATGCCACCGCCGTTGACCAATCGTTCACACCGCGCCTTCCGAATATGCCCGCCAGCAAGGGCTCTGCCGTGCTGCCCTGCCTTGAAACCACCGCCGCCGCAGTGTAGCCGTCCAGAGCCACGCCGCCGATATCACCCGGATCGAACTCATACATCAGCGAAAACTGGCCCCTGCCTCCCGCCGTAAGACGGCCGCATTCAAATGCGCTCACGCCGTCATTTGCCACCAGAACCGCCACCAAGACCGCATCCTTCGACGCCTTTGCACCGTGAACGTTGAGGCTCATCCTGCCCTTTCCCGAGCGCATTTCGATCCTTGCGAAGCCCGCCATTCCGTCCAGGCCCGACCTGACAGGCCGCAGCATGGCAAATACTTTTGAATAATCGTTTTTCAATTTAAAAACCTCCCAGCAATAGCTTGTATAGACTATGCCGGAAGGCTTGCATATATGACCTTGCCAAAATGGCGAAAACACGCAATTACAGCAGAAAACTTTGGCGGCAGGAGCATATTAAGGCATCAACAATGCCTTGCCGATTTCATGTCTTATTGAAACATTGGCATCGGGCTCCATCTCCAAAGTAACGCAGACAAGCCTGTCGTAGGCGTCTTCCTCGACATATGCTATCAGCCAGGCGATTTCCGTGTTGGCATCAACCTGGGCGGTACCCGTCTTGCCGGCGGTTAATATTCCTTCTATCCTTGAAATGGAGGAGCGCTGCATGGTCTGCACCAATATATCATGCATCGCAGCGACGGAATCGTCGGTTAAAATCCCTTCCCGCCAGACCTGCGGCTCAAATGTTTCGGTGGTCACATAGCGCCCGTCCACAGTCGCCCTGTGCTCGGCCACTATATACGGCTGCATTATCCTGCCATCGTTGGCGAATATCTCAAATGTGCCGGCCATCTGAAGGGGCGTGATCAAAAGTTCGCCCTGACCGTAGCCCATGTCCGCCAAAAGCCTCAGGTTTGACCATGAGGAATCATTATAAATGGAGGGCTTTGCGATGTTGGTATCAAAGCCTATGGCGGCATCAAAGCCCAGGGATGTGTAAAGACTTACTATCCTCTCCCAACCGGTGGTAAGGGCTATCTGGGCAAAATAAATATTATCCGATTGAATTATGGCGTTGGTCATGTTATATGGCGGATCATAGTTGCTGACCCTGGTTATGGCGGGATAGACCCAGCCTTCAATCGTCGGCAGCCATTGTCGCTTGTATATCGTACCTTTAAACTCGGTGTCCACAGTGAAAAGGCCGCTGTCAATGGCCATGGCCGCCACAAGAGGTTTAACCGTGGAGCCCGGCGCGTAAAGGCCGCGGGTGGCCCGGTTGTATAGAGGTGTTTTCGGGTCCTCAAGAAGCGGGTCATAAAGCTCTTTGACGTTTTTATCGGCGAATATATTTAAATCGAATGTGGGATGGCTGGCGATGGCAAGCACAGCACCCGTCGTAGGATCCATAACCACGACAGAGCCCGCCTGATGATCCTCCAACATGGAAAGCTGCTTTTCAGCCCTTTCTTGCAGCACTAAGTCTATCGTCAGGCAAAGATCGGTGCCGTCCACAGCGTCCACCCTTTTAACCACGCTCTTTCGTGAATATGTGACTGGCGTACCTTCGGCATCCCTTTCCTGGGGAGAGCGTATCACAAGCTCAATACCCCGCCTCCCGGCCAGCGCTTCCTCCCTTGCGGCTTCAAGCCCGCTGCGCCCGATATATGAATCAGCGCCGTATATATCGGCGTCCATCGTCCCCAGGTCTTCCTTTGTTGCCACTGTGGCATAGCCTATCATGTGGGCCATCATGCTGCCCTGGGGATAATATCTTATGGGCGTGTAGCGGGAATCATCTATCCCGACGCCCGGAATGGATAAAAACTTTTCCCTTTGCTCCTCGGCCATAGTGCCCGGGACATAGTATGTGATTATCGCCACACCGTCGGCCTGCGCCCTCTCACCGGTCATAATCTTGACGATATCTATCTCGGATATATCCACCAGAGCGGAAAGGGACCGGGCTGCGCTGCCGTAATCGCCCACATCGCTCAGGTCAATATATATGGTCTGCGCGTAGCCGTTCACCGCAAAGGCATTGCCCTGGGCATCCAAAATTTCGCCACGCTTCTGCCTTAATACGTTCACAGAAACGATGTCCTCATCGCCCAGATCGGAAAGTATCATTGCAGGGCTCCATTTGACCTTCCAGGAGGAGGAATTTTCGTCATATGTTAAATTTACTGTGATGGTCTGCTGGATATCGCCCAGCTTTTCACAGCGATATATAACCTCCAGCTCTGCAACGCAGGTTTCATCGGAATATATGGTGCTTAAAACCCTGTACTCCAGGTCCAAAAGCCCCATGGCGTCGTATATGACATCATAGCGGGAAACAAAATCCGTGAGGGAAATATTCTCCTTCACAGGATCGTCGATTACCGAATAGCAATAGCTGTAATCCTGCCTGCCGAGCGCATCGAAGAAGGCCAGCACATTTGCAGGTGCCACCGCCTCCTCAGCCCCGCAGGAAATGAGCGGCGGCAGCGCCAGCAGTGCCAGCAATAAGCATAAATATTTCATTGTTTTTGCTCTTTTAGCAGCATTCTCCAATAATTTCTTAAGCATTTCCACCAATAAAAACCAAGATCCTTTTAGATTCCCATTGGAAGTATTATATATCATCGCACCGCAACGCGCAATGAAAGGCCGCCATGTTTCATCAGGTCATAGGGCAAAACCTACGATGATTTCAAGCGCAATTGCGCAAAAAACTTCATCAAATTTGACAAAAGGCCATTGGTAATTTAAAATAAATGCAGATGGCCGGTGTTTGTTGGGCCATATGCTAAGACGCTGACGATGCAAAAAAGCAAAGATAAAGTATGCAGACAAGATACGGAACTACCACAAAGGGAATAAACCGCCGGAAGATTATCTTTCTGGCAAGGCGGCGTTTTTTTCAAAAAACAAAAAACGCGCTTGTATTATCATATAGTAAAATCAGCGCTTTTAGCTTCTCCTTTAGATTTACGGACATTTGGCGCGCGATTTGCGGCGGAATAAGAAAATCCTGGGCAAGAGCTTCGGGCAAAGCCCGAGAGATGCGCGCAGCAGCAAAACTGATCTTCAAAGAGGACGCGTCCTTCAGGGTATGGCCGGGCTTTTTGGGCATTTTCATCGGCCTGGCCCTTTGCTTCGGATACGCGTCCTTTTCCATACATAAAAATGCATCTGCGCTGGAAGGCGCGAAATATGTCTCCCTGAGCGTTGACGGCGTGAAGGCGGGCGTTATCACACGGGCGGAGAATGTGCAGGGGCTTTTGGCCTCATTGGGGGTTTCAGTGCAGGAGGGCGACAGCCTGAACATAACCCTTTCAAGCTCCATAGAGGACGGCGACATGATATTCCTTCGCCGGGCCATCACAGTTTTTATTAAGGATAACAGCGCTGAGGGAAGTCTATTGAGCCTGCGGGTTTCCGGCGGCACCGTGGGCGATGCTCTGAGCAAAAACGCGGAAAACGCAGGAAGCGCCATGATCAGCGGCGCAGTCAGCCCCGATCCTTCCACGCCGGTAAGAAACGGCATGGTCATACAGGTGGACAGCGTTTCAAAGGAAGTGGTTACCACCACACAGGAGGTTCCCTTTTCCGTGGTGCGCCAGGATGATCCCTCACTTCTTAGGGGCAATGAGAAGATCATTTCCGAAGGGGCTAACGGCGAGAGAGAGATCACAATGCAGATAGTCTATGTAAACGGTCAGGAGGTTTCCCGGGCAGTCATTTCTAACATTATCACACAGGAAGCCACCGACAAGATAATTAGCGTGGGCACAAAGGCTCCCGCCACACCAAAGCCCAGCCCCACACCCACAAAGAGGCCCTCGGCCACCACCGCAAGGGCCAGTTCAACGCCAAAGCCCACCGCCACGCCCGGCAAGACAAACGCTTTGGGCAGCGTGGACAGCGCTTCAAGCACCATAACCGTCGATGGCAAAACGTATAAAATCGCCGAGACCCGCAGCATGGAGATCACCGCATACACCCACACCGGCAACAAAACCGCCACCGGCAAGTGGCCCGCGGTTGGTATGGCGGCCATAAACACATCAGAGTTTTCATATGGCACCAAGTTTTACATACCCGGCTACGGTCTGGCCGTGGCTGAGGACACAGGCGTTCGCGGCAGCGACAGGATAGATGTTTTCATGAACACATATGACGAATGCATACAGTGGGGCCGCAAGAGGAACTATACTGTATATGTTTTGGAATAACGGAGAATAAACGGTAAACGCAAGAAAAACGCAGGTAAAAAGTAAAAAAAGTGAGGGAAAAGCAGGAATTTAAAACATGGAAAGAAAGATAAGCGAACATTTAAAGCAGCATGGATTCAGGTTTTCACATAGCCTTGGGCAGAACTTCATCGTCGATGAGGACATACTGGGCAGCATCGTGGAAAGCTCCGGTATAGGCAAGGATGATTGCGTGATGGAAATAGGCGCAGGCGCCGGTACTCTCACACAAAGGCTCTGTGCAAGCGCTAAATCCGTCCTGGCATTCGAAATAGACTCATCCCTCATCCCCATAATAAGGCAAATGCTCATCACCTGCGATAACTACTTGCTCATAAACGAGGACATCATGAAGGCGGATCTTCCGGGTCTTACAAATGACTATTTCGGCGGGTCGCCTTTTCACGTGGTGGCAAACCTTCCCTATTACATCACAACGCCGGTTTTGATGCTGCTGCTTGAAAGCGAAATGCCCATAGACAGCGTAACGGTGATGGTGCAAAAGGAAGTCGCCAGGCGCATAGTCGCGAAAGAGGGCGGCAAGGATTATGGCGCTTTGACCATCGCCGTGCAATACCGCATGGAGGCGCATATCGCCATGGAGGTGCCTGCGGCAAGGTTTATGCCCCCGCCCAAGGTGGACTCCGCCGTGGTGGTTTTGAAAAGGCATAAATCCCCGCCCGTTCAGCTTGAGGACGAGGCCCTGTTTTTCAGGCTGGTTAAAAGCGCCTTCGCAATGCGGCGCAAGACAATGGCCAACAATCTTTGTGCGTCCTTCGCCATGGAAAAGGATCAGGCAAAGGCGCTGCTGATATCATTGGGCCACGATCCCCTTATACGCGGCGAAGGGCTGAGCCTTAAGGAGTTGGCGCAACTTTCAAACGCGATATATTCACAATGACGCGTATTTTTATACCGCAACTTTGCATAATGCAGGTATTAGCGTGCCATCCTGCAAAATATTTATTTTTTTGTTGTTTTTTTGTCATCCTGGCAGCAGGAAAAAGGTATGCTGTGTAGAAATAGAATTATGGAGCAATTTAGGCTATATGGCTATATCGCTCTGCCAAGAGCTTTATACAAAATTTATGGAGGTAAAAGAATGGCTAATTTAGACCTGAGCGCATTGAACATAATCAATGCAAAAAAGATTCACCGCAATCTTTCCATCGCCAAGTTGGTGGAAGAATCCCTTAAGAACGGCGAGGGTGTCCTGTCCCCCACTGGCGCGTTTGTTGTCAACACCGGCAAGTACACCGGCCGCTCCCCCAACGACAAGTTCGTCGTTGACGATCCCTCCGTTCACGACGAGATCGCCTGGGGCAGTGTGAACGTACCCATGTCTGTGGAGACTTTTGACAAGCTCTACAGGCGCATGACCGCCTATCTGCAAAATCGCGAGCTCTATGTTATGGATGGCTTTGCCGGCGCTGACCCCAAGTACCGCTCGAACATTCGCGTCATAAACGAGTTTGCTTATCAGAACATATTCATGCGCCAGATGCTGCTGCGTCCCGAGGAAGCCGACTACGAAAACTTTGTCGCGGACTTCACGATGATCTGCGCTCCCGGCTTCCAGTGCATCCCAGAGCTGGACGGCACCAAGTCCGAGGCCGCCATTGTTCTTTCCTTTGAGAAGAAGGTCATTCTTGTGGCCGGCAGCCAGTATTCCGGCGAAATGAAGAAGTCAGTGTTCTCGCTGATGAACTACCTGATGCCCAAGCAGGGCGCTTTCCCCATGCACTGCTCCGCCAACGAAGGCAATGACGGCGACGTGGCCCTGTTCTTCGGCCTTTCCGGCACAGGCAAAACCACCCTTTCCGCCGATCCCGACCGTATGCTCATCGGCGATGACGAGCATGTCTGGACCGACGACGGCATTTTCAACATCGAAGGCGGCTGCTACGCTAAGTGCATCAACCTTTCCCAGGAGCATGAGCCCCAGATCTGGGATGCCATCAAGTTTGGCGCCATCGTTGAAAACGTGGTCTATGATCCTGAGACCCGCGAGTTTGACTTCGACGACGATTCCCTCACGGAGAACACCCGCGTGGCATACCCCGTTGATTTCATCCCCAACTGCAAGATCCCCGGTGTGGGCGCTATCCCCAAGACGGTTATCTTCCTCACCGCCGACGCTTTCGGTGTGTTGCCTCCCGTTGCGAAGCTGAACGCCGACCAGGCGATGTTCCACTTCGTCTCCGGCTACACTGCAAGGCTCGCCGGCACAGAGCGCGGAGTCACCGAGCCCCAGGCCACATTCTCCACCTGCTTTGGCGCACCTTTCCTGCCTTTGGATCCTTCCGTGTACGCGGAGCTTCTGGGCAGATACGTTGAAAAGTTCGGCTCCAATGTCTATCTGATCAACACAGGCTGGTCAGGCGGAAGCGCAGGCCAGGGCGGAAGCCGCATGAAGCTGCCCCTCACCCGCGCAATGGTCACCGCTGCTCTTAACGGCGATCTGGAGAAGTCGGAGTGGGTTGATGATCCCATCTTCAACGTATCCGTTCCCAAGACCTGCCCCAATGTGCCCGACGGGGTTCTCCAGCCCCGCTCCATGTGGACTGACAAGGCCGCCTATGACGAGACCGCAAAGAAGCTGGCCGCCATGTTCCGCAAGAACTTCGAGCAGTACACCCATATGCCCCAGAACATCGTGGACGCAGGCCCTCAGGGCTAATTTCCCGGTCTCACTCAATAGAAAAACGCAAAAAACAAAAAAGCCTCCCTTCCGGGGGGCTTTTTCTATCTGAGGTAGGGGCGTACTTAGGGGCATAGCTCATCAGTACGCTCACGGGAAATCTTCCCTTTAAACCCTTAAGCAATGTTGGCAGAAACGCCGCTTTATGAGGAGGTCAAGGAGGGCTGCCTCCTTGCGGGGAGTCTGAGGGGCGGCGCACATCAGAACGCTCCCTGGGGAGGGCTGCGCCCTCCCCAGGAGAACGTGCAGAGGGGATTCCTTTTGGAATCCCCTCTGCACGTTTAGCGAAAGCAAATCAGTTCAAAGAAATAAAGTCTTTCCTGACATACATATAAGCGTCGTTATAATAGACCAGATACCAGTTGGAAGTGGAATACGCCCTTACCACCTTCACCTCTTTGCCCTTATTTATCGTGCAGACGACATCGCTGTTGGTGTTGGGTTTGCTCCTTGCGTTCACGAAGTCGTTCACCTTTATCACCGTTCCCTTTGAATAGCTGACGCTGTCCAGATACACAAAATCCTTGTGAAGGTATCCGGACTTGCCGTTAACGCTCACTTTATGCCACTCATAGTCGATGAAGGCCTCCTCAATGGTGACCGTCGCATTGTTGCGGAGCTTTGTCACAATCGAAGCGCTGGTACTGGGAGAACTGCGCATATTCAGCGAGCTGCTGACATTCATCACCTTGCCCTGGGAGGACTTGCCCGCGGCGTAGTCCCTCAGAACATCCACCCAGACCTGATATCCCTCTTTGCTGATATGCACATAGTCGTCGCTTGAATAGCTGCTGCGCAGACTGCCGTTTGAATCCTTGAAGCTGGAAGCGACGTCGATGTAGTTCAGGTTAAGCGAGGAGCACATCCTTGCCAGCTTTTCATTAAAGGAATCGATCCTCCGGTTGCTCATCTGGCTGTCCTCTTTGCGGGAAGTCATCGGCAGCACGGATTGGATATATACCGTCACCCCCGGAACAGCGTCCTTTATCCTGCCAACAAGAGTTTTATATTTATCGATAATGTCATCATGGTCTTCCTTAATATCGTTGGTGCCAAGCATAATAAAAACCTTGCTGATGTTGCCAATCCTGGCGATGCTCTTTTGCGGCTGGTACTGCTCGCCCTTCCAACTGGGGTGGTAGCTGGAACCGTCGTCGTTCATGCTGGTGCGCACGCCGTAGCTGTTTTTTGCCAGGAACAGTGCGTTTGAAAATGCCTTCGAACTGGACGATCTGAGGGTATCCACATATTCTTCCAATCCGACGGTGATGGAATCCCCCAGGAACACCGAATCGGTGAAGAAGTCGTCATGAGCCGCGCTGCTGGCAGCCTGTGCGCTGCTAAACGGCACAAGTACCGCCAGTATTGACGCACAAACCGCAAACAAAATTGCTCTTTTTAGTCGTTTCATAAAATTCCTCCAAGATCGGTCTTTTGCTTTCTGGTTGCCAAATTACCTTTTTTTGCATTTTTATTATGCCCTTATGCAAAAGCCGTATACCAAATATGCCATCTTTCCCAAAATATTGCAAGCACGCCATGGGAAAATACAAAATATCCGAGACAAAAATGCCCAAGGCATGAGACGCCTACTGCTGCTCCTTCCCAAACAAGGCTGATCCGCTACACTATTTTAAATGCTTTTCGTAAGCATCTGTCATTCCCTGCACATCTGGGGAAACAAGCATCGCCACCGTAAGGCCGTCTGAGCGCACCTTGCATTTTCGTATTATTTCGTATTGTTCAGGAGAATAGTCCTGGGCGGACATGAGCTTTTGATTCAAGCGAACATCCAGCTTGTCCTTAACCCGCTTTGCGGCCTCGGCGTTCACAGCGTTCACGATAACGACCTCGTCAGCCAGCAGGCTGTCGGCGCTCATATAGAAAACCGCGTCAGTATAGTCCTCGCTCCTTATGCCGTAATAGTCCAGCACTATGGACGAAGGTATCTCCATCATTTCAGGCATGGCAACGCTCCCGCTTATGTCAGCGTATGCTTCCGCCGGGTTCACCTTAACAGCTCCCCCGCCTGAGCAGGCGGCAACGATGAGCGCCATCAGAAAAACCATGGCGGTCATCAGGCTCTTTTTATTTATTTTCATATTGTCGTTTGTGATTTTATTCAAGGATCTAAAGCCTCCTTTATATCAAAGGATAAATTTATACAAAATATGTTTTAGCGCCCTCTTTATTAAAACGAGATGGGCGGTTTTTTCGTTTCATCGTTATTTTCATCGCTATTTTCATCGTTATTTTCGCCATCTTTTTCATCAGTATCGTCAAACCCCTCAAGGCCGGCCTCCCTTTGGGCTTCGATGTCCTCGATATGCTTAGCTATTTCATCGGCGCTCATCATTATACCGGGAAACTCCTCCGGTGAATATGACGCTTCCCACTCCCCTGCAATATATTTATCCCTCGCAAATTGATACAGCGTGTCAATCCATATCCGAAGGCCGCCGTTTGTAAGATGCACATAGTCGTCCTTTGAAAGCTTCGCAGGGAGAAAATTGTTTTCATCCTTTAAAGGGCTGCTTACATCTATGGCCTCTATTTCAAGCTCCCGGGCCAGTGCCCGCAGATGCAGGTTGAATTTATCCATGTTTTCGTTGTTTATCTGCGGTTTTTCACCGTTTTCAGTAATGGGCGTGCACAATTCAATGTACACCTTTATATCTGGATTGCGCTCTTTCACCTTTTCGATTATGGTGCGGAACTTATCGATATTCCTGGCGACATCGCTCCCCGCCCAATCGTTAAGGCCCAACATGATGTAAACCTCCTTGGCCTCCATCATTAAAAGGCAGTCCTCGAGGGGCATGGCGACCCCCTGATAGGTTAGATTGGTTTTTGCAGGGTCAAAAGCGGCGGCGCCTGTTTTAAGGCTGTATTTGGCTATAGCAAGAAAGCGCGCCTTCCCCAGCACCGGCCTGTCGTGGCCGCGCTCATAGAGTACATAGTTTTGCAGCCCTTGGGAGATGGAATCCCCCACGAACACGGCGTTGTCAAAAAACTCGTCGTAATAGCCCGAATCCGCGTCCGGCACGAATGTAAACTCATCTTCCTGCGGAGGAGGGCTTTCCTCAGGCGTATTTTCCGGCGTATTTTCAGGCGTGTTTTCAGGCGTGTTTTCAGGGGATTGGGATGGCACAGGCTCAGGCGTACGGGCAGCCTCGGGCGTAGCGCTTGGCGGAGCCGGCGTCATGGACTCGCTGGACTGCGGGACTGGCGCAGACTCGGTCGGCTGAGTGACGGCGGGCAAAATGGCGCCGCATCCGCACAAAAACAGCAGCATCATAAAAATGGATGCCGCCATCTGAAACTTTCTCTTACCGTTCCCTAAAAAAAGCCTGTTAATCATCTTTGCAATCCTTTTTAAGAAAAGTACTAATGTGTTTAACAATGTTTGGCAAAATTAAACAATTCAATTATATTAACTATACGAAACGGTGTCAAGATTTGTTGCCTATTATCAACTAAAGATTTCCATCGCGCTCGCCTCGCTTTGAATTTATGAAAACTCAGTCTTCCTCGGAGTATTTCTCCAAAGAAACATCGGCCTCGCTGAAAAGGTGCAGCGTGAACTCATCCGGATAATCATAGCGATAGACGATGCGCTTTATCCCCGCGTTGATGATAATCCTTGCGCAGATAGAGCAGGGCTGATGGGTCACATACAGCGTTGCACCCTCCACAGACACACCCAGCTTCGCCGCCTGGGCAACAGCGTTTTGCTCAGCGTGGACGGCATAGCAAAACTGCCCCTGCTGGCCGGAGGGGATGCCATGCTTTTGTCTCATGCACTCTCCCCTTTCCACGCAGCTTTTTATGCCCGCAGGGGCGCCGTTATAGCCGGTGGTGATAATGCGCCTGTCCTTCACTATGACGCAGCCCATTTTTCTTTCCGACTGAAAGCAACTGGACCATGTGCCTATGAAGGCCGTCATGTCCATGAACCGCTTGTCCCATTTATCAAATGCCATACCATTGACCTCCCTTGGCACATCTTTCAAAATAATTATATATCATATAATATTTCGTGTCAATTTGGTTATAACTATGTATAAACGGGCGATTGAAGCAGTATTCATCAGGTTTTTGCCATAATTTTAAAGAATATGCTTTTTTTCTCCCAAATTTAACCTTAATCCCCACTTGATATAAGACTTGGGAGAAGGTAAACTATTACTTAGGTTAGCACTCGTCATCTTAGAGTGCTGATAACGCAAGCGAAACATATTAAAAATAATTTTTTCAGGAGGTAAAAAGCTATGAAGTTAATCCCATTGGCAGATCGCGTCGTCATCAAGAACGTCGAGTCCGAAGAAACCACGAAATCCGGCATCGTGCTGCCCGGCACAGCGAAAGAGAAGCCCCAGGTGGCAGAAATAATCAGCGTTGGCCCCGGCGGAACAGTGGACGGCAAGGAAATCACAATGAGTGTGAAGCCCGGCCAGAAGGTTATCTATTCAAAATATGCCGGAACCGAAGTGAAGCTGGACGGCGAGGAATATATCATCGTGCGTCAGGGCGATATTTTGGCAGTTGTGGAATAATTTTATCAAAAATTTATCAAGGAATTTATCAAGTATTTAAGGAGGAATCTGAAATATGGCAAAGCAGATCATTTACGGAGAAGAAGCTCGCCGCAAGCTGGAAAAAGGCGTAAACGCCCTTGCAGATACGGTTAAGATAACCCTTGGGCCAAAGGGTCGCAACGTGGTTCTGGAGAAAAAGTTCGGCGCTCCCCAGATCATCAACGACGGTGTGACCATCGCCAAGGAGATCGAGCTGGAGGACGCCTTTGAGAACATGGGCGCACAGCTTGTGAAGGAAGTGGCCACAAAGACAAACGATATCGCCGGTGACGGCACCACCACCGCCACAGTTTTAGCCCAGGCCATAATCCGCGAGGGCATGAAGAACGTGGCTGCCGGCGCAAACCCCATGCAGATCAGAAGGGGCATCACAAAGGCCTCCGACGCCGCCGTGGAAAGTCTTCAGAGGCTTTCAAAGCCCATCGAGTCCAAGACAGCCATCGCTCAGGTGGGCGCTGTTTCCGCAGACGAAACGGAGATTGGCCAGCTTATCGCGGACGCGATGGAGAAGGTGGGCAACGAGGGCGTTATAACCGTTGAAGAATCAAAGACAATGCGCACCGAGCTTAAGACGGTCGAGGGAATGCAGTTTGACAGGGGCTATGCCTCCGCCTACATGGTGACCGATTCCGACAAAATGGAAGCGGTTTTGGACAATCCTTTCATTCTCATTACCGAGAAAAAGATAAGCAATATTCAGGAGATCCTGCCCGTTTTGGAGCAGGTCGTCCAGTCAGGCAAGCCGCTGCTGATAATCGCCGAAGACGTCGAGGGCGAGGCCCTTGCCACATTGGTGGTGAACAAGCTGCGCGGAACATTCAACTGCGTTGCCGTCAAGGCCCCCGGCTTTGGCGACAGGCGCAAGGCGATGCTTCAGGATATTGCAGTGCTCACGGGCGGCCAGGTTATCTCCGATGAGTTGGGCATGGATATAAAGGAAGCCACTTTGGACATGCTGGGCAGAGCGCACCAGATCAAGGTTGACAAGGACAACACGGTTATCGTTGAAGGCGCAGGCAGCGCAAACGATATAAAGGCAAGAGTCAACTCCATAAAAGCGCAGATTGAGGAGACCACCTCCGATTACGACCGTGAGAAGCTCCAGGAAAGACTGGCAAAGCTGGCCGGCGGCGTTGCGGTAATCGAAGTGGGCGCGGCCACCGAAGTTGAGATGAAGGAGCGCAAGCTGCGCATAGAGGATGCCCTTGCGGCCACCAGGGCTGCCGTTGAAGAAGGCATCGTTCCCGGCGGCGGAGTGGCTTTGCTGCGGGCTATAGCAGATGTAAAAAAGCTGTTTGAAACTATCGAAGGTGACGAAGCAACTGGCGTTCGTTCCGTGCTGAGAGCCCTTGAGGAGCCCCTGCGACAGATCTGCGCCAATGCGGGCGTTGAAGGCTCCATCGTGGTGGAGAGGATTCTTTCAAGCGGCGACAGCGCATACGGCTTTGACGCTGCCAAGAACACATATGGCAACATGATCGACAGCGGAATACTGGATCCCACGAAGGTTGTTAGGATCGCTTTGCAAAACGCGGCCTCCATCGCTTCGATGCTGCTTACCACCGAATCCCTGGTGGCGGACATCCCCGAGCCGGAGCCGGCAGCCCCTGCACAGCCCCCGATGTATTAATTCAATCGATTGATCAACAACAAAAAGAGGACGGAGAATCCGTCCTCTTTCTTTTTTCTATTTTTCAGTCATGATGGTGTATAATGGTTAAAAGGAGGTCTGTCCAGATATGCTATTTAAAGAAACTGCAAGCAAGAAACCGGTGATAGTACTGCTCCACGGCGGGGGTCTTTCCGATTGGTCTTTACAGAAAATCGTGAAACGCCTGGAGGCTGATTTTCATCTGGTAACGCCGGTAATAGATGGCCATGGTGAAAATGGCGGCGAGGAGTTTGTGAGCATAAAGGCCTGTGCCCAAAAGCTTATCGACCATATCGACAGCGTTTACGGCGGCAGGGTTTTCGCCCTGGGCGGACTTTCATTGGGCGGGCAGATCGCAGTCGAGGTTCTTTCGCGCAGGCCGGACATCTCCGAATATGCGGTCATAGAAAGCGCGCTGGTGGTTCCCATCAAAGTTGCGGGCGCCATTGCGGCTCCCATGTACAAGCTTTTTTATGGGCTAATCCGCAGCAGGCGGTTTGCAAGGATGCAGGCGAAAAGCCTTGAAATACCGGAGGAAATGTTTGAAAGCTATTACCAGGACAGCATGAATATGTCAAAGCGATCTTTGGTAAACATAACAATAAGCAACAGCCGCTATGCCCTTGATGAAAAAATCGCTCTGACAACCGCCAAGGTATTGATAATAGTGGGCGAAAGAGAAATGAGGGTGATGAAAAAATCCGCATATCTGCTCCACAGAGCCATAGATTTTAGCCGGCTTTATATTGCACCCGCCATGAAGCATGGACAGTTCAGCATTTTGCATCCGGATGAATATGTGAAAGTATTGCTGAATTTCCTTGAAATATGAAAGTCACTTTGCTTTTTTGTAAAGATTCATAAAAAACATAGTATGATTTTCTAATTCAAAATGACATATTTTCAATATTTTTGTTGATATTTTCTCAACTTGTAACTATAATAGATATAGTTTATCAAGATAAAGGGAGTGCCCCGAGTATGAATACACAGTTGCCCAACTCAATGGCGATAAGAATCCAAGCGCAATATGATTCCTTTAAGTCGGCTGAAAGAAGAGCCGCAGATCTTATCATATCAAGACCACTTGACGTTTCCGTCATGACGATCTCACAAGCTGCCCGGGAGGCAGGTTGCAGCGAGCCGACCTTCACGCGCCTTTCGCGCAAGCTGGGCTACAAGGGCTTTGTCCAGATGAAGGACGCTCTTTCCGATTTTGCTGTTAGCCCGCCCTCATTCGCCGGGGTTTCTCCTGACGATTCTGCCGCCACGGTGATGAACAAGGTGTTTGAATACTCCAAAAAAACCCTGAGCGACACGTTGGAGATACTGGATGCCGGTCAATATGAGGCTGCCATCGATGCCATAAGCGCAGCGAACACCGTGTTCTTTGCGGGTGTTGGAATTTCGGCCTCCGTGGCCCAATGCGCTGCACATAAAATGTTAAGAATGGGCATCAACTGCTCTTGGGCCAGCGACCCTGACTCTCAGCTCCTTCACACCGCCCACATGAAAAGCGGCGATGTCTGTGTGGTGATTTCGCATTCGGGTAGGACCAGATGCATACTAAACACTGCCAAAAGGGCAAGGGCCAGCGGAGCAACGGTGATATGTATGACAAACTACCCCGGAGCGCCCTTGGTGAGGCTGAGCGACGTCCACCTGATAACAGCCTCCTTCGCGGAAAGGTATGGCGAAGTGACGGGCAACAATATTGTTCAAACCACTATCGTGGAGAGCATATTGATAAACCTGATCTTAAGAAACAAGGGCATTGAGCGGCTTTTGACCGAGAGCGACACCGCTGTCGAAGCCAACAAGGCATGAGGGTTAGGGCACAAATATGGTTGAGATAAGCTTGGGCGATATAATCCAAACGAAAAAAAAGCATCCCTGCGGCGACGACAAGTGGCTTATCACCCGGGTGGGAGCTGACGTGAAGATAAAATGCCGGGGCTGCGGCCGGCTGATTATGCTGGAGCGCGGTGAGTTTGAAAAGCGCTATAAAAAAACGATTTCAAAAGCGCCGCCTGCAGATGAAGAAACCAAAGAGGAAATTAACTGCAATGATTGAAGATAATGGCTATGATATCACCGAAGAACAAGCCGATGAGCCTGGCGAAAAAGGAACAGAAAACAAAAAAGACAAAAAAGATAAAAAGAAGATGTTTATAACAGAATTGCTGGACTGGGTGCGGCTGCTTTCAATAGCTCTTGTGCTGACGCTTTTGGTGCGCACATTTGTTTTCATGCCCGTCATAGTGGACGGCGGCTCAATGCTGCCCAATCTGCACGATAGAGAGCTGATGTTTGTGACCCGCTTTGTGAGGTATATTGAGCCGATAGACCGAGGCGATGTTGTCATATTGGTCCCCCCTGCGCTTTTACAGGAGACGGGCAAGTACTATGTCAAGCGGGTTATCGGCCTGCCCGGAGAGCGAATCAAGATTGAGAACGGCGTGGTATTTATAAATGGCGGCGCTATCGATGAGCCATATGTCGCAAAGGAATGGAGCGGCAGCTATCCGGAGGTCGTAATTCCCGCGGACTTTTACTTTGTGATGGGCGATAACCGCAACTTTTCAAACGATTCTCGCTCTGCGTCTGTCGGGCCTATCCACAAGAGCAAGATAGAGGGGCGCGCGCTGGCGGTGATGTGGCCCCTGTCCGACATTCGCTCCATCACGACAAAATAGCCTTTCACCACTTTTAAAACAGCGCCGGAGGGCCCCACCCGCCCACGGAAAACCGCCTGCCTAAAGGCAACCGTTTTTCCTCCCTCTCGGCTTCCGGGAAGGTAAGAATATCAATAATTTTACAACACAGAGGTGCAAAATGGACTTTAAAAAAGAGCTTTCTTTGATCATAGATAAATGTCTTGAAAAGGAGTTCGGCCAGAGAATCGAGGGCATCGAGGACTACATCGAAACCCCGCCCAACCCGGAGATGGGCGACTTCGCCTTCCCCTGCTTCCGGCTGGCAAAGGCCCTCCGGAAGGCGCCTAATGCCATCGCCGAGCAGCTTGCAAAAAGCCTTGGCGGCTCCCCCGCTTCCTTTTTAAGCAAAGTTCAGCAAAACGGCGGCTACCTCAACTTCTTTGTGGACGGCGCGTTTTTCGCAAGGGCAGTGATCGGCGCTGTGAAAAGCCAGGGGGAAAAGTACGGCGCTTCGGATATCGGCGCGGGCAAGACCGTCTGCCTTGACTTTTCCTCGATAAACATCGCAAAAAAGTTCCATATCGGCCATCTTTACACGACCGTAATTGGCCATTCTCTCAAGCGGATTTACGAACACCTGGGCTATAAAACAGTCAGCATAAACCATCTTGGCGACTGGGGCTCACAGTTTGGAAAGCTGATAGTTGCCTATAAAAAATGGGGCAGTAAGGAAAAGGTTGAGGAGCGCCTGGTGGACGAGCTGGTTGAGCTTTATATCCGCTACCACGAGGAGGCCGAAAAAGAGCCGTCTTTGGACGACGAGGCCCGCGCCTGGTTTAAGAAGATGGAGGACGGGGACGGCGAAGCCCTTGAAATTTACGGATGGTTCAAGCGAATCACCCTGACGGAGGCCGCAAAGACATATGATCTTTTGGACATTCACTTCGACAGCTACAACGGTGAGGCATTCTATAACGACAAGATGGAGCCGGTAGTCGAGGAGCTGCGTGAAAAAGGGCTGCTTAAGTACAGCGACGGCGCACAGATAGTCGATCTTTCTGAGTATGACATGCCGCCGATGCTGGTTTTAAGGAGCGACGGCGCTTCCCTTTACCACACCCGTGACCTTGCCGCCGCCTTCTACCGTAAAAAGGAATATAATTTTGACAAGAGCCTGTATGTGGTGGCGTACCAGCAAAACCTCCACTTCAAGCAACTCTTTAAAGTGGTTGAGCTGATGGGCTATGATTGGGCCAAGGATCTTATCCATGTGAACTACGGCATGGTCTCGATGGAGGACGGCTCCCTTTCAACAAGGCACGGCCGAATCATTTATCTGGATGAGCTGCTGGCTCAGTCCATCGCCAAGGTTAAGGATATCATGCAGGAAAAATCCCCCGATCTTAATGACATGGACGCCATCGCCAGGGATGTGGGCGTAGGCGCAGTCATATTCAGCGCCCTTTACACCAACAGAATAAAGGACGTGGTTTTCAGCTGGGACAGAGCCCTTAACTTCGACGGCGAGGCCGGGCCGTATGTGCAGTATACCCATGCCCGCTGCTGTTCGGTGCTGGCAAGAGCCGGCGAAATCTGGGCCGTTGCGGACTACTCCGCCCTTACAGACCCCTATTCACAGCAGCTTTTGGCGGCCATAGCCAAATTTCCGCAGACGGTTAAGGATGCAGCGGAAAGAAATGAGCCATATCTCATCACAAGAAGCGTGGTGGCGGTGGCGCAGGCCTTCAACAAGTTCTACTATGAAAACCGCATCATCGACGGCGATCCCGGTATAAAGGCGGCAAGAGTCGCCCTGACGGATGCCGCCAAGACCGCCATCAAAACCGGGCTTCACCTGATCGGCATAAAGGCCCCTGCGCGTATGTAGCACGCAGAACGCGCAAAACGTGCAAAAAGCGCAAAAGACCTTACGGAATAAAACAGGAGAAAAAATTGAGCAAGACACTTATCATCGCTGAAAAGCCTTCCGTCGCCAGGGATATCGCCCGCGTTTTGGGCGCTAAAACCCGCGGCGACGGTTTCATATACTCCGAAAACCATGTGGTGTCCTGGGCGCTGGGGCATCTGGTGGCCCTTTGCGATCCCGGGGAGATGAACCCCGCCTGGCAGAAGTGGAGCTTTGAAACCCTGCCCATGCTGCCGGACGATATGCAGACAAAAATCATTCCGAGGACAAAGGGTCAGTTTGCCACGCTGAAAAAACTGATGGCATCCAAAGAAGTGGCGGACATCATCTGCGCCACGGACTCAGGCCGCGAGGGAGAGCTGATATTCCGCCTCATTTACAACATGGCAGCCTGTAAAAAGCCTGTGCAGCGCCTTTGGATCAGCTCCATGACGGACGAGGCCATAAAGGAAGGCTTTGCAACTCTCAGGCCGCTGAGCCACTATGACAACTTATATAAGAGCGCGAAATGCCGCAGCGAGGCCGATTGGCTGGTGGGCATGAACGCCAGCCGCGCCTTCACGCTGAAATATGGCTTGCGGCTCTCGGTTGGCCGTGTGCAGACGCCCACCCTTGCGATACTTGCCAAGCGCAGGAGCGAGATAGAAAATTTCAAGCCCGTGGAATATTATGAGATCGAAGCCCTGCATGAGGATTTTTCCGCCCTCTGGTACGATGAAACCGGCGACACCACGCGCCTGGGGGACGCGGCCGAGGCAAAGGCAATCTCGGCCAAGCTCAGGGGCAAGACCGCCGTCATAAAAAAGGTTGAAACCGAAAGAAAGCAGGTCGCTGCGCCCCAGCTTTATGATCTTACAGCCCTTCAAAGGGATGCCAACATCTACTTCGGCTTTCCCGCCGCGAAAACGCTGAAGGTGGCCCAGTCCCTTTATGAAACCCGCAAGTTGATCACGTATCCGCGCACCGACAGCCGCTATCTGCCCAAGGACATGGCCCCCAAGGCCCGGGCGGCCCTTTCCCGTATGCGGGGCGAATACGCGGAGCTGGCAAAACCCTTGCTCCAGGAGAATCTGCCCCAACCCGCCAAAATTTTCAACGACGAAAAGGTCAGCGACCACCACGCCATAATAATCACCGAGCGCTCCCCCCAGGCGGATCTCACCGCCGACGAGCAGAGGATATACGATCTGGTGGCCAGAAGGCTCATTGCGGCTTTCTATCCCCCATATAAATACGACTCGACGAAGATAATCGCCCACTGCGAGGGCGAGGCACTGATATCAAGGGGCACAAAGGTTGCAGAATCAGGCTGGCGGGAGGTTTATAAAAATCTGAGCAAGAAGGAGAAGGACAACATCCTCCCCGATGTAAATGAGGGCGACGCCCGCACCATCACTAAGGCTTCGGCTAAAAAGAAGGCCACCAAGCCCCCTTCCCCCCATAATGAAGCGACATTGCTTTCCGCCATGGAAAACGCGGGCCGGGAGATCGACGACCCTGCTCTTAAAGAGAGCATGAAGGACAGCGGCCTCGGCACCCCTGCCACAAGGGCGGCGATTATTGAGCGGCTGATTGAAGTGGGCTATGTGCAGCGCAAAGGAAAAGCACTGAACGCCACCGACAAGGGCATGAGCCTGATAGCCATCTCCCCCAGTGAGCTTTCCTCCCCTGAAACAACGGGGAAATGGGAAAAGGCGCTGAAATCAATAAGCGACGGAAAGATGGATGACGCCCGGTTCATGGGCTCCATCTCGCGCTTCGCCGCCTTCCTTGTGGACTATGCGAAAAGCAGCGCTCCTGACGACGCGGGCTTTGAAAAGGAGGAACGCGTCTATAAGAACAGCTATGTGGCGGGGGTTGTCTGCCCTCTCTGCCAGAGCAAGGTGGTGGAGACTGCGGCGGCCTTCTCCTGCTCTAAATGGCGGGAAGGCTGCAAGTTCACCGTATGGAAGAACTGCCTTGAGCGCCGGGGCGGGCCGTTAATTGACAAAAAGAGCTTCCTCGCCCTTATGAAGGAAGGCCGTGCTTCGCTGAAAGGCGGCACAGCAACCCTCAGCGGAACCCTCGTTTCCTTCAAAAAGGAGGATGTGCAAGGAATCTAGCCCGCAGGCTTTGGCGCCACTTAGAGCAATGCCAAAGGCATTGCTCTAAGTGG
>JBMNOE010000026.1:0-31633 GCA_050942895.1 Christensenellales bacterium
GTCTTAACTGTCCGCCTTATACCCCGCAATATTAGGTGGTTCACAAAGTATCTTTATGAACACCCGCCTAAATCCCGCCGCTTTTTATTTTCATTCTTTTTTCGTTATTGTTGACAAAAAGAAAAATGTTACATATAATTCTATTAACAGAATATCTTTGGCGATGACGATGGAAAGAGTAAGCAGTGGCCCATAAAGAGAGAGCGGTGCGAAAATGGCTGAGACGCCGCTTATGGAAGCGTTGCCCAAGTGCGTCCGTCCAGCCTCCGCAGTTTGCGGCGTTCTGCCTCGTTACGGCATCAAAGTGAAACGAAAGAGTGGAACCGCGCTTGCCGCCTCTTGGGGCGAAGGCGTTTTTTTATTCTTAAAATTTATTTTAAGCCGAGAAGTTAGTACAAAGAGTTGTTTTTATTAAGGAGATGCAGCCATGAGTGTTATCAGGTCCATTATCGAGCGGGATCCCGCGGCCCGAAATGCCCTTGAAGTCATATTGTTTTATCCCAGCGTTCACGCGCTTTTTTGGTACAGGATTGCCAGCCGGCTCTGGAGATGGCGTCTGCGTTTTCTTGCCCGGCTGATTTCCCAGATCGTCAGATTTTTTACCGGCATAGAGATCCACCCGGGGGCCACAATAGGCAAGAACCTTTTCATCGACCACGGTATGGGCGTGGTCATCGGCGAAACGACGCAGATAGGCGACAATGTGACCATATATCAGGGGGTGACATTGGGCGGCACCGGCAAGGACAGCGGCAAGCGCCACCCCACCATCGGCAATTGCGTTGTCATCGGCGCGGGGGCCAAGGTGCTGGGCCCTTTCAATGTGGGAAACCATGCGAAGATCGGTGCGGGCTCGGTGGTGCTTAAAGAAGTGCCGCCCTACAGCACGGTGGTGGGCATTCCCGGGCGAATTGTTGAAAGAAAAAAGTCCAGCCCGGACGAGGTTGACCTCAATCAGGTGAACCTGCCGGATCCTGTGGCCCAGATGCTGAGGATGCTGGCCGCAAGAACACAGACATTGGAAAACGAGCTGGAGTTTTTGGCCAAGGAGCTTGAAGAAAAGTGCGGCAAAATGGATTTTTCAGAATATTCGCAATTCCAAAGAAAGGAGCCAATTGAAAACTATGAGGATTTTCAATTCTAAAACACATCGAATGGAGGAGTTTGTGCCGGTTAAGGAGGGCGAGGTCAAGATATACAACTGCGGCCCCACCGTGTACAATTACTTGCATATAGGCAATGCCAGAGCGTCGCTGATGTTCGATGCCTTTCGCAGATATCTGATCGAGAAGGGCTATAAGGTTACATATGTTCAAAACATCACCGACATCGACGACAAGATGATAAACAGAGCCAATGAAGAAGGCATCACCGTGAAGGAGCTGGGCGACAAGTTCATCGCTGCATTCTTTGAGGATGCGGATGCTCTGGGCATTCAGCGGGCGGACGTTCACCCAAAGGCCACGGAGCATATTGACGAGATTATAGAGCTTATAAAGAGGCTTGAGGAAAAGGGCCTTGCCTACAGAAGCGAGGACGGCGTTTACTTCGACACCCATGCCTATGACAAATACGGCGCTTTCATCGGCCAGGACCTGGAGGATCTGGAGTCCGGCGCGAGGGTGGATGTGGATGAAAACAAGAAAAACCCCGCTGATTTCGTCCTTTGGAAGGCTTGGAAGCCCGGCGAGCCCTATTGGGAAAGCCCTTGGGGCAGGGGAAGGCCCGGCTGGCACATCGAATGCTCTGCCATGAGCATGAAATATCTGGGCGAGACCTTCGATTTCCACTGCGGCGGTCAGGATCTGTGCTTCCCGCACCATGAAAACGAGACGGCTCAGTCGGAAGGCGCTACCGGCAAGACATTCGTCAATTACTGGATGCACAATGGCTTCATAAACGTGAACAATGAGAAGATGTCCAAGTCAAAGGGTGAGGTCTTTTATGTGAGGGATATAATGAAGCAATATAGGCCCGATGTTCTCAGGCTTTTTCTGCTTAGCTCCCACTATAGAAGCCCCATCAACTACTCAAACGATCTCCTAGAGCAGTCAAAAAGCGCCCTTGAAAGGCTGCACAACGCCAAGGAGAACTATGAATTCATCGAAAAGGCGAATGCTGAGTGCGAAATCACCGATGAGCAAAGGGAGTTCATGGGCAGCATTGGCGATTACAGGCGCCGCTTTGACGAGTGCATGGACGATGACTTCAACACCGCAGGGGCGATAGGGGTCATGTTCGAGTTGGTTCGTGACGCCAATGCGCTGGTGATTACCGGCGCAAACTCTGCCGTGGCCAAGGCGGCAAAGGACGCCCTGATGGAGCTTGCGGGGATTTTGGGTCTGTTGGGCGAGCAGGACGGCGATGAGATCGTCCCTGAAATCATGGAGCTGGTGGAAAAACGCCAGCAGGCCAGAGCGCAGAAGAACTGGGCAGAGGCCGATGCAGCGCGCGACAGGCTGAAGGCTCTTGGCTACGCAGTCGAGGACACCCCCCAGGGCGCAAAGGTTAAAAAATTATAGAAAGTTTGTTCATGATTATTTTAAAAAGTTTGATATAATATATGTGCTAAAGATAATAATAAACAGATGATAGCTTAGGAGGACTGTGCTTTGAGAAAAAGAATAGTTGCGCTGGCTGCGGCGGCATTGCTTATCTCGCTCTTTTTAACCGCCTGCGCGCCTGATGTTTTTGGCGACTGGGTCGCCGAGGATGGAACCCGCTTTAGCTTCAGCACCAATCAGGTGACCATGGAAGGCGAAACATACTACTATACGGCGAAGAACGGCGAGATCAAGATCCAGATGACGACGGATCTCTTTGGCTCGGAAACTTCTTTCGTGGTGGATGGAACCTATGTGGTAAGGGGCAACACAATGACCCTCACCCTTGGCAAGAGCACTGTGTACGATCTGACCCGGTACTGATGCGCCGGTAAACATAATATAACTTGTATCAGGGCTTCCGTTGTTGACATGGGGGCCTTTCTTACAATATAATATATAAGGCAAGAGATTTAGAGAGCCGCAAACGGCCTGCGCAGCAGGTTTGTTTGTGGTTTTTTGTTTCCGCATTTTATAGCACGGCTAAAAAAGAAAAAAATGAAGGGCATGAGGGTGAGAGAATGTATGATGTGGCGATAATCGGCGCGGGGATATCCGGCGCGGCCTGCGCAAGATTGCTTTCCTTCCGCGACATAAAAGTGGCGCTCCTAGAGGCCAGGGATGACGTTTCGATGGGCACATCAAAGGCCAACAGCGCCATCGTCCACGCGGGCTATGACGGAAGGCCAGGCACGTTGATGGCCCGCTTCAATGTTCTGGGAAACAGCATGTATGACAGTTGGTGCGCCGATTTGGACGTGCCCCTTGATCGCTGCGGAAGCCTTGTGCTGGCCTTCGATGATCAACAGGAAAGAGAGCTTCAAAGGCTGCTTGCTTCCGGCAGGGAAAACGGCGTGCCGAGGCTTGAAATCATCAGCGGGGATCAGGTGCGGGAGCTGGAGCCCCACATAAACCCTCAGGTGAAGTCGGCCCTTTACGCGAGGACGGGCGGCATCACCTGCCCATTTGAACTGACCATCGCCTGCTGCGAAAACGCCGCTGAAAACGGCGTGGACATAGTGACGGGATTTAGGGTTTCAGCCATTAAAAAAGACAAGCATTTCAGTATATTAGCCCGGGATGGCAGAGCCATAAACGCCAGGTTCATAATAAATGCCGCCGGGCTTTACTCCGATGATATCGCAAGGATGGTAGGCGACGATTCCTTCAACATAAAGCCCCGCCAGGGGGAATACATGGTGCTGGACAAGGCTGTGGGGCACATGGCGAAAAGGGTCATATTCCAGACGCCGTCAAAGATGGGAAAGGGGATTTTGGTCAGCCCAACCGTGGACGGCAACATATTCGCCGGCCCCACCGCCCGTGACAGCGACCAGAGGGACGACACCACTACCACCGCCCTGGGAATGGCCGAGCTGTCCAAAATGGCGAAGATAAGCATGCCTGAAATCCCCATGAACAAAGTGATAACCTCCTTCACAGGCATCAGGGCCATTTCCGACACAGGCGATTTCGTGATAGGCGCCTCCAAGGCCGACCCGTTTTTCATAAATTGCGCGGGCATTTGCTCGCCGGGGCTCACTGCGGCGCCTGCCTTCGCGGAACATATAGTGGAAATTCTGGAAAAATCCGGCCTTAAGATGGAGTTTAAGGAGAATTACAACCCTAAAAGGGGCCGCATAAGGCGCTTTGCCGACATGAGCGATGATGAGCGCAGTGAAGCCATCGCGGGAAACCCGCTCTACGGCAGGGTGATTTGCCGCTGTGAAACGATCACCGAGGCGGAGATCGTGGAGGCGGTAAGGCGGGGGGCGAGGTCTGTGGATGGCGTGAAGCTGCGCTGCCGGGCGGGAATGGGCCGCTGTCAGGGGGGCTTCTGTTCGCCCAAAGTGATGGAGATCATCTCCCGAGAGGCGGGAATGCCCATGGAGAAGGTGACGAAGTTCGGCGGGGATTCGTACATGCTGACGGGCCTGATCAAGGAGGGGAATTGAAATGGCGGATAAAAAAGCTGTAAAAAAGGATTTCGCGGCCGAAATTAACTGCGACGTGGCGGTAATAGGCGGCGGCCCGGCTGGTCTGGCTGCGGCGATTTTTGCCCATGAAAAGGGCGCAAAAGTAATCCTGATCGAAAGGGATAAAAAACTGGGGGGGATACTCCAGCAGTGCATACATAACGGCTTTGGCCTGCACTATTTCGGCGAGGAGCTGACGGGGCCCGAATATGCCGGCCGCTTTGCCGACCAAGTTCTTAAGACGGATATCGATGTGCTGACGGATACGATGGCCCTTTCCGTGGGCGATTATGAAGGACGAAAGAAGATAAAAGCGGTCAGCGCCGAAAAAGGCATGATCGCCATTGAAGCCAAGGCAGTCATTCTGGCCATGGGTTGCCGCGAGAGGACGAGGGGCGCTTTGAACATCGCCGGAAGCAGGCCAGCGGGCATTTATACCGCCGGCTGCGCACAAAGGCTGGTGAACATGGATGGCTACATGCCCGGAAAACGGGTGGTTATACTGGGCTCGGGTGATATCGGCCTGATTATGGCCAGGCGAATGACCTGGGAGGGAGCGAAGGTGGAGATGGTCTGCGAGATCATGCCTTATTCATCGGGTCTGGGCAGGAACATTGCCCAATGCCTTGATGACAACGAAATCCCCCTTCACTTTAACACTACAGTGGTTCGCATCCACGGCAAAGAGCGGCTTGAGGGAGTGACGATAGCAAAGGTTGATGAAAATCGCGTTCCTGTCGCCGGCACGGAGCGGTTCGTTGCCTGCGATACGCTGCTGCTGTCGGTGGGGCTTCTGCCGGAAAATGAGCTGACGCAGGAGGCGGGCATCGCCATGGACCCTGTGACAGGAGGCGCGCTGGTGGATGGCAGCCGCCAGACATCTGCGGCGGGGATATTCGCCTGCGGAAATGTCCTTCATGTGCATGATCTGGTGGACAATGTGAGCGTTGAGGCGCGGCTTGCGGGTGAGGCTGCGGCGGATTATGCTGCAGGGAAGTTTGCTCCCGCGAAGAAAGAGATAGCCATAAGGCCGGGGGAAAATGTGCGCTATGTGGTTCCCCACAGGATTTCACTGGGCAGCGGCGAAACTAAGGCGACATTATACCTGCGGGTGAAGAACGCTGTGAAGCCGGCGGAGCTGTCGGTTTTCTGCGGAGAGGAAAGGCTTGCAAGGAAGCGGGCGATGATAATGACTCCGGGCGAGATGATAACAGTGGATGTTACATTGAATGAAGGCACGGACGGCGAGATCGTGGTTTCGGTTTCTGAGGTGAAGAGATGATGGAAAAGAAAGAAATGATTTGCATATCCTGCCCTGTGGGCTGCGTATTGCAGGTTTGGGAAGATAATGGTAAAATAATGGTGGAGGGGAATGCCTGCAAAAGAGGGGAGACCTATGGCGTTTTAGAATACTCTCAGCCGGTGAGGATGGTGACGTCCATCGTGCGGATGGAGGACTCCAACAGACCGGTTCCGGTGCGCTTGAGCCGGGCTGTGCCCAAGGAGCTCATCGCTGATGTGCTGAAAGAGATCGCAAAAGCGCGGGCCAAGGAGGGCGCGCGCCGCCATGATATCATTGTAAAAAATATCGCGGGAAGCGGGGCAGACTTGATCTTGACCGCAGACGCGTAGAGGGTTTTATTATTGCGCGGTGTATGGCCGCCGATTTCATCGACAGCCATACGCCGCCCGGGGGCGAGGGGGACTCTGTCCCCCTCGCACTCCCCCTGCTCAAGGGAAGCTCCCTTGAGAATCCCTTCTCACAGCGAAAACCCAAAAGGGAATTAAAACAAGAGACTTTTTCATACGGAGGTTTGACCTTGCTTTACGCCGCCAAGACCGATGTGGGCCTCGTAAGGGAGCAGAACGAGGACAGTTACATCGCAGAACAATTTGATAATTACCATCTGTTCATCGTGGCTGACGGCATGGGCGGCCATAAGTCCGGCGAGCTTGCCAGCCGCCTGGCGGTTTCAGGCATAGAAAAGCGCTGCGCTGAGTATTTCACCAGCATGAACGACGGCCAGCTCATTCTTCGCAGAGCGATAAGCGAGACAAACAAGGAGGTCTTCGAGCGGGCGGAGCACGAGGCGGAAAACTCCGGCATGGGCACCACTGTCACCTGCGCGATGATATACGAAGGAGACATGTATATCGGCCATGCGGGGGACAGCCGGGCCTATGTTCTGCGCGGGGATGAGCTGGTGCAGCTCACAAACGACCATTCCTACATTGCAGAACTGGTGCGCATGGGTCAGCTTTCCTGGGAGGAGGCGGAAAACCACCCCCGCAAGAATGTCATCACAAGGGCGCTGGGGACGGATTCCTCCCTTCGCACGGACACGGAGCAGGTCCGCCTTAAGAAGGACGATTATATTGTCATCTGTTCGGACGGGCTGACTAACCATGTGGCCGACAAGGAGCTGGAGGATTTGCTGCTTTCCCGGGGGAATGTGGAGGAAATCGCCCAAGTATTGCTACAGATGGCCTTGGCACGGGGCGGCCATGACAATATCACTGTGATAGTGATAGCGGTGGAGGATGGTGATCTCAGATGAGTATGAGAGGCATGATCCTTTTGGAGCGCTATGAGCTGGAAGAGCTTATCGGCACCGGCGGCATGGCCATAGTTTACCGGGCAAGGGATGTTAATACCGGTGCTACGGTTGCGATAAAGATGCTTAAGCAGGAGTATAATTCAGATATTGAGTTCGTGCGGCGCTTCCAGAGGGAGGCCATCGCCGCCCAGACGATGCTCCACCCGAATATCATCAAAGTGATGGACGTGGGCGAGCAGAACAACATTAAGTTCATAGTGATGGAGTTTGTGGACGGCGTGACCATAAAGGATATGGTCGAGCGGGGAGGAGCCATTCCTGTAAGCCGCGCCGTTGACTATGCAATACAGATTTCCCGCGCTTTGGAGCACGCCCACCGCTGCCACATCGTCCACAGGGATATAAAATCCCAGAATATAATGGTGGATAAGCGGGGCATTATCAAGGTAGCGGATTTTGGAATAGCAAGGGCGACGAATTCATCGACGGTTACCGCCAGCGATGACGGAATATTGGGCTCGGTGCATTATTTCTCCCCCGAACAGGCAAAGGGCGAGGTGGCCGACGAAAAAAGCGACATATACTCTCTGGGAATCGTTATATATGAGATGGTAACCGGCAGGCTTCCCTTCGACGGCGATGTTCCTGTGGCAATCGCACTTAAGCACATACAGGAAGCGCCACAGCCGCCAAGAAGCTTAAACTCGGACATTCCCCCCGCGCTGAATGATGTCATTTTAAAGGCGCTGCGTAAAAAAAGCGATAACAGATATAGATCCGCCATAGCCATGGAGCTGGATCTTTCAATGGTTTTAACTCACCCCGAGGGCGGCTATGTGGTTCTTAAGGATGACGATCTGCCCTCCGCAAACAGCCCGAACGATAATACCCCCCAGCAGCGGGATGATCCTCTGCCTGCACATGTCTCAGGACGCAGAAAGAAGCCCAAGCTATCCGGCGGCGAGGATGATACGGGCGATTCTCAGGAGTTTGAGGACGAATACGACACATATCTTCGCGCCAGAAGAAAGCGGAGGATTGCTGTTTTGACGGCCCTTACCGCGGTGGCAATAGTGCTGGTGGTGATGGCAAGTTTTTCATTATGGAGAAATGTCATAAGCAAGTCCGCGTTGGATGACCTTACGGGCATGAAGATGGAGCAGGCGGTGGAGTATCTGGCCGAACAGGGCCTTGATAACGGCCTTATAGACGTGTTTTCAAATGATGCGGCAAGAGGCACTGTGGTCTCACAGTTCATGTCGGGCAAAAGGGTGATTTTGGAGATAAGCAAAGGACCGGAGAGCGTCCAGGCGGCGGATCTGAGCGGCAAAACCGTCGAGGAGGCCGATGAGATGCTCTATGAACAGGGGCTTTCGGTGGGCGAGGTGATCCAAAGCCACACCGCTGAGGGCTACGCTGAGGGCGAGATATTCATGCAGAGCCCGGAGGCGGGCGTCACAGCGAAGAATGGCGATAAGGTGATAGTCTATGTGTTCAGGCCCTTGCAGGAGGAGGACGTTCCAAAGGTGGTGGGGCTGACGCTTGAATCGGCGCATATTGCGCTGAAGGCCATGGGCTTCGCTCTGGGGAATGTTGAATATGCCGAATACAGCGATGTTCCGGAGGGGCTGGTGGTCAGCCAGTCGCCGGACTTCGGAGATATCGCCATGGAGGGCACGCCGGTGGATGTGGTGGTGTCATCAAAGCTGCCGGTGTATGAGTCCCAGAAGATAGAGTTTCAGGTGACGATACCCTCCGGCGGGGCCACTGTCATCGTTTACCGCAATGTCGGCGCCGATTCAAAGGAGATGCTGCGAGAGGAGCTTCCCGCGGGCGAAAAGAACTACACGGTGGAGCTTGAATCGCAGACGGGTGAAAGCGAGGAGTTGATTGTCTATGTTAATAACACCAGGGTGCATAGCATTCAGGTTGATTTTACGGAGGCCGGCCAATGAGCTTCGCCCAAAATGAGCCGCTTGTGCCGGGCGCGAGGACGGGGCTGCTGGTAAAGGGCGTGGGCGGGCTGTATACTGTTTACTGCGAAGGGGAGTACTACCCTGCCAAGGCCCGCGGCAGGTTCAGAAAGAACATGCAAAAGCCGGTGATCGGCGACAGGGTGGACTTCACTCCCGCTGCGCCGGGGGATGACTTTGGCGTCATCGGGCGGATTCATCCCCGAAGGAACAGCCTTGTGCGGCCTGCGGTGGCAAATATCAGCCTTTTGCTGGCGGTGATGGCCAGCGCCATGCCGGAGCCGGATCTCATGCTGGTGGATAAGCTGCTTGTATACTCAAGGATGTCCCGGGCTGAGGCGGTGGTGGTCATAAACAAGATTGACTTGGGCGATTCCGCCGCGATTGCCGCACAGTATGAAAAGTCCGGATATGAGGTTTTTTGCGTCAGCGCGGTGAGCGGCGAGGGTGTTCACGCCTTGAAGGACAGAATGAAGGGCCATATCTCGGCATATGCGGGGCAATCAGGCGTGGGCAAGTCATCCATACTCAACTCATTGGGCCATGGCTTCAGCATCGAAACGGGGGATGTCAGCCGCATTCAAAGGGGTAAGCACACCACCCGCCATGTGGAACTGCTCCAATTAGGGGAAGATTCGTGGGTCAGCGACACGCCCGGCTTCAGCCTGCTGGAGATGGACATGTTCGATCCCCTTGAGCTTAAAAACTACTACCCTGAGTTTGACGCCCACAGCGAAGGCTGCCGCTTTCCCGGCTGCAACCATATCAGCGAGCCCGGCTGCTCTGTGAAAGAGGCGGCCGAAAGGGGAGAGCTTTCCATGGAGCGCATGGAGCGCTACGCCATGATTTTTCAGGAAGTTAAAGAGAAATGGGACCGGCGCTACAATTGATTTGGGCGCTGAATATGAATATATAATGGAGAAACAGAAAAATGACCGGTTTTTTTGATAAGAGCAAAGATGAGAAAATGGGAAGAATAAAAATATCGCCGTCGATGCTTTCAAGCGACTATTCCGCCATGGGCATTGACACAAAAAGAATGCAGGACTTCGGCGCTGATTATATCCACCTAGATGTGATGGACGGCTCATTTGTGCCGAAGATTTCATTTGGCTCGGATGTGATCGCCTCCCTTAGGGAAAAGGCGCAGATACCCTTCGATGTCCACCTGATGGTTCAAAACCCCGAGCATCATATTGAGGACTTCATAAAGGCCGGCGCGGACATAATAACGGTGCACGCAGAGGCGACCATTCATCTTCAAAGAGTTATAAGGCTTGTGAAAGACGCGGGGCTTAAGGCGGGCCTTGCGCTGAACCCGGCGACGCCCCTGGAATATGCGAAATATGTGCTGGACGACATCGACCTGCTGCTGATCATGACTGTGAACCCCGGCTACGGCGGGCAGAAGCTTATCCCTGCCACGCTGCGCAAGATTGCCGATGCAAGAGCCATTATCGATGCTTTTGGCAAGGATATCGAGCTGCAGGTGGACGGCGGCGTAAACGGCGAGACGGCGCATCTTGTCCGCCAGGCCGGGGCAAATGTGCTGGTTTCGGGCAGCTATGTCTTTGCTGCGGAAAATCCCGGACGAGCCATGGATATATTAAGGGGAAATGTTTGATGAAAAAAAGAGAAGAAAAAAAAGAAAAAGATATGGACAATGGCAGGAAGGAAAAGGCAACCTTCTCGATAAAAGGAGTTCAAAAAGACTTTTTTGGCGAAGAGAATGTGGTGGAGCTGATCACCGAGGGCGACGTGACATACCACGATGACCGAGTCCTGCTTCAATATGACGAAAGCGAGCTTTCAGGCATGGCCGGCAACAGCACCAGCATAGAGCTGCGCGAGAACAGCGTCAGCATGGTGCGGGCGGGCGATGCCAATGTGACAATGCACTTTGAAAAGGGCAAGCGGTCGTTTTCCCATTATAATACGCCCTTTGGGGCGATATCGATGTCGGTTTACGGCAACAGCGTCTACCACAAGATGGACGCAAAGGGCGGCCAGGTGAGGCTTGATTACATACTGGACATGGACGGCGGCCAGAGCTTTGAGTATATGTTCAGCATGGATATAAAAGTTAAATAGCGCGCCGATGGACTTTTTTCTGCAAAAGGAAAAACAAAGACATCTGAAAAGCGGCGCAAAAAGCGCATATGTGATGCCCTACCCCTACGAGAAGGGTCACTTCTGCCTATATTATGGGGACGGGCGTCGGGAATATGTTCGGCTTTGTGACGGCATATATGAAGAAGCTGCGAGGGCATGGAGAGAGCTTGAGATCCCTGGGATTGGCTGCGGCGCGGGGGAGGAGGAGCTGCGGCTTATGACATATATGCGCCTGATAAAAGGCAGGGAGGGGCCGCCCAGGGAGCCTACGCCAAAGGAAAAGGCCTTGATAAGGCTGCTGATGGATGCACGCCTTCCGGGCATGAAGGAGCGGATTTTACGGCTTTTAGGGGAGTGCTACAGCGATAATATAAGAGAAAATCGGGGCATGGGCCAGCTTGAAGGCTGTATAAGGAAAAGCCTTTACGGCCTATAAATGGCTATTTTCTCATAAAAATTAAATTATTGCTAAAAAACATAATAATTTGATAAAAGCACTTGACAACTCCACCGGAAACAGTGTATAATTCAACCCGTCGCTTGCGAATCCATAAGCCATTCGCATGGATAACGGGGTGTGGCGCAGTCTGGTAGCGTACGTGCTTTGGGAGCATGGGGCCGGAGGTTCGAATCCTCTCACCCCGACCATTATGGACTTAGGCTGCATCAGCGGCAGTGATGATCAGGCATTTTATGGCCCCTTGGTCAAGCGGTTAAGACATCGCCCTTTCACGGCGGTAACAGGGGTTCGATTCCCCTAGGGGTCACCACTTTTTTCGCAGGATTTTTGCGGCTGCGCTGAGCATGGCGGTATCGCCGGCTCAGATGGCACAGATGATTGCGGGCCTTTAGCTCAGTTGGTCAGAGCGGTCGGCTCATAACCGATTGGTCCGGGGTTCGAGTCCCTGAAGGCCCACCATTTCCACCTTCCCACAGGTGAAGCGCTGAAGCGGACTTGATCAGTGTTTTATGCGGCCCGGTAGTTCAGTTGGTTAGAATGCCAGCCTGTCACGCTGGATGTCGAGGGTTCGAGTCCCTTCCGGGTCGCCATCTCAATTTTGGGCACGGACAGTGAGATGCTGGTGTAGCTCAATTGGCAGAGCAGCTGATTTGTAATCAGCAGGTTAAGGGTTCAAGTCCCCTCACCAGCTCCATTTTCTCAATATCGTGGAGGAGTTCCCGAGCGGCCAAAGGGAGCAGACTGTAAATCTGTTGTCTACGACTTCGGTGGTTCGAATCCGCCCTCCTCCACCAACAGAAAGAAAAGCCGCTAATTATAGCGGTTTTTCTTATGTTAAGCGCGACAGGCGCAAAGCCTGGGCATATTCCTGTAAAAATAAATGGATAATTTATTCCAGTGAAAAGCCGCTTGCCTGGCGGCTATTTTTTGGTGCATCTAGCCTTCCTTGTATGCTGCGTTTAAGCGTGGTATAATTAACACAGCAACAATTTTTTGCCTTATTATGTTTCTGAAGAGCTTGTATTGTATATATGTAGTCTATTAAAAGAATTTTGAATAGCGTGTATTGCAAATGGTTGATCAACTAAAAATGTTGTTTGATCTTAAAAATAGCAGGATGCCGATAAAAGCAGCACAAAGGAGCGACCTCATGAAGTATGTTAAGCTTGGAAAGACTAACCTGACCGTATCAAAAACCGCTATGGGAACGGTGCCCTTGCAAAGGTTGTCAACGCCGGAAGCTGTGCGCCTTGTAAAAAGTGCATACGATGGCGGCATCACGTTTTTTGACACGTCGGACAATTACTCTCAAAGTGAAGCGAAGCTGGGCATAGCCTTGGAGGGCGTGCGCCATCAAGTTGTCATAGCCACAAAAGCGTCGGTCCAAGGATATGACGATGCGACGGCTCACATTGAGCAGAGCATGCGCGATTTGAAAACAGATTATATTGACATAATTCAGCTTCATAACCCCAAAGAACTGCCTGATGGCAATGCAAGGGACGATACCTTCGCTGCCCTTAGGGATGCGCGGGAAAAAGGCTATGTGGGCCATATCGGCTTTACATCCCATGACCTGTACAGAGCGTTAGATGCGGCCAAAAGCGGCTTGTTCGATACAATTCAATATCCTCTTTGTTATCTTTCTTCAGGCAAGGATGACGATCTGATCGAATACTGCGCTAAGGAAAACATCGGCTTGATCGCCATGAAGCCCTTTGCAGGCGGAATGATTCGAGATGCAGCTTTGACTTTTCTTTATTTTCGGCAAAAGGAAAACGTGGTGCCGATCTACGGCATACAGCGCCGCTCAGAGCTGGAGATTTTGCTGGAGCTGGAGGAAAACCCGCCGCCGCTTGACGCATACATGGCGATTCGAATTGAGGAGGGGAGGGAGCGGTATCAGCGCCTGTTTTGCCGCGGATGCGAGCGCTGCCTGCCCGCCTGCCCTCAGGGCATTCGTCCGGGATATATGGGCAGGATAGGCGACTTTTTATACAGGAATCCGCCGAGCAAATATCTGACAGAGTCATGGCATCAGCAAGTATCCAAAATTCCAAGCTGCACCGGCTGCGGCAGCTGCGTTGCAGCCTGTCCCTTCGGCTGCGACCTCAGAGAAAAAATGAAAGAAAGCTACTTGGTGTTTAACGATTTTTGGTCCCGTAAGGAGACTTTTGAAGAAGGGGTATGATTTAGGGCGCTTTGTTATTTCCAGGGGCTCGCCTGATTCAAGTCATCGCGCTATGAATGCCGCGGGAATACCGGCGAGCTTTGGCCCCTAACGATTCACCGGAAGGCAGTCATCCGAGGGTAGACCACCGCTGCAATTTGGGCGGATGTAAAACAGATATCGGCGTGCCCATCATATTTATTTTCAATTTGCGTGGCGAGGACATGAATGAAATAATAATTGAAGCAAAACTTTTTCCGGCTGAAATATTGCCGTATATAGAAGGCAGCAGAGTTTTCGATTATTCTTCCAGCAAAAGGGCAAAAACATATTTTCTGGATAAGGACGACGGCTATTTTCTTAAAATCGGAGCAAGGGGTGCGCTGGAGCAGGAGGCGCTGATGATGCGGCATTTGAGCAAGCTGGGCTTTACTGCCCGCGTGCTTCAATATGTAAGCGGGGATGGGGATTTCTTCTTGATGGAAAAGGTCCAGGGTGAGCCATGCAGCGCAAGCAAATATCTGGATTGCCCTGAGGCGATGGTTAAAATTATCAGTGAAAACCTCAGAAGGCTGCATGATTCGCCCACTGAGGCATGCCCCTTCAATAAAGCCACTTCTTCGCTGATACCGGCCGCTATTGCAGGGCTTAAGAGCGGGCGCTGTAACCGGTGGATGATTAAATCCGCGGGTTTTTCAGGCCCTGAAGATGCATATAATTTTATCAAAGCCAATGCGGATAAGCTGGTGGAGGACACAATCATCCACGGTGATGCCTGCCTTCCCAATATAATACTGCGCGATTTTGATTTTAGCGGCTTCATCGACTTTGAGGGCGGCGGCATGGGCGACCGTCATCATGATCTGCTGTGGGCGATTTGGTCGCTGGAATATAATCTTAAGATGGATAAATATAGAGAAACTTTCCTAAGGTCATATGGCGATGATGCATTTGACAGTGAAAGATACAAGCTGTGCTGTGCCATCAATGGGCTTGCATGGGAAGATTGATCGCTGAGCGATCAGCGGGGAGAGGGAAAAATTATAATATTGCTGTGTAGATTGAAGCGCAATCACAAGGCTGGCACATAAGAAATATGCCGGCCTTTTTTTATTTTTATCGATTGCATGGGCGGCCCTGAAAGCATTTCATATTCAGGTTTAAAAAGTATTGACAAAATGAATGGCTATAGATACAATAACAGTCAAAGAGAACCTTTTATAAAATAAAATAATTTTGCGTTTAATCAACCAAGAAACTTATAACGGCATTAATTAACCGATCTGCGGATGTTTAGATCTGCGGATGTTTATTGCGGCATAGGCATATTTGTTTTTTAATATATCTATCCCCGCAGTAAGCAAAGTAGAGCCCTGTTTGTCTATATCACCTTTGTGTGTTTAGAGAAATTTAAGGAGGTATGGTTCTATGAAGAAAATGCATGTCAGCGTTCTGGCATTGCTACTGACTCTTGTGATGCTGCTGTCGGCCTGTGCGGGCGGCACCGGCGGAGAGGGGGGAGCAGCAGGGTCAGGTGGCTCTGATGCGGCAGGGGGCGCGGCTGATGCGGACGGCGGCGACGGAAGCGGCCCGGCCTTTTACAGCCTTCCCTTTGCCCAAGGGCAGACCATTAGCTTGGGAGTCTATGAAAACTATCTGACTGGCTATCAATATTCAAGCGGATTACCTGTGTGGCAGCAGCTTGAGGAAAGCACGGGGATGAAGATCGAGTGGGACACCACTCCCTCCGCTGAATATAAAACCGTCATGCAGACCCGCCTTGCCGCCGGCGTCGATCTGCCGGATTTGATCTGCCTTACCTTTAACCAGATGAAGTATGTGAACGATGGCCTTATCATCGACCTTACTGATTACATGGATAAATGGGGATATTACACCCATTACTTCCTGTATGAGCAGGGCAATGATGCGATACTGCCATATATGCAAGGCCCCGACGGCAGGATTTATTTCTTTGCTGACGACTTTGCCGGCACCAACGCCGCCGATCCCTATGTGTGGATGTACCGCGAGGAAATGCTGGCCTCAACGGGCGTTTCGGAGCTTAACACCATCGACGACTGGTATCAGGCCTGCAAAGAGCTTTATCATCAGGATAGCAGCGTCATTGGCATGATGTGGGTTGATGCCTGGAAGGACGTTGCCCTGGCATGGAATCTGCACCTGTATGGCGCTCAGAACGGCTGGGCTGTGGACGATGACGGCAAAGTCGTTTATGACTACACCGACCCCAGGCTGGTGGAAGTGCTGGAGTTCCTGCAAAAGTGCTACAAGGAAGGCCTGCTGGACAAGGAGTTCCTGGATCTTACGGACGACATCCGGCTGACCCGTGTGACCAACGGCACAGGCTTCTCCTACATGGGCTTCCTGAACAAGGTGGCGACTTTTAACAAGGCCCTTGAAGGCGCAGGAATAGAAGACCAGTTTGTGGTTGCCAACCCGCCTGTGGCATCCGATGAATACAAGATGGGTGTGCCGATGTATGGCCCCGCTTCAAAGCAGTACGGCTTCACGATTGACTCTGTGGACGAAGACTTTGAATATAAGTTTAAGTTTATCGACTATATCTACGGCTCTGACGAAGGCGCGCTTGCCCAGTCCATGGGAATAGAAGGCCTCTCTTGGGAGTGGATAGACGGCGAGCCGGTTTTCACCGATTACATAGTTGATAACCCCGACGGCCTGGGTGTCAACGCTGCGCTGCGCTCCTTGGGAGCCATGCCCACCACGCCTTGGAACCGTTCGCTCTATGGCATGAGCCGCTTCAACCCCCTGGGAACCATCTCAAAGAATGAGATACAAAAAGAAGCTGCCGCTCGCTATCAGCCCTACATTTACACAGGCTTCCCGATAGCCACGCTGATGACCGAGGAGCAGGATTCCGAGCTGGCCAGATATCTGCCTGATATTGAAACCTTTGTCGAGGAGTTCTGCGCCAAGGCGATCACCACAGACATGGACATTGCCGGCGAGTTCGATAAGTTTGTCTCTGATCTGTACAGCTTTGGCTTGCAGACCTGCATAGATATCCGCCAGCAGCAGTATGATGCCGCCGGCATGGATCTGAACGCACTGGCAGACAACTATTGATTCGCCGCAACTTCACAGTTGGTCCAAGCATCCGATACGGTTTTACTAAACCATACAGGAGCGGCCTGAGATAATCCAGGCCGGCGGGCCGGGGCTATATTTTTTAAAAGACGCGTGAGAAAAAAACGAAAGGCGCGAAAGCCCCGGCTCCTTATTTTAGAGAGAAGCACTGAAGGGAGGACAACGCATGAGCCAAACGCAAAGCACGATCAACACAGGGCAGGCCATGCTGCGCAAAGACGGTAACTTTTTACAGCGTGCACTGTTCCATATGTGGCAGGATCGGTTTTTGTGGGCGCTGGTTTTGCCCGGCCTTGTGTATTTTGTGATTTTTTGTTACATACCCCTAGGCGGAATCATCATTGCTTTTAAGGACTATCGCCCCAGGATGGGCATATGGGCGAGCCCCTGGGTGGGGTTCAGATATTTCAAAGAGTTCTTCAATTCGCCATATTTCTACCGCCTGGTCAGAAATACTATAGTAATAAATGTGTACAACCTGCTCTGGGGGTTTCCTGTGCCGATTGTTTTTGCTCTTTTGCTGAACGAAGTCAAGGCCGGACTGTTTAAAAGGACGGTTCAGACGGTAAGCTACATGCCCCATTTTCTTTCAACGGTGGTTATAGTGGGGCTGATCCAATCCTTTTTAAACCCCTACGAGGGCATTTTCAATATTTTGCTTAACAAAATGGGCAAGGAATCAATCACCTTTCTCAATCAGCCCAAATATTTCCGAACGATATATGTCGCTTCTGGAATATGGCAGAACTTCGGCTATAACTCGATCATATATCTTTCGGCGATATCCGCTGTTGATCCGCAGATGTATGAAGCGGCAAGGATTGACGGTGCATCCCGTTTACAGATAATGATGCGCATAACGCTGCCCTGCATAATGCCCACGGCGATAATACTGCTGATACTGCAATTTGGCAGAATGATGAACATAGGTTTTGAAAAGGTTAACCTGCTGCAAAACCCTGCGACATACACAACCAGCGACGTAATCTCGACCTATGTTTACCGCAAGGGCATACAGGACGCCCAGTATAGCTTCTCAACGGCGATCTCCGTATTCAACTCGGTGATCAACCTGATGCTCATCAGCGTTGTGAACTTCATCAGCCGGCGTATGTCCGACATTTCGCTGTGGTAAGGGGGGGAGAAGATGATTGAAGTGATTAAAAAACCCATACGTAAAAATATCCGCGAAAGCGCAGGCGACCGCATTTTCTATATCTTTGTGATTTTTATAATGCTGATTGCTCTTATAATAACCTTGTATCCCATTTGGTATGTGGTGTGCATGTCCTTTTCCGACTCGATGGCCGTCATGAAAAAAGAGGTCTATCTCTATCCGATAGGCTTCAACATTGAGTCGTACAGGCGCGTGCTGAACCCTTCCACCGGCATATTCACTGCATATAAGAACACCATCATATACACGGTTGCGGGAACGACACTGAATGTTGTGCTTACAGTGATGCTGGCATATCCTCTTTCTCAAAAGCGCTTTTGGGGCCGCAACAAGATCGCTCTTTTCGTGACATTTACGATGCTTGTCAGCGGAGGTATGATTCCCAACTTCTTGCTGGTGAGGGCCTTAAACCTGTATAACACCCGCTGGGCGCTGATTTTGCCAGGGGCAATACAGGTTTATAATATGATTTTAGCGCGGACATTTTTTGCCGGCATACCGGACTCAATGTCGGAATCGGCATCAATCGACGGCGCAAACGATGTGACGATACTTTCGAAGATAATACTGCCGCTTTCAATGCCGATTATCGCTGTGCTGATATTATTCTATGCGGTAGGCCATTGGAACACCTACTTCAACGCTCTTTTATACCTGCCAAATCAGAAGCTGCAGCCCTTGCAGATGTATCTTGTGCGCCTGTTGGTGCAAAACGAGCAGCTTCTTGCCGAGGGCGGCGAGGACACTATGGAAATGGCGATGCAGAACATAAAAACCAAGTATGCCACGATAATGGTGGTTGTGGCGCCCATACTCTGCGTCTATCCTTTCCTTCAGAAGTATTTTGTGCAGGGCATAATGATAGGCGCAATAAAGGAATAGGCTCTATCCAAACAAGTGAGGTCTTTGATGAAGCCGGAGTAATGCAGGTAATGTTTCCGGCTTCGTTTTTTGTTGAGAAAATATTAGTTAAGCAAAAAAGGCTTGCATTTGTTTTACCATTATGGTATTATATCCGGGCATGGGAGACTATGGCGGCATCATCCAAGTTTCATGCCTCCCGACAAATGGGGATTAGCTCAGCTGGGGGCAAGCTAACCGGTGTGCAGCCCCATAAAATCCCAAAAACACAAAAAATTTTGCGCTGGTTTTTCATTGCTCGCACAATGACAAAGCCGCCGCAACCCTTATAAAACAAGGGGTTACGCAGTTTTATTAGTCCCAATTTGGGGGTAAAATTTAACATGGGGGCGTGGCGCAGCTGGGAGCGCGTCTGAATGGCATTCAGAAGGTCAGGGGTTCGATCCCCCTCGTCTCCACCAAAAAAACAAACCACAGGCGAGAATGCTTGTGGTTTGTTGCATTTTGTCATAAGCAAAAGTCTATTAAATAATGGGTAAAATTCGAAGGTCATCAAAGATCCTGTTTGGAAGCTGCGCTAATGGAAGCAGACTTCTATGCAGGAGTTCTGCGGATGATCTCCGGCATACGATGAGAAAGTGCCGTCCGTTTGATTATTCAAAGGCACAATACTCAGTCTATCACTTGGCTGCCGCCCCATTCTATGACGGCAAATCCCTCTCTGGTAAACGGCTCGAGTTTTTGCTCCGGTATGTCCGTTTCATGCTCAAGCGGCTTAAAGGCCATGAAAACTCTTAGCAAGCTATCGGGCTTGGGTGTAATTTCTAAAACAGCATGATCGGTATATGCTTCTTGCTGAAATGAAATCAAATTATAGGGGTTATCAATCATTTTAGGCAGCCAATAAACGATAAATTCATTATATTCCTTTGGAGTAAGCCCCATGAATTTTAATTTCTCCTTGAGAAACTGCTCTGTATCCTCGCCTTTTACAACAAAGCCGGTAGTAAAATCATAGACGACATCAGAATTTCCATCCCAAAACAAATAGGAATATTCCTCATTATCAGCTTTGTTTATAATTGTTCCATCAGGATATGCCGTTACATTCCAGCCATCGTGATAGCTGGGGTATGTAACAAAGAGTTCCCCATTGAAATCAAGTTTAACACTAATATCTTTTTTCTCTTCAGGATATAGATAGATTACGGGTTTTTCCGTTCGAGGCTCATCCTTATCATCGGTACATGCCGAAAGGCACAGGACTAATGCAAGAATAAGTATCAGTACATATAGAGGCTGTTTTGCTTTCATTTTAAGCATCTCCTACTTTATTTCCAAATAATAATGCTCTATTGTGGGATCAATGGAAACTTTTGTTACTCCGGATGCAGTATCAAACCCAAAGTTCTGTCGGACGATTTCAATTTCATCTATATTCGTTATTTCCGCAGTGACTGCATCAAAATACAGATTGCTCCCAATTCGGGTTACCATGTCATACCCCTGAACGCCCACATTGTCTGAGCCGGTGCAATGGAAGTCGTAGCTTGGCTGTTTGTGCATAGATGCCATGACCGAAGCACTCCTTCCGGCGGGGATGGTAACAGGAAATTCCAGATAAAATATGCGGTCAAGGTTTTTCGTCTCGGAGATCATATCCTCAAGCATCGCTGTATCATAGCGGTCGCGGACAGAGCCGGAGAGCAGACCGTACTCCAGCATGAACTCAGATACCGCGCCAAGAAACATCCCGTCAGACACGGCAAGCCCTTTGCCATCATCATACACTAAAATGAAGTTCTTCACAATATCGCCCAGCACATCGGATAAAATCCGTTCTGTCCTTGTAACGCTTGCCGAAACACCATCCAGCTCATTGCCTTTTTCGATGGCCCCGTTTTTATAGCCCTGCAAGGCATATTCTCCGATATCATCGCCAAGCACTACAATATATTTCTCGCTGCTCTCTCTGCGGGTTTCGTTCGGTACAAAGTAGCTGAACCGCCGCTGCCCTTCAGCGCCATATTCGCCGCCGTTGAAGCCGTAGAGCAAAATCGTGGTTTTCTCGGGGTTGATTGTAAAGGTTATCGCCTGGGACGCGGCGTTGAACTCATCGAGGGGGGCTTCAAAATCCGTGAAGCTGTACACCGTCACCTGCTGGCCGAGGCTTGGGTAATCCGCCAAAGCCTTCGCTTGATAGCCTCCGCTTTCTAAAAGCGCTTTGTACCCTTCCCAGGAGTCGAGATGCAGAACGTTCGAGCTGCCTTCTGGGTCGTCCGCGCCGTGTACGCCTGTGAAGCTGCCCGAATATCCGCCCGGGTGCAGCGTCGGAGAGACCAGCTCGCCATCCACTGTGATGGTGGGCATTTGCTTTGCAAGCTCATTGAAGCTGCCGGCGAAAGGGTAGAGGAGGCTTGCTTCACGCTGTTGACTCGAATGATTTAAGAGAGTATAGTTGTCCTGTACATGCGCACCCCATACCCGCAGCGAGTCCTCGCGGGCAAGGGAGAAGTCATAGGCAATATGACGGTTTGCCGTAATCTCGCTGTCCTGCTCGGATAAGGTAAGAGGGAATACCGGACCCGCATAGGACATGAATACAGAGCTGCCATCTGCGTGGCCGCTGCCTCCTGCACCTGCACCACCGCTGCTGCCGCCAGGGAGCCGAAAGCTTTGCTGTAACATGACAGCTGCGGCACCCACCGCCAAAACAGCACAGGCAGCGATCGCAGCCCAGGGCTTCCAACTGCGGCGTAAGGCATTCGCCTTTGAATACTGCGCCCGGTCTATCAGGTCATCGCGAATATTTGTGACGGCATTGAACAGCCGCAACTCGCGCTCTTTGCTCATATCGACACCCCTTTCTCCGTTAAATAGGTCTTAAGGCGGCTGCGCAAGCGGTACATTTGTCCGGCCAGCTTATTTTGAGAGGCGCCCGTGATGGCAGCCAGATGCTTTAGCTGATCGCCATTCCAGTATCTGCGAATGAACAGCAGCCGTTCCATATGGGTTAGGGTATCCAGCCATTCGCTTATATGCTGGGAAAGAGCCTTCGATTCTAATATTTTCTCAGTGGTTTTAGAATCGGGTATACAATCGGACAGCTCAGACAGGAGTATTTCAATGCCTGAATAGCGCTTTTGCGCACGGTTATGGTGCCAGCGATTTATGGAAAGATTGCGGACAATCCTGCCGAGCCAGGCGCGAAAGGCATAGGGGCGCTCCGGCGGTATGCTGTTCCATGCCTTATGGTAGGCGTCGCTGACGCATTCCTCGGCATCCTCTGTCACTGAGAGAATATTAATGGCAAGGCTGTGACAGAACCTGCCGTATTTATCGCTTGTTTCCCGAATTGCCGCTTCATCGCGATTCCAGTACAGGTTTATGATTTCATGGTCTTCCACTGCGCTCCTCCTCTCGTTGTGAAATAAAGTTTCCTTACTTATATAGACAGGAAAAGCCGTCTGATATTCGCTGCTTGCATAAATTTATTTTATCATAGTTTTATCATAGGGCCAAACTTAATCCAATATTGAGAATCTCAGCGCAAGGCTGTTGCGGTCAACAATTTGTATAAAAAGCCCGGCAAAGCGCTTTGGCGCTTACAGGACGCTTAGTTTATAAGGCTCCGCTTTGTATGCGTTTAGCGAGATCAAGACCTTGCTTTTATAATATCTATTATTTTTAAATACACGGTATCGCCCGGGCCGCTGGGTGCGCCCAACCCAATTCCTCACGGCGCTTGCTGGGCTGGGCATTCCGTAAAGCTGCCTAATCAGTCTCACAGCATCGGGGTTGACTTGCGGTTTTGTTTCCGTTCCTGATGGATAGCTTTTAAAAATATCCGCAGCGAAAAGCTTGCCCAAGGCTTTAACAATTTGACTGCACCATGAGTTATGAACCCATTGCTTGTCGCCGTATTGACGACCGCTTGCCGAGTGATAGGACAGATGCTCATTCTGGGCGGGGCCTCCCCAGCTTTGGAGCCGAGCATATTTGCCGAAAAAGGAATGCTGCCGGTGGTTTTTACCATATGCTGCATTTTTCATACGCGCAATAGCGGCGCTGTATCTGCCGGTTGAAAGAAATTTGACGGGACACAAGGTCGACAAATGCCTGAAGTACGCCCTTTCCTGCTGCTCCGTTTGGACTTTCTATCTTGCGGAGCCGCACTGCTGGTAATGGGCCTGTTGCTCGGCATTTTTTAAGGAGCGCAGCAGGGCCGGGGAAGAATGACCGTAAAGCAAGGAATTGGAGGGATTATTTGTGCATTGCGCTCTGCTTTGCCGGCGGAAAGTAGGCGCTATATCTTATTTTTGATATATATTGTTCTTTAAGACCGATGATCTTAAAACAATACTATGGGTGCTGCTTACGGGGATTGTTATTTCGGCCGTTGTTTTTTGGTATGATATTGTTGCTGCCAATGCCCCCTCGCTCAAAAATTTCACATAGGAAGGTGATTCGATAAAAACAATTTTTATATATAAATCCCCAACTGGGTTCACAAAAAAGTATGCCGAGTGGATCGCGTAGGAATTGTCCGCTGATATCTTTTCCTGCAAAGAAGTCACCGCAAAATGATGAGCGAGCATGACTGCATAATCTTTGGCGGTCGTTTACATGAAGTGGGCATTAATGAACTTTCTTTGATAAAAAGGAACCTTCCGGCACTGACCGGCAAGCGTTTGATTGCATTTGCAACCGGCGCATCTCCTGAAAGCGAAACGGTTTTAGCGATGTGGCAAGCAAAAACCTGAGCGCCGAGTAGCGGCCTGAATCAAATTGTTCTATCTGCGAGGCGGTTTTGACTATGCCTCATTGCCGTTTTATGATAAAATACTGATGACATTGTTGAAGAAAATCATAATTAGAAAGCAGCGGAAAAACAAGCCTCTGACATCGGATGAAATCGGTATGCTGAGGCTATACGATCGAGTGACCGACTTTATAAAAAAGGAGTATGTGCAGGAAATTATCGAGGCCGCCGCTTAAATATATAGCATGTATGATTAGGGGGCCGGTCATGAAAGAAGATAAATTGCATAAACCCATAAGAGCCATATTGGTTATCTACCTCCTGTGCTTCGCGCTGCGCATCTTTGAATAGCACTGATCAAAGCATCTTTGGCAAGTCATCTATACACAAGCTGGAGGGTATTCTGGTGCATGGCCTGGCATTGCAGATGAATTGCAGGTCACCCGCATTACCATCGCGCAAACCATATCGTTTCTGATTTTTCTTTTTATCTATTAGAAAAGCGGAGCGCGTCATTAGCTCACATTCCGAACATAAAGCAGCATAAACGCCGAGGGAGGGATACATATTGGAAAATATAATCGAAGTAAAAGGCCTGACGAAAAGCTTTTCGAAAAGGACCGTTGTGGACAGGATTTCATTTTCAGTTAAAAAAGGCAGCCTTTTTGCTTTTCTTGGACAGAACGGTGCAGGAAAAACGACGACGATAAATATGATTATCGGACTGCTCAAACAGGAAGAGGGCGAGATTCTGTATAATGGCTCGTCCGACTTTTATGCCTTTAAAAACAAGATCGGCGTTGTATTTCAAAACAATGTTCTTGATGATCAGCTTACGGTTGAAGAGAATTTACTGACATACAGTGCGCTGTATCATAACAAAAAAAGGCAGATATTGGAGCGCTGTGAAAAGGTTGTTCGGCTTTTATCGCTTGAGGATGTGCAAAAACAGCAGTATAAAACACTGTCCGGCGGACAAAAACGCAGGGCGGAAATTGCGCGGGCGCTTTTGACGGGGCCGGAAATTTTGTTTCTGGACGAGCCGACCACCGGCCTTGACCCTAAAACCCGGTCTGATGTTTGGGCAATAATAAACGATCTGAAGGCTAATGAGGGCATGACCATATTTCTTACCACCCACTATATGGAGGAAACGGCATGGGCCGATCAGGTGGCGATTATCAACAAAGGAAGGATTCTTGTGAAGGGAAGCCCGTCCGAGCTCAAGTCGAAATACGCTTCCGACAGGCTGATTATCACGCCTTTTGACGCCGAAGCCTTTGATCGCCGGTTGGAGGAATCCAAGCTTGCATACAGGAACAGCAGCGCGACCTATGCCATAGATTTTTTCAGCGTGACCGACTCAATAGACTTTTTATTCAAAGCAAAAGAAAATATACGTTTTTTTGAGGCGATCAATGGATCGATGGACGATGTGTTTTTGAATGTTGTGGGAGAAAAATTTCATAGTAACGGAGGCGCTTCATGAATGCGGTTATAGCCCTTATAAAGAGAAATACCCGGCTTTTTCTGCGTGATAAGCCCACAGTGTTCTTCTCTTTTTTAAGCACACTCATATTGGTTGCCCTGTACTTTCTTTTTATTGCTAAAATATACACAGACTCTCTGGACACTATAAGCGCCGAAGGGGCCGGGCTTTTGACGCTGAACAGCGGAGAAAAAAACTTTATAGTCTACCTTAAAATGATGGCCGGCGTTCTGGTGCTGAACTCCGTATCACTTGCAACGGGAGTTTTTTCAACCATCGCAAAGGATTTTGAAACCAGGCGGATTGACAGCTTTTTGCTTACCCCGGTAAAACGCTACAAGCTGATAATGTCATATTTTATCACAGGGCTCTTGGTCAGCCTTTTTATAAACATTATTACTTGGCTGATAAGCGCTGCCGCCATAGGGATATCCACCGGCTATTGGATAGCGGCATTAACCCTTTTAAAAAGCTTGGCAGTGCTGCTCGTATCCTCTCTCATCTCCTGCTCGCTGATGCTGCTTGTGACGACTTTAGTAAAATCATCGACGGCAATCGGCGTCATAAACGGAGTTCTGGGCACATTCATCGGCTTTCTATGTGGAATATACCTGCCCTACAGCAACCTCGGGGAAAGCACCAAGATGGTCGGTTCCCTGCTGCCCTTTTCGCATATTGCAATATGGCTGAAGCGGATAGTGCTTGGCGATGCCTTTTCGCAGGCAGGCATCCCTGCGGAATATACGGATATCTTATATGGCGAGTTTTTTTCCGCCGAAAACATAGGTTTTCTTGCGTTTGATGCTCCTCTTTGGGCCATGATTATGGGATCGATTCTTTTGGGTTTTGTCTGCCTGGCGGTCGCTTACAGGCTTTTTGGCAATAGATTAAAGGTCAGATAGCGTGAGGAATTGATTTAAAGGAGGAATTTTATATGGGACATCGCCTAAAGTCAAAAGTTGAGTTATTTGCGAGCAATGTACAGGCTCTCAAAGGGACATTTGTATGGAAAAACGTTTTGCTCAAACGGATGGCAGCTTTGCTTTATGCAGGAAAGGACGAACGCATCGACCTAAATGCTCTGCGGGAAAGCCATGATCTCATTAAGTCAAAGACCGGCGTTTTTTCTTATTTTCGCAGTAATTCGATGGTGACTCTCTCGACTCTGCTTTCAATGCATGATGACAAGCAGGCGCAGCTTGATAAAACGCTGGCTGTGTACGAACGCATGAAGGAGTATAGATTCTGGAAAGGTGACTATCTTGTCGTCGCCGCCTACCAGATCGCCGAAAATACGCGCGAGGAAAAGTATGATGAGACGATAAGGCGCGCCAAAGCATTTTATGACGGCATGAAAGCGCAGCATCCTTTTATTACAGGGCATAGCAGCTATATTTTTGCCGCATTGCTGGGGCTTTCAGATATGAAAATCGAAAGCGGGCTAATGCGGATAGAAGGGTTTTATCGGGCTTTTAAGCCGCACTTTCGCTCAGGATACAGCGTGCAGGCCTTGGCCCAGGTGCTCGCCCTAAGCGCCGGCGATCGCGATGTGGAAGGAAGGGTGCTCTATTTGTCCGATAAATTCCGTCAAAGGAATATGAGGATGGACAGGCAATACATATTATCCTCTCTGGGGATTCTTTCCATTTTGCCGGCAGACTTGAATGGGCTGGTTAATGATGTCATCGAAACCTATGAGCAGCTGCGGACGAAAAAAGGCTTTGGGCGCTGGACCGTAACAAAACGGGAGCTGCTTATGCTCTCGTCGGCCTTGGTCTGCTTCGATCATATAGCTGAGGAAAATAATCAGCTTTTGACCACGACATTATCAACCAGCATCACAAATATCATAATTGCACAGCAAACGGCTATTGCCGTTGCGGTCGCCACATCATCTTCGGCTGCGGCTTCATCAGGCAGCTCGTAAGATAATGCGCATGCGTTTAGATGAAAGCAAACATGAAGAAAATATGAAGAAAACATGAAAAGATAAAAAAGGATATGAAAAAGAAGAAAGTATGGATTATTACGCTGGCTGCGGTCTTGGCGGCAATGGCGGCTCTTGGCGGTTATCATTTTTACGGGCTGCACCAAATGAATGCAATGCACACCATGTCATTTGAGGATATGCTCGCCCACACAACCCGCGGCAACAGCGATGCCATCATTACTGTAGGCATTATAAAAAATGGCGCTATGGCTTATGATGTTTACGGCGAGGACGGCCGGAAGCTATCGCCGCAGGAGCATGTCTATGAAATTGGATCGATTACCAAAACCTTCACAACATCGCTGCTGTGCAAGGCTGTAGGAGAGGGGCTGGTGAGCCTTGACGAGCCTATCGGCGCTTATTTGAATCTTGACAGCCAGGATTATTACCCGACTGTCGGCAGGCTGATTACCCATACATCAGGCTACAAAGAATACTATTTTGAAATGCCAATGATATCTAACTTTTTGCGTGTCGGAAACTCTTTCACCGGCATATCAAAAGAAATGCTGCTAAAAAGAGTGGATAGAATCAGCATGGATGACGCAGAGTATCCCTTTGCGTATTCCAATTTTGGATTTGCCGCCTTGGGCGCTGTGCTTGAAAAAGCTTATGATAAGGACTACATTCACCTGATGAACGAATATATTTCAGAGGATCTGGGGCTTGAAAACACAAAAGTTTCAAACGGGCAGGGGGATTTGGATGGCTATTGGCAATGGCAGGAATCCGACGCATATCTGCCGGCCGGAGGGCTGCTTTCAAACATCACCGATATGATGGCCTATGCAAAGCTGCATATGAGCGGCAGTCCGGATTATTTGAATATAGCGCATGAGGCATTGGCAAAGGTCAACGCAACCACCGAAAGCTATGAAAAAATAGGAATACGGATAGACTCTGTCGGAGCAGGCTGGATGATCGATGTTGAAAACGGGATTGTCTGGCATAATGGCGCGACATCAAACTTCAACAGCTACTTGGGCTTTGACAAGCAGAATCAGCTTGCGGTGGTGATACTGTCAAACTTGCCTCCAAATTATAGAATCCCCGCAACTGTGATGGGGGTTGAAATCTTAACTTCACTGCAAAATGGAGAAAATGGAGACGAATAATGCAGGGGAGAAGCGCTTTTAAAGCATATTGAAAAGCAGCTCCGCTTATGGCTTGGGCGGCGGTTTTACTGACGTTTCTATTGTCTTAAAAGTCATTGTCTTATAAATCATAAATCGATTTGTGCTGTTATCTGGCATCGCAAATAAAGCCGTTTTATCAAAGGATTATTAATGATGGCGCTTACGCTAAAATTATTTTGATCTATGCATCATATCTTCTTATGCCGCCGAAGAACCACCGAAAGAAGGCGGAGAGCGGCCTGACAAGGGGCGCTTAGCAGGAGCATAATGCGTTGGCTCGCGAAAGGACTGTTCCATGAACTCCTGCTGACTGATATATGCCAATGCCAGATCGCTCTTCTTGCGGCGATACAGCCCGCCGGGCATCATATAGCCGGCCTTCAAATTGCCCCGCAGCTGGCAGGATAAAATCCACCTGAGTTGCTCTTCTATCTTAAAATTATGGATTGTAAAGGCAATTTTCACGCGCCGGTTGAGATTTCTCGTCATAAGATCAGCAGATGGAAGGTATAGCTTAGCGCCGTCGCCCTTCCCGAAGCGGTTTATTCTTGCGCGCTCAAGAAAGCAACCGACGATGCTTGTCACATGCACATCTTCCGTATGGTCGGCAATGCCCGGCAGCATGCAGCAGATGCCCCGGAGAATCAGTTGAATTTCCACTCCCGCTCCGGAAGCTTCTTTCAGCTTGTCAATGGCCTCTCGTTCTGTGATGGAATTGGCCGTTATGCAGATGTATCCGCCCTTGCCCTTTGCGATCTCCTCATCGATAAAGGCGCAGATGGATGAGTTTATACCGAAAGGCGCTACAAGCAGCTGCTTATATACTCCTTCGGGATTGTCAACCAGCATATTGCGGAAAATGCCGTGCCTTCTTCGCCGATGGCGTCCGAAGCCGTTATGACGCTTAGATCCGTGTACATGGCGTTGGTTTTTTCATTGTAAATACCCGTGCCAAGCTGGGTGATGTAGCTCAGCTTTCCTTTGTCCCTCATGGAGATCAGGCATATTTTGCTGTGACATTTGAAGTCCTCGATGCCATAGACCACCTGGCAGCCAGCGTCCTATAATAGCTTTGACCAGGTGATATTGTTTGACTCATCGAAGCGTGCCCTCAGATCCATAAGCTCAATGACCTCTTTGCTGTTTTCGGCTGCACGGCACAAATATGGGCGGTTTTTGATGAGGAAGCCAGCCGGTAGGTGGCGATTTTGGTCGAAGTTACGTCCGGGCGCTCCGCAGCTTCGCTCAATAGCCGCAAAAAAGGCTCGACAGAATCATATGGGTAGAAGAGCAACTTGTTTTGTTTTTGTATCTGCTCTATAATTCTGTGCTCTTTGCTGATATCCTCCGGCCACTTTGACTGATAAGGCCGATAGCTAAGAGAACTAATCTTCTCGCCGGACATGTCATCGGCAAGCTGATAAATATATTTCATGTTGAGGGGGCAGGCATCAAAATAGAGCGGGTCAACATTCCTTTAAATTCGTTAGATATCTTTTGGCTGATTTTTATGCTTACCACGGATAGATAATCACTCTTTTTCAAAAGCTTGGCCACACGGCTGATGAAATCCTTCTCGCTGTCTTCAAACTTCTCCGTGTCAAAGCTGACATATGTATTGCGTGTCACGCTGATGATGCAGGACTCCTCCACTTGGTAGGCTCCAAACGGAGGGGAGGAGGCCTGCTGCAAGACAAGGTTTTCCATGCGAATAAACAGAATGTCCGAGCCGGGCATCTTTATATATGGGGGACAGGATGGTGGCTTCCGATAATAATCGGGGACAGGATCGGTAAAATTCTGTTCCGATGCTTCAAGTTCGTAGTGGGCAAGGTCGGTCACTTTGTATTTTGAAATATCCGATATCTCACTTTAATCTCCTGAAACTTTTTCCGCAGTTTAGCGTTTTGATTTTGAGAAAATATGAAAACTTTCCATAGTTTCTTCTGTATTTACATTCTTTTAATCGCATCCATTGCCAAAACGGAACGCTCACATTCATCCGCCGACAAGGTTATTTGGTAGTATAGAGGGGCTTCCCTTCATTTTCTAAGCCGCATAGCTTAGCCCATTTGTGCGTTCGTCCGGCAAAGGGTGATCAATCTGGTTCAGATACTCCAGAAGAATCACTTTGGTGCCGACGCCGGCCCTGGTAATGATGCCATTTGCTTGCTTTGGCGTTAAGTTTTGCGTCTCGCCGATTATCAGATATGTTCTGGCGACGGGGCGGCCCCTGATAAAACTCAGCGCCTGCACATTTATGATAACCCGAGCGAACAATTCTTCCAATTTCCCGGAAGGGCTGCGCTCATCCGCAAAGCACTCCTTTTCATTTTGATCCACCCTTCTGTATTCCGGCTCCTCCAGCTCCATGACGGAGTTAAGCCCCACTGCCAAGACATAAAAAGTCTTTGCAGCGCCCGCTTTTCCCTTCACTATGACCAAGGGAGCGCTGGCTGCATCGGTCATCAGCGCCTCCTGCAAAAAGTGCTGTCCCATATTTCGCGGCGTGACGCCGTAGGGCTTCTTCTTGTAAACCAGGGGGACGACATGCTTTCCATCGAACCGGCCCAACTGAGTCTTGCGGCTACAATGATCAGCCCTGAAAATGATAAACTGACTTGCCACGAGTTCAATGGCGCATTTTTGCCCTTCTTCGTCTATCATATATAGATCATTCGGTGAAACATTCTTCTTTTTATGCCTTCGAACTTTTTTCAAAAACATAAGCTTCACAGCGCCCGGTGTATTGTTTATCGCTGACGGGAGCCTGCTTTGCTGTAAAGTCCTCCGCCTTTATCCTCATCATTTGGGCTTTAATCCGCATGAGAATATTCTTTGTGACAAGAATTACAGGCATTTGTCTCTCTTTCAGCCCTTAACAGACTTTTAAATATGCGGTTGTCGCTTTTATACCTAAGAAAGCCTTCAGGAAGCTTTGCATCGACGCAATTGACCTCAAAGCTCAAAGTCCCGCTTGTTGGGAAGAGGCACTCCTTCAAGCAGATTGCCCATGGCCCTAAGCGACTTCGGATAACGAATTGCTTGTCTTACATGGCTCCTTTTTTGCCGTCGCTGGTTTTCAGCGCATCTAGTTTCTCCAGAACCGCAATGGGCAAAATGATATGATTATCCTCATTGGTCTCCAAGGCATCGGTTTTCCGAATAATCATTTTCCTTTCTTGAAAAGTTTAAGTGAGGAATATTGCAGCAAAAACGGCCCCTTTCGGACAG
>JBMNOE010000027.1:0-31411 GCA_050942895.1 Christensenellales bacterium
CAAAATATATGTAAATCAGGTGTAAGCTTTAATGCATATAATATGCAAACAGTATGCAGAAAATATGCAAAAAGTATGCAGAAAAATGATTTGGCTATATAGAAGTATAAGCGCCGGCATAATCCGCTGCTTTATTACAGGGAATTAATATGAACAAAAAACCTCTTGCACTTTTACTATTTCTTTTGTTTCTTTTGTTTCTATTTCTAATCGCAGGCATTGCAGCCTGTTCGCCCGAAGAAAAGGAGCTGGGGCCCCCGACAGGAGCGCCGACGGACAGCCGAACCATCTCAGCGTGGCTTGTCTATTGGGACTGCGAAAGCTCACTGGATGAAGTCGCCGCACTGGCTAACAAGCTTGGCAGCCTCAGCTATTTTGCCGCCTACTTTGACCCAAACGACCGGCTTTTCATTCCCGAAAGCATAGACGAACTTCGCACCCAGGTGGACGAAACCTTTACCAACAGCCCCTGGGACAGCTATCTTACCATCGTAAACGATCTTCTCCTGGAAGGCGGAGGCTCCTCCCTTAAGGATACCGCCCTTCTTTACCGCCTGCTGGAGAGCCCTCAGGCGCGAAGCCGCCATGCAGCGGACATAATCGCCCTTGCGGAATCCGCAGGCTACAACGGCATTGAGATAGATTACGAAGCAATAAAAAAGGATATGGTCCTTTGGGAGCACTTTATTCACTTCATCAGCGAGCTAAACCGCCAAAGCGAAAGCGCCGGCATAAAGCTGAGGGTCATCCTTGAGTCCAGCATCGACTTTGACATGCTTAGCTTTCCCGAAGGCCCGCAATATGTGGTGATGTGTTACAATCTTCACGGCTATAACAGCATCGCCGGCCCCAAGGCCGATGACGCGTTCCTGCTGAGCGTCATCGAAAAGACCGCCTCGCTGCCGGGCAAGCGCAGCTTTGCCATCGCCAGTGGAGGCTTCGAGTGGACCAACGGCCGGCCCTCCGCAATAACCGAAGCCATGGCCACAGAAATATCATCCAGGGAAATGATCAGCCCTAAAAGGGATAATGCCAGCGGCGCTCTTTTTTTTAGCTACAAAAACGGCGGCGATAAAAAAGAACTATGGTATGCGGATGCCGGCACCATCAGCCGCTGGATATCCCTCATATCCGGCCGCGGCGATTTTGATATCGCCATTTGGAGGTTGGGCGGCAACGATGCAGCCCTTTGGCTGAAATAATCAAGAATTCATTGCATCGCATTTTATGCTTATGGTCTTTATTAAATATAATCACCGCCCGTCCTGCCATGACTTGGAACTCCTTTTACCTGCTCGTTTACTTGACATTCTTCATTTGTTATGCTATTATTTTCACGTATTTTGAAATAATTTTTTTGTTTTTATTGCTTTTATTTTATATATTATTATTGTTTTATTTTACTGCATTTCATTTACATTGTTGATACGTCTATTTCTATGCGCAAATTCACAGCATTTTGGCGCATGTTATTCAAGATTTGGAGGATTGTCTGGATGAGCTCTATGGATCTAAAAAAGCAAGCGAACGCTGGCGGGGGACCTTCTTGGGCAAAAGATCTCAAGCGAGATATAAGCCGGAATTGGGAAGTATATGTCATACTCTTGCCGATCGTTGTCTACTACTTGATCTTTAACTATGCCCCGATGGGGGGCGCACTTATCGCCTTCCAGGACTGGAGGCCGGGCCGATCTTGGTTTGGCCCTGATGCTCGCTGGGTTGGGTTGCGGCATTTTGAAAGCTTTTTTAAAAGCTATTATTTTACCCGCACACTTTTCAATACGCTGACCATCAGCCTTTCCACCCTTATTTGGGGCTTTCCCGCCCCCATCATTCTGGCGATCCTGCTAAACGAGCTTCGTGGAAAGCTCTTTCCAAGGCTTGTTCAGACCATAGTATATCTTCCCCACTTCATATCGATGGTGGTTTTATGCGGAATAATACGCACATTTGTGGCTGAAAACGGGGTCGTCACAAATATGCTTTCGCATCTGGGCTTCCCAAAGGCCAACATGCTTTTGAACGCCCGGCTTTTTGTACCGATATATGTCATTTCAAACATCTGGCAGGGGGTCGGCTGGGGCTCCATAGTCTATCTGGCTGCCCTGACAAGCATCGACCAGGAGCTTTACGAAGCCGCAGAGATCGACGGCGCGGGCCGCTGGAAGCAAACGCTTCACATCACCTTGCCCGGCATCATTCCCACTATAATCATTCTGTTCATAATGCGAATGGGCTCCATCTTGAGCGTGGGAAGCGAAAAGATACTGCTGCTCTACAACGAAGGTATATACGAAACTGCGGATGTCATTTCCACGTTCACCTATCGCAAGGGGCTTTTGGAAACTAACTGGAGCTATGCCTCGGCAGTGGGCCTTTTTAACTCGGCCGTGAACTTCGTCATGGTGGTTACAGTTAATAAAATTGCCAGGCAGGTCGGCGAAATCAGTTTATGGTAAGGAGGGAATTATAATGGCAAGTAGATCGATCAAAAAAAGCACCGGAGAAAATATATTCAACATTTTCAATATAACGATAATGATATCAATGTGCGCAATCACACTTTACCCTTTCTGGCATGTGATTTGCGGCTCGCTCAGCAGTCCGGCAAAGCTGATGGCTCATTCCGGCGCCCTCATAAAGCCCTTGGACTTTACCCTTCTTTCCTATGAGCGCATGCTATCCAACCCGAGGGTTTGGACGGGATACGGCAACACCATATTCTATGTGGTTGTTGGCACGTTATTTAACATATTTCTGACAATTTTGGCCGCATACGGGCTTTCGCGCAAGGGTTGCATGTTGAACCGGGGAATAGCGCTGATGATAGTTTTCACGATGTACTTCGGCGGAGGCCTCATCCCCACATATCTGCTTATAAAAAACCTGGGCATGCTTGAAACCCGCTGGGCGCTGATAATCCCCGGCGCGCTTAGTACCTATAACATGATTATCCTAAGGACAGCCATGGCAGCCATACCCGACAGCCTTGAGGAATCGGCCATGCTGGACGGCGCAAGCCGCTTCGTTACCCTCTTTAGGATCATCCTTCCTCTTGTGGTACCCACCCTTGCGGTGCTCATACTTTACTACAGCGTAGGTCACTGGAATAGCTGGTTCCCGGCTGCGATATATCTGAGCAAAACCCCCTCGAAGCAGCCCCTTCAGCTTTACCTGCGCCAGGTGTTAATTGAAAACAATGTCGATGAGATTTCCGGCGACAGCGATCAGGTGGGCATTGCTCAGACCCTTAAGTACGCCGTTATAGTCATCGCCACCCTACCCATACTGCTGCTTTACCCCTTCCTTCAGAAGTACTTCGTAAAAGGCGTGATGGTAGGTTCCCTAAAAGGCTAGATAGTTTTGGCAACCCGCTACCCTTTATATGCGATGGGCAACATGCTTTTGTATAGGCGGGTGCCGCTTCGTGCGGCATCTGTTAAGCTAAGCTCATTCACGCAGGTCCAGAACTATAAAATAAAACCACAAGTGACCGGCATTAGGCATGTTAATCATCATCTTGTTAAGGGTAATGCTTGCAAATAGATAAGGAGGAACAAATTTATGAAACTTAAGAGAATGCTTGCGATGGCATTGGCGATCGTAATGATGCTGATCTTTGCGTCCTGCACAACCACGCCAGCCCCTCAAGCTACCCCCACTGCTACAACCGGAGGAGCCGCAAGCCCCGCAGCAACCAGCGGCAGCACCGCTGCTCCCGTTGAAAGCTCCGACCCTGTGGCGGATGGCTTCAGCTATCCGATGGAAGGCAATCCCACCCTCACCTGGTGGATGGGCCTTACCAACTCCGCATATAACGACAACAACGCAAACCTTCCCCTGTACAAGGCTCTGATGGAGCAGACGGGCGTCACCATCGAGTTCCAGCACCCCACAGTGGGTCAGGAGCAGGAGTCCTTTAACCTGATGCTGGCCGGCGGCACCTATCCTGATATCATCGAGCAAAACTATCAGGATGCAGGAAAGCTTCTGGACGATGGCATCATCATCGACCTTACCGATCTTTACCCGCAGTACGCGCCCAATCTCTATAACTGGCTGCAGGAAAACCCCAACATCGACATGCAGACCAAGAATGACGACGGCCAGTATCTGCTGTTTGGCTTCTATAGGCCCGACCCGCTTCTGCAGGTTTCATCCGGCCCCATCGTGCGCCTGGACTTCCTGGAAAAGCTGAACATAAACCCCGCTGATATCACCACAATAGACGAGTGGACCGATCTGCTTATCCGCTTCCGCGATGAGTTGAACATCCAGTATCCCTTCTCCACCGACGGCGTGGGCAACACCCGCAGGCTCCAGTATGCCTTTGAAACCGGCTTCGATTTCTTTAACGAAAACGGCACGATCGAATACGGCATACTGCGCCCCGGCTACCGCGACTTCCTGGAGCTGGCCAACATGTGGCACAGCGAGGGCCTCTTGGACCCCAACTATTCCACCAACACCAAGGATGACCTCACCGCCCTGTGGCTCACCGGCAAGACCGGTCTGACATACGGCTCCGGCGGCTCCTATATTGGCCAGTGGATAACCGCAGGCTCCGAGGATCCTGACTTTAAGACCGGCGGCCTGACATATCCCGTCCTTAACGAGGGCGATGTCAACTACCACGGCCTGAACGTGCAGTTTGATTTCTCAAATGCAAACTCATGGTTCATGATTTCCTCCCAGTGCCAGAATGTCGAAGCGGCAATGCGCCTGCTTGACTATGGCTATTCCGAGGAAGGCCACATCCTTTACAACTTCGGCGTGGAAGGCGAGTCCTTTGAATATATAAATGGCGAGCCCATCTACCTGCCTGAAATGTTCAACCATCCCGAGTACAACCTCTCCACCGCGCTGGCATTCTATGTCCGTGCAACCGGCTCCGGCCCCTTCCAGCAGGATCCCGGCTATATCCTTCAGTACTACGAATATGACGAGCAGAAGGAAGCTCTGGGCCGCTGGGCTGGCGAAACGCAGCAGCATCAGTCTACGAAGCTGCCTCCCATCGTGTTCACAACTGAGGCGAGCACTGAGGTCGCCAACATAATGAGCGACATCAAAACCTATATCGCCGAAGAAGAGATCAAGTTCATCATGGGCACCCGCTCTTTGGACACCTTCGATGACTTCATAGCCCAGATCAAAAGCATGAACATCGACCGCGCTATTGAGCTTTATCAGGCAGCCCTGAACAAATATTACGAGCGTTAATTCGCTAAACAAAACGGGCCGAGACTTCACGTCTTGGCCCGTTTTACTTTTCATGTCTTTATCTCTCAAGATATTTCCGGAGCTTTTTCGTTGTTTTCCGGGCTCTGCCTGCCCGAGTGAATAAGCGCGATATACTCGCTGGGATTCATGCCCATATGTTTTTTAAATATCTGGCTAAAATATTGGGGGTTCTTCCCATATCCCACCCTCTCAGCCACAATGTATATCTTTTCATCCTCGCTTTCCCGCAAGTATTGTGCAGCCTTGCTTATGCGCAGCTTGCTTAAATATGCGGAATATTTCTCCCCCGTTACCTTGTAAAACTGGCGGCTCACATAATCAACATTCATGAAGAGATGCGTCTCGGCGATCATTTTCAGCGTTAGTGAGGGATCTGCATAATGCTTTTTTGTGTATTCGATGCACTTTTCAATGCAGGGCATGAAGCTTCTGCCGCTGTAAACGGGTTGCTCCCCTTTGCGTGCCAGCATCTGCTCGAAGTTCATGGTTAAAATCCGCGTCACATCATCCACAGTGTCAGCGCCGTCCATCATCCGGTAAAAAAGCGAAACCTCACCAAAGGCGTTATAATAGTTCCAGACATGGGCGGCGAAGCTCAAAGCGATGCTCTTGGCATAAGCGCAGCCAGGCTGGTTTTTGAATAGATATAATACATCCCTTAATATGGCCTGGGGTTCGCGCCGGGCGCAAACAAGCTCTGCGCTTAGCAGGTTTATCCGCCGAAAAACTTCGTTGGGCACCACGGTTCCCCTTCGGGAAAGGCAATCCTCCTTGGCTTTTGCCACAGTCTCGATAATCTTTTCTTTGCTGCAGGGCTTCAGCAAAAAATGCTTCACGCCAAGGCTCATGGCTGCGTGAGCATATTCGAACTTGCCATAGCCGGTGAGTATTATAAATTCGATCTCCCTGTTCATTTGGCGGATACGCTCGATCATCTCAAGGCCGGTGAAAAGCGGCATCCTGATATCGGTCATCACCAGGTCTGGGTTCTCGTCCATTATCATGTCCAGACCCTCGGCGCCATTTGAGCAAAGACCGATGAGCTTTATCCCTAAGGCCCCCCAGTCGATTCTCGCGCCTATATTTTCGCGTATTATCTTTTCGTCATCAATAATTATCAGCTTAAGCATTTGCATTGTCTCGCTCCATTTCAATCCTCGGCATGCTCACCCGGACTACCGCCATGCCAGCTTCATTTGTCACCGCAAGGCCGTATTTTTGCCCGTAAGCGATCTGCATCCGCTCATGTATGTTCCTAAGGCCGATGCCGATATTTTCCGGCGCGCCATCAGCGTGGATCTTCTTGTTCAGCGCCTCGTCGAACTCGGAACCGGTGTTCTTAACTGCAATGAGGATATCGCCTTTCTCCTCCTTTATCGAAAGGAATATCTCGCACATATCCGCCGTTTCTTCCATCGCATATTTGATGGCATTTTCGACAATCGGCTGTATCGTCATCTTTGGAATTTGGCAGCCCATGAGACTTTCATCAATGCGCCTGTGGAAGGCAAGGCGGCTTTCAAAGCGAATTCCCTGTATCGTCATATAGCTTTCGACTATCTCAAGCTCGGTTTTGATGGTCACCATATCGCTGCGCTCCAAAGTGCCTCGCAGGGTGTGTCCCAGGGCCTGCACCAGCCGGGCGATTCTCTCCTCCCCCGCAGACTCGCTGTACCAGTTGATGGTTTCAAGGGTGTTATAAAGAAAGTGTGGGTTGATCTGATTTTCCAGCTGCTTAAACTGGGCCTCTTTTATCAGGAGCTGCTTCACATAGTTATCGTTTATAAGGTTGCGTATTTGTTCCGCCATGCTGTCAAGCTGCACATGGGCCGCGCCCAATTCATCGTTGCGGCGGGTGTAATCATAGCCCACGTCTATCGGCTCCAGTCTTCCGCTGCTATACACCTGCATCTTGTGGTTTAGCGTGCCAAAGTGAGTAGTGATGGAGTCCAAGCTGCGCTTGCTGGCATAAACCAGAAAAATGGCCAGCGCTGAAATGCACGCCACCATTATCCTTTGAGTGTTTAAAAGTGTCTTGTAGCCTGCGAAGTTGATCATGTAAAAATAGCGAAGGCCCAGCTTTGGCATGTCCCTTTCCTGCACCAGGTATGATTTTCCGTCAAGATCGGCGATCATCTGCTCCCGGCGGATGGAAAGCACCGAGTCCTCCACACCCTTGGGCAGGGGTCCGGCAGAGTATAGCACCCCCTGCTGGGATGCCAGCAAAATTGTGGCCGGTTCGGCGTTAAAGCTGCTGTTTGATATGTCTCGAAGGATTCGCTGCATATTCACACGAAGGACAAGAGAGCCATGGTATGAGAAATTGTAATTATCTATCGTGTAGACAGTCCTGGCGACGAATATGCCGCCAGAATCGCTGTCTAAAACCTGATAGACGCTGCTGCGCTTGTTGGCAGCGGTGGCCCTTGCGATGATCCCCCTGGCTTCCTCGCTGAGACTGGACGCCATTGGGTGATACCTGGAGTAGTGAATCAATTTGCTTGAATCGTTTTTATAATCACCATTGGGCCATATATAAACATATGAGATATAATCGTTATAGCTGCAATAATTTGCCAATGTGCTGGTGATTTCAATATATTCGCTAAGTCCGCCGGACCGGCCGCCTTCGTTTGCGCTTTCACCTTCCCGCAGGTAGCTGATTATGACCGGATCACGCGCCATCATGGAGGCGATATCGCTTATTGTGCCGAATATGCTGTCCAGCCGAACAGCCGCGTGGGCCATGCCCTCGGATGTGGCGGTTCTCAAAGTTGCGCGGCTCTTATTCCAAAAAACCGACGTAGTCACAAGGGAGGCAATGCATATAAGAGTCATTGAAAGAGCGACAATATACATGAGCTTGCCCTTAATTGTTCGTGGAACTATATTTGCTGCGCATTTTTTAAGCATATCAAATCCCCGTGGTATATTAGTGTTTTCATTTTCTTTTGTCATGGGTAAATATAACATGTTTGATGATCCGAAGCAACCGTGACGGAAAAGAGATAGGTTTTTTAATGTTGCAAGTCGGTTTTTTGAGTTGTCAGCCACTGGCCTTAATGTATAATTAATTGTGTAACACTGGAAAGCAAAAGAATAAATAGCAATCAAATAGCTACTAAATAGATAGTAAGCAAACTGAAATTGTGAAATTGGTAAACAGGAGTGAGCAAATGCTGGGTTCAAACATGCTGTCGTCTTCTGGAAAGAGCCGTAGGAATAATGACTACTGGCGCCGCCTCGGGCGGGATATCATACGTAACCGCTGGTTATATCTCTTGCTTCTGCCGGGGATAGCCTGGTTTTTGGTGTACCGCTATCTTCCCATGCTGGGGCTATACATCGCCTTTTCGGATTTTAGCATCGTAAAGGGCATATGGGGCAGCGATTTTGTCGGCCTGCAATATTTCAAGTATATCTTTTTTGAACATAGGAACTTCTGGCAGCTCGTGAGAAACACTCTGCTCATAAATGTCTACAAGCTCGCTTTCTATTTCCCCATACCCATACTTCTGGCGCTACTGCTGAATGAAATCGTTTTCCTTCGATATAAGCGAGTACTGCAAACAGTCATATATCTTCCCCATTTCGTTTCATGGGTGGTTTTCGGCAGCATAATAATCACCTTTTTAAACCCAAGTGAGGGCATCATCAATCAGCTGATTCAGCTTTTTGGCGGCCAACCCGTATTTTTCATGAGCAATCCCAAATATTTCAGGAGTATCGTCGTCGCTTCCGACATCTGGAAAGAGGCCGGCTGGGGAACCATAATATATCTGGCGGCGATAACGGGCATCGACCCCACCCTTTACGAAGCCGCCCGAATAGACTCTGCCAATAAAGTGCAGATAATGCGCTACATCACCTTGCCCTCCATATCGGAGACGATAGTTATAATGCTGCTTTTGGATATCGGCCGCATAATGAACGTGGGCTTCGAGCAGATATTTGTGCTGGCAAATTCCACTGTCTACAGCACTGGCGATGTCATCAGCACTTATGTTTACCGAATCGGCATAGGCAATGGCCGCTTCAGCCTGACGACTGCCATCGGGCTTTTCCAGTCGGTCATCGGCTTGGTTTTGCTTCTTTCCTGTAACGCGCTAAGCCGCCGCTTCTTCGACAAAGGCCTTTGGTAAAAGGAGGTTATGATTCCATGTCACAGTCAACAAATCATCCCTCATCGGGAACCACCCGCGGCAGGCTTGAGGGGCGCTATGACGCCACCTCAATGATCAGTCTCTTCGTTATGACCCTCTTTGCGGTCTTGTGCCTGTTTCCCTTTTATTATATTATCGTCGTTTCAATAAGCGACCCCACCTATGTGCGGGAGGGAAGAATGATCCTTTTCCCAAAGGGTTTTTCATTGGAGGCCTACAGGACCACGTTTAGCCATGCGCGCTTTTATTCCTCATTCAGGGTTTCCATTACGCGAACTGTCATCGGCACCCTTCTCGGAGTTTCCTTCTCAAGCGCCATGGCTTATTCGGTCTCCCGAAAGCATCTGCGGGGCAGGGTCTTTTTCACACTGCTGCTGGTTTTCACCATGCTCTTTAACGGCGGCATAATCCCCACTTATCTTGTGGTGCGCTACACCGGCCTTATAGACACCATCTGGGCGCTGATCATCCCCAACATGATAAACACATTTAATGTCATCGTGCTGATCAGCTTTTTCAGGAACGTGCCAGATGAGATTGAAGAATCAGCGAAGATTGACGGCGCCAATGATCTTATCATTTTTCTGCGGCTGATGATCCCCGTGGCATTGCCCGCCATCGCCACCATCACTCTTTTCATCGCAGTCTACCACTGGAACGCGTTGATGGACGGCATACTCTACATCAACACACCTGCGAAAAAGCCCCTGCAGGTTTACCTAAACGATATCGTCATCGCCGGGCAAACGGACGATCTGTTTCAGGATGCCTCCGCCCGCTGGATGCCGACCCTTTCGCTTAAGACAGCCACCATCGTCGCTTCCACTCTCCCGATACTCATCGTATATCCCTTTTTACAGCGCTATTTTGTGAAGGGAATAATGATCGGCTCAGTCAAGGGCTAATGCTTTAACAATATAACAACTGTTATCAACCAAGGAGGTAAAAACAATGAAGAGATTCCTAGGACTTTTTCTTGCAGCGCTGATGATAGCTTCGCTGGCAGCCTGCGCTCCGACCACGCCGGCCCCTGCGACCAGCGCCCCTTCCCAGACAGTCGCACCGGCCGCAACAGCCGCTCCCGCGCCTGCTGAAACCCAGGCGCCCGCAGCCGAGGAACCCGTGAAGCTGACATTCCTTTGCCAGATAAACGTGGACACCGAGGGTTTTGACGTCAACGACAACCCCTACATCAACTATCTGCGCGAAACTTTGAACGCTGATATTGAGATCATCAGCGAAAGTGCAAATTATGCAAACAAGGTAAACACGGTTATGGCCTCGGGCAGCTACCCCGACTATGTCCAGATGCCCAAATCCCTCTATTTCCGCTACGCTCAGGAAGGCGCTCTACTGAAGCTGGATGATCTTTTAAACGAAGCCGATTACCCCAACCTGATGTCCGACGTGGACGAGCAGTGGTGGAACTTCACCAGGGTTGACGGCGACATATACGCCATCCCATTCGTGCGCTATGACACCACCCCCTTCCTCTCCTATGCCCGCAAGGATTGGCTTGAGAACCTCGACATTGACTACACAAGCCTTAAGACTGTCGAAGATTATTACGAAATGCTCCACGCCTTCACTTATGGCGATCCCGACGGCAACGGAATCCAGGACACATATGGCCTGAGCAGCAACACCGGCGGCTCCGCCATGAACAGCGTCGCCGAGCGTTATATGGGCATGCTTTTCCTTGACGCCTTTGATGCCGCCCAGTTCCAGGTGAAGGATGGCCAGCTCATCCCCAATTACATCACCGATGGCTATAAGGATTATCTTAATTTCCTGGCAAGGCTCTACGCCGATGGCATAATCGTGCCGGACTACATCACAAAGACACAGAAGCAGACCGAAGAAGAGTTCATGAACGGCAAATTTGGCGTGCTGAATCTGTTCTGGTCCCTTTCAAGCCTTGGAAGTATGCGTGAAAACCTGGTTCCCCTTGCGCCTCCTGAAAAGGTGAACGGCGGCGGCCAATCGAAGTTCGTATACGCCACACCCGTCAGACATTTCATCGGTATCACCACCGCATGCGAGCATCCCGAAAAGATATTGCAGATGTATGACTGGGCCCACACAGACGCAGGCTCCGAGTTCATCCATGCCGGTGTCGAGGATTGGGATTATGACCGCGTGAACGGGGAACTTGTTATCCGCGAGGACAGGGTCGGCATCAACTGGGCATGGCGCTTCATCACTTTGGGCCACCAGAAGAGCAATGTGGACGACCAGCTTCTGCCCATACTTACCCAGTCATGGGGCGAACTGGCCATGCAGCAGCTGAAGCTCTCCGAGGATTATGGCACCAACGATCCGATATACGTATCGGCGCCCGAGTTCAGCGAGCTTGCCGACTACGACTTTGACACCTATGTGGCCGAATACCGCGACCAGGTGGTCATGGGCCAAAAAGATGTGGACTCGACCTGGGATGATTTTGTTGCCGGCTGGTATTCCTTCGGCGGAGATCACTGGGTGGAGCTTTACACCGAGTGGTACAACACTTCCTATAACAAGTAAACCCATTCTAAATTACCAAGATGCATAAACACCCGGCGCCCTGAGCAAAGAGCTTTCGGCGCCGGAGTCTTTCAACTTAAATGCTGAGAACGAACGGAGGATATCATGAGCAAAAACAACGTAACTCTATTTTCCAACGATTTTTCAGACTTCAAAATCGGTCCTTTTCCTTATGATCCGGAGCATTCAGCCACGGGCGAATATCACTTTTTCCCGAACAAGGGCTACTCCGGCCAGTGGTATGATCCCATCGTTGCGTCCAATTACAGGGGGCCTTCGTGGCTCATCACCGAGGATGAAGGCCAGAAGTTCATGGAGCAGATGAGAGTGAGCGAGCCAGGTGAGCACGCCACATGCCCAATGCTGGTAGCCGGCGAAAAGGACTGGGAGGATTACAGCGCAACCGTGCGCCTGAAGGCGCTTTACACCGACGAGCCGGCGGGGATGCTGTTCCGCTACCAGACCAGCCTTATGCACTACGCCTTCATGGTCTGCGGCGGCAAGGCACGCCTTGAAAAAGTTTTCAAGGATAGCCGCACTGTTTTGGCCGAGTCTGATTTTTCCTTTGATTGCGACAGCTTCTATGATCTTTCAGTGAATTTGAAGGGCAGCAGCATAAGCTGCCTGATCGACGGCAAAGAGATAATAAGCATTGATGACGGCTCATTCGCATATGGCTGCATCGGCATTGCCGCATACATGCCCGCGCAGTTTGCTTTCGCAAACGCCGAAACCGACGATGAATCCTTCAAAAAACTCATTGAAAAACGGCTTTGGGATCAGGAGCGGCTGTCTAAGAAGCGACTCAAATATCCTCAGCCAAAACTCCATAAGATCATCGATCTTAAGGACTTCGGCTCCGGCAGACAGCTTCGCTTCGGCCATCTAACCGGTACAGAAGAAATGTTCTTCGTCATCGCCCAGCATCAGAAGCGGGTGTTCAAGGATCGCTATGCCCACATTAGCTGTCTGACCGCTGTCAGCCTTGAAACAGGCAAGGTGCTCTGGCAGATAGGCGAACCCAGCGCCGCCGGCAGCAGCGATTATCTCACCGCAGATCTGCCCTTCCAGGTATACGACATCAACGGCGACGGCGTGGACGAGGTTATCGTCGCCCGCAACTTCAAGCTGATGATATTGGACGGCCGAACAGGCGAAGCCATAAAGAGTATTCATACCCCGTTCAACGATGACCCGGCAGAAGAGCTTTGCGGCATTGAGTTTAAAAAACATGCCTTCAACCGGCTAAATGTTGACGCCATCTGCATATTGAACGTTTCAGGCAAAGAGCGCCCCAGCGATATTTTGATAAAGGACCGCTACAGCCGCCTTTGGGTTTATGACGATCAGCTGAACCTCAAGTGGAAGTTCACCGATTTCAACACCGGCCACTTCCCCTACGCCCATGATTATAACGGCGACGGCAAGGACGAGATCATGAGCTGCTATAACATGGTTTCAAGCGACGGCAAGCTGGTCTGGAAGCTGCCGATTCACACCGATCATGTGGACGAGATCATCTGCGGCAATATCGACCCGGACAGCGACGAGCTGATCACCTTTGTGGCCGGCTGGGAAGGTTTCATGATCGTCGACAAAAAAGGCAATATTTTGGTGCGGGATGTCAACGGCCACGGCCAGCGCATCAGCACCGGCAATTACTGCCCAGATATCCCCGGAATGCAGATCTGCACCACCACCTATTGGGGCAATCAGGGCATCATCTACCTGTACGACTGCAAGGGAAACGAGCTTTGGCACATGGAGCCCTCCAGCAACGGCAACACTATCGCCCCTGTCAACTGGCTGGGCGACGGCACCGAGCTGATCCTTTTGAACGGCAACATCCGCTTTGGTGGAATGCTGGACGGCGACGGCGATGTGGTGGTCACATTCCCCGATGACGGCCATCCCGACCTTTGCGCCGAGGTCATCAACCTCACCGGCGACCCCCGGGATGAGATCGTCCTTTGGGATGAACATAAGCTGTATATCTACACCCAGAACCGCCCCAGCGCACCGGAGGGCAAGCAGTATGTGCCCGAAAAGTACCCCCACCGCAACTTTTCCAACTACCGCGGTGAATTCTCATATCCCAAGTGGAAGTAGCTTGGAACGTTCTTCGAATAGCAGCGATTTTTTCTTCAATCAAGATAGAGATAAATCAAAGGAAGCGGCCGTGATGGTCGCTTTCTTTGGCGTGTAAAGCCTTTTGCAATTCATCTCTTAGACAAAATATTCGCCGGGAAAAGAATACTTATTCAATGAAGGCTTGCGAAAAAGTCAAAATGGGGAATCCTGTTTCTTGTGCTGGAGTATGTCGTGTCCATGGAGGGATAAACAGTTTCGGCCATATTGGCAAAATCATATCCCCAATTATAGCCTGGGACTACATTAAATGCGGAACCACTCTTTTCGTGAGGCATCCCAATCATATCTACCGCCGCGCTTATATAAGAGACCGAAGCAGTAAAGCCTGTGCTTTTTAAAGCTCTAACGTCCATTCGGCAAGGCTGATAATAAATGCTCTGCTTATAGCATTTCATTGCACCGTATACCGTGACGCCATCCTGGCCAAAGTGTAATTACCTCCAATATAAACGCTTGTGCTTCTATAGGCTTCTTTTGATATGTCTTCGTCATAATACGAAAGAACCATAAGGTATTCCAGTTCGTTTAAGACAGCTAAATTTGCAATCGCGAGCACGGTTGATTTCTTAATCATGTCTGGATTGTTAGGATCAGCGAAATGTTCCACTCTAACCACTGCCGCATTATTCAGGTTTACGTCCAGAGAGTTCAAGTACGCCCGCTCTTCTTTAGGAGCATCCTTTGCCTTTCCGACGAACAAGCCGGGCTTTCTTCCGCGAGCGAAACGCCTCTTGTCATTTTGGAGGCAGGCGATGCGGATGCAATAATGGGAGCAAAGATCATGATTACAGTGACCGCTAACACCAATGTCTTTTTTGCATGTGTCCTTCACGCTTATTTTGTTTGCCTATGGCTTTACACATTCAATGCCATCCACAATAATCTTCTCTATGGCGTCAACTTTCTCCGTGGTAAGATAGGAAGATTTAAAGTAATCCGCATAGCGCATCATAATAAACCAGGATTGGGGCGTTTCCATGCCGTTTGAAATGCTGTTGCACTCGGTTGTAAAAATACTGCCGTCGGCAAAATGCAATTCAACCGGATATGTTCGGTTTACTTCTTCAATCGGGAGCCGATCCGGCGGATTTTCGAGGTCACAGTAAAAGCCCAGCTTCGATGCCGTCAGCTTGATCATAGTATATACTTTGTCTCCCTGTTCTTCCGGCGGAGGAACGATAAATTCGATCTTTTCCACTTTGGGCGTTAGCTCAAGCTCCTCTGCGGCCTTGATGGAGCCAATCCGCAGGTTGGTGAGCATCACGCTTTGGAAGGGCTTATTGGTAACAAAGGCGGTAAAGTAGAGGTCAACCATACTTTGCTCTGGATGCACAATTTGGGTGTTTCTCCCGAACTTTCTAAACGAGCGAAATGAGCGCTCATTTGACAGGATTTCGATGTCGCAACGCGCGCGCAGCCAGTCAAAATCAATGCGTGGGGTTTCTTCCTGTATTTGGAGTCGTAGTCGGATATGATAGCCGTCTGTCACAAGTTCTTCAATAATTATTTGGGTGCCTTCAGCATCATATATCAAATTGGTGTTAGGTTGACAGCTCATATTGGTCAGTATAATAAAAATAAACAATGAAGCAATAAGAAGATTCTTAAGCATAGGATTTTTTTCATTATTCATCCTCCCACATAAAAGAGTTTGCTCCTTAAAAAATTTAATAACATTAAACAGATCGCGCGAATACGAGCAAGTACTAAGCAACTTTATCTAAAAAGCCCCAGGAAATACCCAGGGCTTTTTATCTCTATGCGCTTTTATGCACTTTCCTTCAGATATTCCAGTATCTCGGCGGCATTGGTGTCCGGCTTCACATTGGGCAATGCCCTTTCGATAACACCCGATTCATCTATTACATAGGTCGAGCGTTCGATTCCAAAGCTGGTCTTACCGTAAAGCGTCTTTTCCTTCCAGACATCGTAGGCCTTTATCGCCGCCATATCGGGATCAGAAAGGAGCACGAAGTTAAGGTTGTACTTCTCCGCGAACTTGCGGTGGGAATCCTCGCTGTCTTTGCTGATGCCGATAACGACCGCATTCAGGTTCTTGAACTCGTCATAAGCCCCTGCAAAAGCGCAGGCCTGCTTGGTGCAGCCGGGGGTGTCATCCTTCGGATAGAAATAGACTACCACCTTTTTACCAAGAAAATCGGAAAGGGAAACAGAGTTGCCGTCTTTATCGTTCAGCGTGAACTGAGGTGCTTTTGCGCCGGTGTTCAGCATGTTCATTCCTCCTTTTTATTTACGCATGGCGTTTGCGCATGGCAGTATGCCTGGCATCCACGCGCATCATAGTTATACGAGACTAATTCTCCATAAGCCCTGTGATCTCCTGCATGGCAGTCCTCATTTTTCAAAGGATTTAAAAGCTCACATAAATTTGCAGAGCTGATATAAAAAAGACGACGGAAAGTCCGCCGCCTTTATTTAAGAATCTATTTACAGGAAAATTTCTTTGCCCGTCTGGGAACTTTCGTATATGGCTAAAATCAACTCCACGGCATTTCTGCCCTCTGAGCCACAGATTATGGGCTGCCGGTTTTCCTTGACCGCGTTGACCATATCCTGCACCTGGAAGAACGTGGTGTTATTGCCGATTGCCGCGGGATCGTTAGCTGCACCGGTTCTCGGCGCCTTTTGCGTTTTGGCGATCATCTCAGCTTCCTCGGCCGCAATGGCCATAGCCCTGGCCTTTTGTTCATCCTTGTCGGCGGCGGGGGTGTCGCTCCTGTCGATCTTCCATGAGGTGATCTGGTTGTCCTTCACGCAGATTCCGCCCTTGGTTCCATGAACTTCAATGGCTGTGCCAAAGCCGGGGTATGTGGCCGTGGAGCCGGTGATGGTGCCGTATGCGCCGTTTTTGAACTTTACCAGCGCACAGCCGATATCCTCCGTCTCTATCTTGTGGTTCACCACTTTGACCTTCGCAAAAACAGACTCGACGCCGCCCATCAGCCACTGCATTATGTCTATCGTGTGGACGGACTGGTTCATCAATGAGCCGCCCCCGTCCCATCTCCATGTGCCGCGCCAGCCGCCGTTGGCTTCATAGTAAGCATCATTTCTATACCATTTAACCATGATATTGCAGACCACCAGCTCACCCAGGAGACCCTCCTCCACCGCCTTTTTGGTCAACTGTATAGCATCCTCTAGCCTATTTTGGAATATGCAGCCCAGCTTAAGATCCTTTTCATCGTACAAGGCGATGGTCCTGTCGATTGGGGGCAAGGTGACATCAAGAGGCTTTTCCACCAGGCAGTGCTTGCCCGCCAGCGCGATAACATCCGCCATCTCGCAGTGCATGCCGCTGGGAGTGACCACCGAAACCAGGTCGATATCATCCCTTTTGAGCATTTCCTGATAATCCGTGTAATAATCGACGCCAAACTCCTCTGCGACCGCCCTCGCCTTTTCCTCATTGATATCGCAAACGGCGATCAAGTCGCAATTTTCCGCACCTGAGTAGCAGCGCACATGTGACATGCCCCTTCCAAGGCCGATGACTGCTGCCCCAACATTGGCCGGATTGGTCTTCTTTTTCATAAAGCCCTCCATGTTTTTGAATTTATTTGTTTTAAGTCTATCACGCAAACGAAATGAAATCAATATTTAAACAATGTTTTCTTTCCGGACGCCCCTTAGGGAGGCTGAAGCTCCGCCCGGAAAAGGGCGGAGCTTCAGCCGTGGGCGGGCGGGCGCGCCGGCGGCGCTGTACCCCTCCCTGCAAAAAGTCAGGTTTTTCTCATATCCCTCATATTTCTCCATCTATCTTCGCTTAATGGGCAGGATTTGTTCTTCCTCCTCGCTCGAACCAATACAAAACAGCCACACCTGCCGCAAACTCCCCTGCTCAGATTCACACAGGCAGAGCATTCATCCAGCCGCTTTTTATATTCTATTTCGTCAACGCATATATCCTCCGGTAAAGCCATCGCATAATCAACTGCGTTTTTCAGCAGCTGCTCATCCAAATAGGGATCGTCAAAGCATGCCGGACAAACCTCTTTGGCATACATTTGCTCATCCTGCTTATTCAACCGTCAGCACCACCACGCTCTTGGCAGGAAGATCCACCAACAGCTTGCCGTTTTCAACCTTCGCACCTGTAAACTCTACCGGGTAGACCTTTTCGGCTTCGTCAAAATCATTGTATGCGTTGATATCTCCCGTCAAAATGCGTCCGTTCACCCCTGAAACCTCCATCCCTCTGATGTCGCACTCCAGTTTTTCAGCGGCATTGGGGTCCAGATTGCACAAGGTGATGTTCAGCCTGCCCTCAGAGTCCACAGAGGCGCTCTGACTTATCTTAGGCATCGAAAACTCATCGCACTCATATGTGTCCGCAAACAAATGCGCATCCACAAGCGCTGCGTCCTGATGCACCGCAAACATCTCAAAGATATAGTAAGTGGGCGTTAGCACCATCTTCTCTTTATCTGTCAACACCACCGCCTGCAAGACGTTTGCCAACTGGGCGATATTCGACATCCGCACCCTGTCGCTGTGGTTATTGAATATATTCAGGTTTATGGCCGCCACAACGGCGTCGCGCATGGTGTCCTGCATATATAGGAATCTGGGATGGGTGCCCTCAGCCACATCATACCAGGTGCCCCATTCGTCCACTATCAGCGCAACCTTCTTCTCGGGATCGTACATATCCATGATGGTGCTATGACGGGTCACCAGTTCCTCCATCTTGAGGGTCCTTTCCAGCACCCTCGCCCATTCCCTCTCCCCAAATTCAGTGGCGTGGTTGTTTTCGCCTCTGTTGTTTGTGTAATAATGCAGCGCCAGACCATCCATCATGCGGGCTGACACCTTTTCCATCATCACCTTAGTCCAGTTATAGTCAAAGCCGTTTGGCCCGCAGGCAATTTTATACAGCCTTTCTGAATAGTTATGCAAATACGTCGCGTAGCGCTTATACTCATCAGCGTAATACTCAGGGGTCATGCTGCCGCCGCAGCCCCAGTTTTCATTGCCTATGCCCCAGTATTTGATGCCATACGGCTCCTCGTGGCCATTTTCCGCCCGCAGATCGCCCATGGGCGTGCCGGTAGAATTCACATATTCAACCCATTCCTGCATCTCCTGAACGGTTCCGCTGCCGACATTCCCGCAGATATAGGGCTCGCATCCAATCTGCCTGCAAAGCTCCATAAATTCGTCGGTGCCAAAGGAGTTGTCCTCAACCGTATCGCCCCAGTGGACATTCACAATTTTCTTGCGCTTTGCCGGGTCACCCACGCCATCCTTCCAGTGGTAAGTATCGGCAAAGCAGCCCCCTGGCCATCGAAGAACGGGTAGCTTTATCTTCTTGAGCGCTTCCACAACATCTGTTCTCATGCCGTTTTCGTTTGGAATCGGTGAATCCTTGCCCACCCAAAGGCCCTCGTAGACACATCTTCCCAGATGCTCTGCAAAGTTACCGTAGATGTTCCTATCAATCACCGATTTTTTAATGTCCGCGTTGATTATGTACTTTGCCATAATGGTACCTCCATTATTTATTATAATTGTCAATATTCCGCTGCCTCAATACTAACATCGCATACTTTTATTGTCAATTCAAAACGCAACTTCTTCGTCATAATACATTAACAAAAACGAGGCTGCTTCTCCGGAAAGTAGCAGCTTTGCAGGGACATATAAACTTCCGCCCTATTTTATAATAATGAAATAAAAAAAGATAGAATACGAAAAGAAGTGAAAAGAACCAAAAGAAGCGAAAAACAAATGAGCCTGCCCAATGTAAGCTGCTATGGAAAAAAGCGCTTCTCTGTGATAGAATAAAATCACATAATATGGAGGGGTCAAAATGGCTTTTTGCAGGTTCACCGATGACTATCTGCTGCTGGACGTAACCGCGGTTGACAATATTTTTCTTGAGGAATACATGCTACGCGCCCCAGGCGACTATGTTAAGGTGTATCTTTTCGGGCTGCGCCTTTGCTACAACCAAAATGCCGATGCATCTTTGGAGCGGATGGCCGTTCTGCTGGGCCTTGAGGAGGAAACGGTGCTGAGTGCATATGATTACTGGGAGCGCCAGGGCCTCGTCCGCCGCCTGAAGGACAGCCCCCCTCAGTACGAATACATCAATCTTCGAAGAGCCCTCCTTCAAAGCGAGCAAAGCCCCGCCCAGAGCGAAGTTTACTCCATGGGCGGTTTTAACAGCGCCGTCGGAAACATAATGAAGGGCCGGCTGCTCCACGGTGAGGATTTTGCCCGCATGTATTCATGGATGGACGACTACGGCTTTTCGGACAAATCCGTTCTAAGGATTGCGGGCCATATGGCGCAGGAAAATAAAAAACGCGGGCGCAATGTGCCCACGGTTAACGCCATAGAAAAGCGAATAAGGGATCTTGCCGAAAAGCATATAATAAGCGATGACGCGGTGGAAAAATATCTTTTCATGCTGGGCGATGACTTCAAGGGCGCAAAGGCCGTGCTGACCCATCTGAGCATTCGCCGCGATCCCACCGAGGACGAGCTGAAGCTCTTCCAAAAATGGCGTGACTGGGGCTTTGACCTTGACTCAATAAAGCTCCTCAGCGCGGGCATGGTGAACATTCGCGAGCCAAATATGGGTTATTTGGACAAGATAGTCGAAAGCTACAATGAAATCGGCCTAACCGATGGCGGCGAGATATCCCGCTACAAGGCAGACAATATCAACCCGCTGAAGGAAGTGCTTTCAGCTCTGGGCGGCGATATTAAGCTTAACAGAGAGCTTATACTGAAATATAACGGCTGGATAGAGGCCGGCTTTCACCATGATCTGATCATCTGGGCGGCTCAGCAGGCAAACACCGGCGCCAGGGGAAACAAATACGCCTATTTTTTAAAGACATTGAGCCGCTGCCAGGAGCAGGGCATATACACCAAGGCCAAGGCTCTGGAGGAAGCCAAGCGCAAGGAGGCGGAAAAGGCCGCCGGCAGCTCAAACCCCAACAAAACCGACCGCCAGTCGCCCAAGGCTGCTCGGCCATCCAAGGAGGTGGCTGCCCACCGCTACGATCAGCGCGAATATACCGACGAGGACCTGAGCAGCCTGGCTTTGGATCTTTTTGAGGCAGAGGAGAGCAAGAATGAATAGGAGTGTTTTAATAAACAGCCTTTTGGCTCAATATCAGCAGGAGCGAACCGCAGCGCTGCGTGCAGCCGACCAAAGGCGGCGCATAATCGCTGAAAAGGCGCCCATGTATGCCAATTTGGAGACAAGGCTTCGCCAGGCCATCCGCGAAAGCATGATGAATATCGGCGCCGATCCCGACGCGGGGCGTAAGGCGATATATGCCATGAAAAAGGAGGCGGAGACGCAGCTTCTTGAGTCAGGCTTTTCTCCCGACGATCTAAAACCCCGCTTCAAATGCGAGGAATGTGAGGATACAGGCTTTATCGGCGAGCCGGTGAAGGAATATTGCCGGTGCTTTGAAAAGCGGCTGAATCTTCTTCAGATGAACGACGAGGATCTTAAAATTTCCCCCAGCCACCGCTTTGAAAACTTTGATGCGTACCTTTTCCCCGAGGACTTTGATGGCGAGCCCCAGCGCAAGCATATGCAGCTTGCGGGCCAGTGGGCGCAAAAGTATGCCGACGGCTTTTCCTACGATGAGCTGCGCAGCATAGTTTTCAGCGGCCAAAGCGGCCTTGGCAAAACCTTCCTGCTGGATTCAATCACAAGGCGCATAGTCGAAAGAGGGTTTTCCGCAATGCGGCTTTCCGCATACCGGCTGAACGAATTGATGCGCCTTAAGCATTTCAACGGCAACGCAACCGACCAGCGGTTTGATCTGTGCCTGGAGGTGGATTTTCTGGCCATCGATGACCTTGGCAGCGAGCCTATGCTGGAAAATATCACGATTGAATATCTCTACATATTGATCAGCGAACGCCAGCGCAAGGGCAAGCCCTTTATCATCAGCACTAATCTATCGATGAACCAACTGAAGTCCCGCTACACCGAAAGATTTTTCTCCCGAATTGCCAGCAAAAAGAACATGATCGTCTCCCTAAAGGGCAAGGATATACGCCTGAGAATATAATAACTTTCCAACGCAAATTTTTGAATAGAAAAACCGGCAGTCTGTTGAAGGTCCGCCGGCTTTCTATTTTATTTTGCATGGGCCATCCGGATACCTGCCTGCAAAGTGAGCCAAAGGCAAAACCTCAAAGTTCTATGAACTTTTTGACGCCCCATGTGCGCATCAAGACTATGCAAACTATGCACAGCAGCGATATCGCCAGCGAAATCAGCACGAGGCCGGCGATGCTGCCGTCTGTCACGGCGCTTGCCACCAGCGTTGCAGCCGTCAGCAGGAAGCCCAGCAAAGTCATCACCATCGTGGAAGCGCTTTGCTTGACAACTGTTACCTCGCTGGACCAGTTAAGGGACGGGAACTTCAGGTTTACCAAAACCCCTATCGCAGCCGTAGCGACTGCCATCAGCAGAGGGATGATTATTATGAAAGCGGCATATACAATGGGCGCCCCAAAGACAGCCGAGACAATGGCGCCGTTTATAATCACTGCGGGGACCGTCAGCGTCAGGCTAACGCAGGCTTTTGACCAGAGGATGACAACCGGGTTTACAGGCAGCGACTTCAGCAGGCTTATGCTCTTGCCTTCAAGGGAAACCATGGCCGCTGAAGGGAATGTCATTATCACGAAAAAGCAGATGACAGCCGGCATAAACCCGTAGAGCATCGGGTTGTCTGAAAACATAGCGAACCCCATGGTTTCCAGCACCGAGTTTTTACCGAAAATCAGCATAGCGACCGCCGCCATCGTGTAGAGCAGGACTCCTATGCCCGCATTCATCATCAGTACATTGGACGAGAAGAACCTGCGCATTTCCTTGCGGTAAAGAGCCATAAACGGCGAAGATACTTTGCCTTTACGGCCTTTATAACGGCTCATTTCACCCGAAACCGCAAAGGCCTCGTGCAGCCGCGCGATATTCTTCGCTGCAATCAGACTTATTAGAAGCATTGCTCCCAGAGAAACCGCCATGAATAGGATGAAATCCAGCAGGCTGGAGCCGATCACGGCCCTGTTGTATATTTGAACCGGCGGGTATGCCCTTGTGACGGAATCAAATATCTGCTGGCCAATCGACGAGAAATCCATCAGCAGTTCCTGAGACCTGAATGAAAGCGCCATCACCAAGGCCAGCCCTGCTATCGACACGATCATCGTCAAAAAATTCTTTCGCTTAAAGCGCCTGAGCAGAGCCATCAGCCCTGTACCCACTGCGGCGGAAAGCGCCAAAGGCAGCATGGGCACGGCGAACAATGTCGGCAGAAAGAGCGGGTAAAAGGCTGCCGAAGGCGAAGCAAAAGCAGCGTGCAACGCCCCCGCCGGCAGCAGCAAAATAGCGGCAAAAAAGAAATCGAACATGTATAAAAGCAGCATCCTCGACGCGGAAACCTTCCACGTCGGTACGGGCAGGCACATCAGCAAATCGTACTCCCTGAAGCTGAAGAGCGCGTTTCCCGCCCGGAATACGGAGGCAAAAAAGGTCATAATGCTGGCCGCCACCATTATTATCGGCAGAAGCAGATCCTGTGCGCCGACCATAGCAAGGGAGAACATCATGGAGTATTCGTATATGAGCGCCGTCCCCAGCAACAGCAAAACCATTGCCGCCATGCCAATGACCAGCGCAAATTTCGCACCCCTTCTTCTAAATCTTTTATGCCGGTTTGACCGATATATACCGAAAAATGGCAAAAACCCTGCCTTTGCCAGGCGCCATATATCAGCCATGATCCGCCAGCTCCATGAAAAGATCCTCAAGGCTGCCGTCGCCTGTGACCTCCTCCGTCCTGCCCATCGCAGCAATTTTACCGTCCTTGATTATTGCCACCTTATTGCAGAGCTTTTCGGCAACCTCCAAAACATGGGTGCTGAAAAATATGGCGCTGCCGCCCTTGCACATCTCATGCATTATGCTCTTTACGGTGAACGCCGCTTTGGGGTCAAGCCCCACAAATGGTTCGTCCATAACCATCAGCTTGGGCTGGTGAATGAGCGCGGAGATTATCGCCAGCTTCTGCTTCATTCCATGGGAATAGGAAGCGATCATGCCGCCCAGGCTGTCCTTCAGCTCCAGCATCTGAGCGTATTTTTCGATGCGCTCCATCCTCTCGTTCGAGGGAACTGCATAGATATCGCCTATGAACTGGAGATATCCCTCGCCGGTCATATGTTCATATAGATCCGGATTATCCGGTATGTAAGCCATAATCCTCTTGCAGGCCACAGGATCATCCTTGAGGGAAATACCGTTCACGTGGATTTCGCCCTCCTCAAAGGAAAGCACGCCCACGGCGCAGCGAATAGTGGTGGTTTTGCCTGCGCCATTGTGGCCTATGAAGCCAAATATGTCGCCCTCCTCGATCGTAATATCAAGGCCGTCCACCGCCCGCTTTCCCGAGCTGTAGGTCTTTTTAAGGTTATTAATTTTCAGCAACTCCAAGCTTGCATCTCCTTTCTTATATGCAGTCTTATTATACATGATAGTCCGCCATGTTTCAATCCCTTGGGTGAATTAAATTCCCCTTTGTATATAAAAAGCAGCCGGATTTATCATCCGACTGCTCTGCCATTGTCATTTTATATATTTCGTTTCCAGCTCGTTTATAACCGCGTCCATGTAGGGGCGGTTCACTCTTTCAATCTCGCCCTCATCGCAAAGCTGAGCCAGGTATGGATCCATGGGAATTTGCGCCAGAAGGGGCAGGCGCATTTTTTTTGCGATCTCCCCGGTGCCCTTGCCTGAAAACAGCTCTATGCGCTTTCCGCAGTCAGGGCAGAGTATATAGCTCATGTTCTCGATGAGCCCCAGCACGGGGATGTTCATCATCTCCGCCATATTGCAGGCTTTTTGGACGATCATCGACACCAGGTCCTGGGGCGTGGTGACGACAAATATACCCTTTACCGGCAGCGACTGGAAGGCCGTCAACGGCACGTCGCCCGTGCCAGGGGGCATATCTATCAGCATCACGTCCACATCGCCCCATTTCACATCGCTCCAAAACTGCTTTATAACCCCGGCGATGATCGGGCCACGCCAGACCACGGGGCTGGTTTCGTCCTCCAAAAGCAGGTTTATGCTCATTATCTTTATGCCACTGGCGGTTTCAACCGGATTTATGCCCTGATCGTCGCCCCCCGCCTTGGCGCTTATGCCGAACATTTTGGGGATTGAAGGTCCGGTTATATCCGCGTCCATCACCGCCACCTTATAGCCCTTCCTGGCCAGCAGCGAAGCGATAATCCCCGTCGCCAGGGATTTGCCCACACCGCCCTTTCCGCTGACCACTCCGAACACATTCTTCACTCTGCTAAAGGGGTTTTCCTCCGCCATAAACTCTTTTTTTTCGCATGACTCACCGCATGAGGCGCATGCACCATCGCAATCGCTCATTTTATCTCCTGTTCCCACGGCTCAAGCCGCGCTTTCATTTTACTTTTGCAAACAAATGCAGTTGGAGGGTCAGCCCTTCAGCTTTTCCATCAGATCCCTTGATGTCACCGCAAGACCCGGCAACCCCTGGCCGCTTCTATCCTCCAGTATCATCGCTATCCCCATGGATGCAAGCTCCTGAGCGCCTTCCTCATCAGCGGAGGCCTCGCAGCCGTTTTGCGCCATCCTTGAAAGGAGCGAAAGGGCCTGCTCGCTCAGGCATTTCCTTACCTGCTGGGGAAAGAAGCGGTAAACCTGCGCAAGCCTTTCCACAAGCACCTTTTTTGACAGCTTTGCTCCGAACTGATATCCCGCCTTTTCCGCCGCCGCCAATATCTCCTCCTGCTTTAGCTGCACGATGAAATCCTCTATAGGTAGTTCTTTGATGCTTTCCTTAAGCCTGATATCCACACAAAGCACCCCTTTTTGCGCTTTTTGCGCTTTTTCACCTTTTTCGTTGCAATCCTACTGGCCTAAAAGCTCCAATGCCTTCTGCAGCTGCGCATCGTCCTCATCGCTGACCAGATATGGGTTCTGGTTGGCCTCCTCGCTGTTTTCCACCATATAGTCAGGCGTCAAGCCCTCGCCGTGGATATTCCTTCCGTTTGGCGTGTAGTAGTTGGCGATGGTTATCTTCAGCGCTGCGCCGTCCTTCAAAGAAATCATCCCCTGAACTATGCCCTTGCCGAAAGTCTGCTCCCCCACCAGTTCCCCCATGTCAAAATCCTGTATGGCTCCGGCCAATATCTCGCTGGCGCTGGCGCTGTAGCCGTTCACCAGAACCACCAGTGGCAGCCCCAGATACTTATTATCGGAGCGCTCCTCCTCACGGTTGCCGTACTTGTCCTCCGTGTAGACCACCACACCTTCGGGCAGCAGCCTGTCAGCAATTTTAACAGCATAATCCACCAGACCGCCGCCGTTATAACGCAGGTCAAGTATCAGCCCTGTGGCATTGCTGCTCTCTATCAGGGCAACGGCCTCTGTGAAGCCATCAAGGCAGTCGCCCTCAAAGGCGTTGATTTTGATGTAGCCCTTGTCACCGATCATCCTATATTCCACGTTGTTGGCGGTGATCTGCGCCCGCATAACATCCATCTCAATGTACTGGTCGCCCCTTTGGATGGTCAGTCCAACGCTGGTGCCGTCCTCGCCCCGCACCCTGGTGGTTATCTCCGTCAGCGAAAGACCGCGCACATCCTCGCCGTCCACCCCGACTATCCTGTCCCCCGGTTGCATTCCGGCTTCGAGGGCCGGGCTGTTTTTAAAGACATTTATAACGGTGGAAACGCCGTCCGTTGCATCCTCCGTCATCCTCACGCCTATGCCGCTGTAATTGCCCTGCTGCTCCCTCATCAGTTCCTGATATTCTTCCGCAGTGTAATAGTCGGCATAAATATCGCCCAGGGAGTAGACCATTCCCTTCGCGGCGCCGGTGAGCAGGCCCTCCTGATCATAGTCATCTATGAAGTAAAGCCCGATATATTCCTCTATCTCATCCAAACGCATATACTTCAGCAGAAGATCGTACATGTCCTGGGAGATCACGACCTTGCCGTCGTTTTTTTCAACCGTATCCGCATCCACCTGGCCCACGTAGTAGCCGCATGCAAAGACCAGCGCCAGCGCTAATACGAACGAAACAGTAACAGTGATCTTTTTAGCCATTTGCTTCTCCCGACACAAAAATGTCTTTTTCTTTTCTTATGTCCCCATATCTTCTTGTTTTTGTTTTTTTCACCTGCGGCAGGCGCCCGATTCAAGGGCCGCCTTTGAAACCGCCTTCGCCACAGCTTCGCTTATTTTTTTGTCAAGCGCCGAAGGCATAATCTTTTCTGGGCTGAGCTCCTCCCCCACCATAGAGCCGATGGCAAGCGCCGCGGCGATCTTCATCTGATGGTTGATAGTCCTTGCACGCACATCCAAAGCGCCGCGGAATATTCCGGGAAAAGCCGTCACATTGTTTATCTGGTTGGGGAAATCGCTCCTGCCGGTTCCCACGATGAAAGCGCCCGCCGCCTTTGCTTCATCGGGCATTATCTCCGGCGTGGGGTTTGCCATAGCGAATATAATGGCCTTCTCTGCCATTGATCTGACCATATCCTGTGATAAAACCCCCGGGGCCGATACCCCGATGAACACATCCGCACCCTTTATCACTTCCGCCAAAGCGCCCTTTTCAAGGCCGGGGTTGGTTTCCTCCGCCAGCTTCGCCATGGCTTCGCTCAAAGAGCCGTCGCCCTTCACCAGCGCTCCGGCCCTGTCCACCATTATAATATTCTTTATCCCCGCTGAAAGGAGCAGGCGGCAGATGGCGCTGCCCGCCGCACCCGCGCCGTTTATTATTACCTTTATGGAAGCATAATCCTTGCCGGCAAGCTTAAGCGCATTTGAAAGGGCCGCCAGAACTACCACCGCCGTTCCATGCTGATCGTCGTGGAAAACGGGAATGTCCAGCTCCTCCACCAAGCGCCGCTCGATCTCAAAGCATCTGGGCGCAGAGATATCCTCCAGGTTTATTCCGCCGAAGGAAGGCGCTATCAGCTTAACGGTCCTTATGATATCCTCCACATCCTTGCTGTCGATCAAAATCGGCACTGCGTCCACGCCGCCGAAAGCCTTAAACAGCGCGGCCTTGCCCTCCATTACGGGAAGACCAGCCTCAGGGCCGATATCACCCAGGCCCAAAACGGCCGTCCCATCGGTGACCACAGCCACCAGATTGCCCTTGCCGGTATACTTGTATGCAAGCTCCTTGTCCTTGGCGATCTCAACGCAGGGCGCGGCCACTCCGGGGGTGTAGCACAGCGAAAGATCCTGCGCAGTTTCCAGGGGCGCTTTAAGGCTTATCTCTATCTTTCCCCGCCATTTTTCATGTGCCTGCAATGCCTTTTCGTTTATGTCCATTTTCCCTCCCGTTATTTCTGTGTATTTTTAGTGATGTCATCCCTTGACCGGTGAAAGCAAGGGCTATTCAAGCATTTCCTCTCCGCCTATGCCCCGCCCCAGACGCCTGCCCAGAAGCATAATGAACCGCAGCGTGGCAGCGTCGTCAAAGTTGCGAAGATCAAGCCCCGTTGCGGTCTGAATCTTGTCCAGCCGGTATACAAGCGTGTTTCTATGGATAAAAATATATCTGGCAGCCTCGGAAAGGTTCAAATTGCATTCCATAAAAACGCTGATGGTGCGCTGCATTTCCTCGTTTAAAAGGCGGCTGTTGCGCCTGTTAAAGAGCATGTCATAGCTCTTTTTGCAGACATCCTCCGGAATTTCGCTGATTATCCGCTCCATTATCATGCGCTTGTATATGAAAACACTGCCGCTCAGCCCGAATGTCTGGCCCATGTCGATGGCCCGGCAGGCTTCATCATATGATTCGCTCAGCTTTAACATGCTGCGCCTTGTATCTCCTATGCCTATCAACAGGTTTTTGTTGCCCAGCTCTCTTGCAGTGTCCTCAAGGGCGGCGGCAAACTCGGCGCTGTCCTGCAGGGCGATATCGCTTGTTTTGCTGACCACCACGCAGACCGTATTTTTGTCCACCGGCACGATGGTCTCGGCGGAGTCGGCTGAAAAAGCGTCAAAGAGCATCCTGGAGAATTCTTCGATGCCATTATTGTCCCTGAGAACGATGCAGGCTCTGTCACGGCTGTCATCCACCCCGAACTGGCTAAGCAGGTTTTGCATCTGATGCCTTCCGACTTTTCCCAGCACACAACGCCTAAAAAACTCATTTTTATTCATGGGCCTTCCTGCGCCGGAAAGAGCGGACTGCACGAAGGCAGCAGCCATCAGCCCTGCATCCACAGTGGCCTCGCCCCTGTCCTCTATGGCGATATATAGTCTCGGCGAACAATCCACCTGAAAAAACGCAAAGCCCTCGCTCCTGGCGAAGGGGCCTTTCTGCCATGAAATATCCAATGAGAATTTTCTGCTGTCTCCACCCGAGGACAAGACCGCCTCGCCTCCGGCATCAAGCAGGTAATATTGACATGAAAGCCTGTCCAATGTGGCCTTCAAAAAAGCAACGCCGCTAAAATCCAATGCATTCAGCTCCTGTAAACGGTTTATATCCGTAGTATACTATTGATAATTTTATACTAAAAGAGCCAAATAAGCAAGGTCAACAGCATCCTATTTCTTCCTTCATCGTTCGCGCACCATATAGCCGCAACAAGAAATTTAATGCGATTCCCTTCGCCGCCTTTTGCATCAAATCCGTTTTTGCGCAGGAAAACCGTGTACGGCTTGCAATGCCTAAAATCAAAAGGAGGGCCTGCCGATACAATCCAGGCCCTTTATACAATGATTATCCCGTCACACCTGCTAAACACATTGATGAACACAATTCTCTATTTCAAAGTCTGAATCAAGTTCCTTTTTTAATTTCTCAAACGCAAGCGTTGCTCTGTTAACAAAATCTAATTTATGTTTTTCAGTCCACGGGGAAGGATTTAGGGGGTAGTTAAAATCAAGATAAGAAATATACTCTTGCTCCAGGTTGTTTAGTTCGTTTACCAACCCTTCGGATAGTTAGTTAATCTCTTTTGGCAATGTCTTCCGGCTTTACTGTCAGAACGCCGAGAGTAACATATTGGTCATCAAAAAACTCAACTTCATAAGCTAATGAAGGATCATTATAAATCATAACTATTGTTCCAACACAACCTCGCTTAACCTCATCTGATAAATCATTTATTGCAACTACAACAGCATGTTCGTACAACATAGAAACCTCCTATCGCTTTGTTGGGATGCCTGTAACAAGCCTTATTATTCCATCATTATTTCTTATGAAGATAAACTCCACTTCAATTTCTCTTTATAGCCCAATACACAAATCCTGCTGGAGGAAAACAAGCCTATTCTTTATGCATTTCGCCTCCGTATGCTGTAAAAACCTGTTTAAATCGGCTTGTAAGCAATTGTAATTAGCAATATACTCCAAAGCTAACATGAGTCAAATTTACGTATGCACTACATATTTCAGAAGAATAGTAAGGCTTAAGATTTGGAATAGTTCGTGTGGTTAAAAAGAGTCCGAAGTCTTTGATATCGTTAATGTTTTTTTCATACCTTAAAACTTCAGTTTCGGTGTCATCATTGGCGGCAATAAAATCAATCTGAAGTGGTAATGTATTCAATATTTCTTCATAGGCCAAAATTAATTGATTAATGCCGTCATACAGTGTTTCTTTCGTAAACTTGACATCCTGCAAATCAATATCAGCTTCAAACTATCTTCTGTCATCATAATTATGCTTAAATGATTTCGGACTATTTCCCATTTTGTTTGTAATAATTTTTTGAGCTTTCTGCACTTCGTTATCAGTCATTTCCCTGGTTGTCATCATAGTAGTTACAAGTATCATATTACTTTACCACTCCTGCCTCAATTAAGTATCTATATTGGTCTGGACTCAATTTAAACGCAGTGTTAAAAGCGCCGTCTGCATTATAAAAAGCCCATTGCCCCGGTTGGCTGTGGGTGCAGACTTTTGAGCGTTCTTTGAGTAGCCAAGCTCTGTATCCCGCTCGGCCTCTAGCGCATCCTGCAGCAGACCGCCAAACATTTCCTTTAGCGCATAGCTGATGTCGTCCGCTGTCTTGACCTTGTACTCCCTCAGGGTTGCACACATCTGTTCTTTCAATAATATATTCATCTCAATCACCTTTCCTAAGTTTATTAAATCTCCTCAGAAAAGGCAAAAGCACCGTTTATTTTACACTACCCAATTTTAAGTTTGTCAAGGTATCCGGCAAGATTCACCTTATTTACTCTTGTTTCTCTAAGTACTTGCTAAAATTTTCAATATAAAACTTGAGCATTTTCATT
>JBMNOE010000007.1:0-120209 GCA_050942895.1 Christensenellales bacterium
CCATGACGAGCTTCTTGCCCTCGGCGGCCGCTACTTCAACCTCCACCAGGCGCAAAGCACCTGATCCCTTTTCCATAACAGAAGCACAACAAAACCCCCGCTAAGACGGGGGTTTTATCTTTGTTTATCTATAAAGCCTACCTGTTCTCGGAGATATATGTCTGCACCCTGCTTTGGACTATGCCCGCCGCATCCTGGGCTGATCTTTGGCCGTTGAAGAAGGCCTCCGCCTCCTCGGTTATTATCTCCTGAACCTTGTTGTCATAGACCATGGCTGTGTTGACCGAGAACAGAAGCTCGTTCACCTTGTCGATGTCCGCCTGAGTCATGTCGTCCATCTCGACGCTCTGCCCGCCGATCCAATATGTGCGCGGGTATGTCTCCACATGTTCCACACCGTTTTCGTCCGTCCAGGTGTAGCTGGGGGGTTCCATAGCCTTCTTGGCAAGCTCATCCAGGCGGGAGATTTTCACAGGGAAGCTCCACTCAATGCTTGACTGATGCTCATCCGAAAGGAAGTACTTGATGAACTCCCAGCCGCCATCCAGATTCCTGGACTTGGCGTAAAGGGCAAACTCCGCGTCGCCCATCAGCACAGAGCCGATGCCTTGGCTGGTGGGGAAGCCGATGTATGTGGGCTCTTCGCCGTAGGCATACTTCTTCATCTGGTAGTCATTATATTCATACAGATAGACCATCTGAATCAGCGCTTCGCCGTTTCTGATGCGCTCCTCGTCGCTGATGTACACATCATATCCGCCGCCGCCTATATATTCGCCCGCAGCCACCGCAAGGGCCGTACGCTGTGAGCCGCCGGCCGCGGAATAACCCATCTGAAGCTCCTCCTGGGAGGGGAACTGGGCCGCAAACTCCAGCAGCTTGGCGAAGTTGCCGTCATCAAAGCTGCACCTGCCGGTGGCTTTGTCGATGAAGGAATCCAGCGACATGAAGGTGCTCATCTGAAGGATGCTGTCACGGGAGGTGTTGGCGAAGGACATCATGCCCTCCGGCTTTGCGGCCATGATCGCATTCAGATCATCCATCGTCCAGCCCATGGTGGTTCCCACATCGGAGGCCTTGCCCATAACAGTGTAAACATTGAAGGATGAGATGATTGAATAGAGCTTGCCGTCCCTTGAGTAAGCATCGAAAACATTTTGCAGGTAATCTTCGCGGTTAAAGTTCGGATCTTTGTCCATCAGCGGGTAAAGATCGGCGAACATGCCCTTTGATATGAAGCTGTCCACAGGCATATTGTAGCTATCCACATATATTATGTCCGGAACCACGCCGGAGATCAGGTCCGTGTTCAGCTTCTCGGCGCCGGCGCTGTAGTTATCTTCGGTGTTATACATCGAGTAATCATTGACGGTTATTCTGTATTTTTCATTGGATTTGTTAAAGGCGATTATGGCCCTTCGCACATCATAATTAAGATATTGCACGGCCATCGTCAGTATCGTCTTTTCAACCACGTCCTTGGGATCCACCTTTGTAAGGCGCGTCAGCTCCACATTGCTTCTGCCGCCGGAGTAGTCATAGCCGATGCAGAATATCTCTTCGGCTGAAACGGGGCTGATTGAACTGAGGGAGTCGGCGTCGATGTCGGAGTCGATCCAGTTAAGAAGCTCCGTCATCTCCTTGGTCTCGACATCATAGCCGTAAAGGGACATCCTGTCGTTCAGATAAAGATCATAACCCTCACCGCTTATGAATGTGTAGCGGTATGGCTCACCGGGGAGGTTGATCCCGCTGTCCACAAAGCTTTGGGCGTTAAAATCCAGCTCCATAAGGCCGTGGGATTGGGAGTTGGCCGAATAATCATACATGCTCAGCAGCAGCCTGCCGTTGGACACGAACATTTCGTTTATCCAGCCCTCAAAGGCGATGTCAAAGGCTTTCTTGCCGGTGGTTGAGTCCAGCACATAGATATTCTCACCGGTGGTCACGACGACATAATTGCCCACCACGGCTGCGTTTTGCACATAAAAATATGAGTACTCGTCCGTGCTTTCATTCAGTGTGGAAAGATCCAGCCGACCCATTTCGGCGCCGCTATCCGCATTGAGGGTGACCAGCTCGAACTTTTCATCGTGGGACCACTCATTGGTCGCCGGGTTCATCGTCGAAGTTGACGAGTTGACAACGAGAATAATATTGCCGTCGCCATCGATCTTCATGTTGCTCACATAGGTGTATGAACTGGAGTTTTCGCTGTACTCATTCTTCATCTCGAAGGGCAAAGATTCATATCCACCGCTGGCGATGTCTATGGCGACAATCTTTTGGTTATAGCTGCCGTCTTCACCCATGCTGTCCACCACTGCGAACACCTTGCCTCCATTTACTACAGCATTGTTAAAGTAGGTGAACTCCTCGGGCATCGGGAAGTATTCCGCTTTGTAAACATGCTCCTTCACCGCAGCGCTGACCGGATCCGCACGCTTACAGCTTGCAATTATAGGGGCCACCATCGCCACCATCAGCGCAAGGCAAACCAGCCTAATGATCGTTTTCCTATTCTTCATCGTCTTGCTCCTCGCTAAAAATTTATCCTGGGCCTTCCCGGTTAAAGATCACTTGCTTTCAGATTGTAAACCCGTCTTTTTCCTCTATACTATTAACGCACATACTAAAGTTTTTGTTTCTTTCTGCCAAACTTCCAGGAAGTTTTCTTTTTCCTTACAGGCGCTTTGTTATTTTTGTTATCTTCGTCGGCCTCCTGCTGATATTCGGTTGAGGGCAGCACCAGCGTCTGTTCTTTATCCTCATCCGCCTTTTTCTCTTGTGCACGCCTATGAGCATCGGCCTTTGCGCGCTGCCTGATCCAGCGTTCATCGCGCTTTCTCTCGTAGAAATCCTTGATATCCCTCGCCCGCCATCTGCGGCCCTTCCACAGCCGGGCGATTATCACCGCCAAAGTCACCGCCGGCAACACCGGCAGCAGGAACATCAGCAGAGTAAGGAGGGCTGCCCTTTCCTCCACCAGGCGGGCGGCGTTTTCCCAGTACGGAAAGAAAACCGCCTTTGTGCGCATGGACCTTTCACCGAGGGCCCCCAGCACCCTCACCATTGACTCAAGGCCATAGCGGGACGAGTTCTCCACGATCTCCATCTGCTGTTCGTCCACAGAAATCACGCCGGAGAGTATGTCCAGCGCAAAGCCCGATATGGGATTTGGCAGCGATGCCTCGTATGAGGTGATCACCGCCCCCTCATCCATTGTAACATATGTTTCATATGACATATAAATGGCAGGTCCTGAAGAATATGCCAAATTCGTCGCCAGATCATCCTCCCGCTCTATGACTCCGGCGACTATATAGGGTTGGTCGAATATTCTAACCTTCATCCCCGCCACATCATATGATCCGAAAAGCTGCCAAGCTGCCTCCTCGTCCAGCACAACCCTGTCCTGCATTATGTCGCTTCCCGAAAAATAGTAGCCGCTCTTTAGCTTCAGGGGGTGAAAAGTGAAGAAGTCGCCCCCCACCACGAAGGCGGTGTACCTGCCCGACATCCTTTCCGACTCCACCACGAGATCCCTTTTTATAAGGCTGTAGCAATCCACATACAGCCGGGCGTCCTCGCTTGCAGGTGATATGGAGGCTTCCTCCAGCTTTTTGTCTATGCTGCTTCTAAGGAGCCTTATGTCCTCCTGACCCAGGCCGGAACTCTCCTCCAAAAACACGGAGACCTGGGCGTAGGACTCCCCTCCCCCCCATTTTACAGCCGAACTTTGCGAAACCATCGGGGCTATAAGGGAGCTTTTAACAAGCAGCGCCGCGATCATCAGGATTATGCACAGACCATTGAGGATGATCACCGCCATATATTCTTTTGTAAGCCTGCCGCGCCTTCGCGCCTTTCTAATCATCATTTTTCAGACAGCCTCACCTGCATACCCGCCTCTATGGGCTTTGTGGAAGTGGTTATAATGAACTCGTTGCCCATGAGACCCGAAATAGCGACGTTCGTGTCGTCGGAAGCTATCTCCTGCACGTCCAGCCTTCTGGCGTAATATCTGGTGCTTAATGGCGTCTGCTTCGCTTCAATGTACAGCACAAACTTCCCGTTATTGTCCTCCCTCAGGGCGCTCTTGGGCAAAACGGCCTCATAGTTGGTGCTGCGCTGGCCCACAACGAAATCAAGCGTCTGACCAACGGTCACATCGCCGGTGATGTTCATCTCCACGATTCTGCCCTGGCCGGGGCGGCTTGGGTCGTTCTTTACTGCGGTAACAACAGCTTTAAGCTCCTGCCACCACAGATTTTCTATTGCGACTTCATCCCCCACTCTGATCTGCTGCGCCTGCTGGCTTGTGACGGCGAAGCTGGAAGTGTAGCCTTTTTCCACCACTTCGATCACTGCCAGAGTGTTGCCGTCGCCCGCTAAATTTCCCGCCACCACGGATATGCCGTTTATTATGCCGCCAACTTTGGCCGTCATCTCAATTTCGCCGGAGCTCTCCTCGGACTTTTCTATCATCGCCTTTATTTCCTCGATATTGCGCTCATAGTCCTTTATGTCGAACTCGCCCTTGGCTTCCTCCAGGTCTATAGCATCATTGAGGGCTGAAAGATCCTTCTTATAGCCATCGATCGTCTTTTCGCTGGTCTTTATGCCGCTCTGAATTTCTGCCACCTTGTCCGCTGCTGCAACCTTCTTTTCAGCGTCCTTTATCGCGCCTTCAATCGTGCTCTTAAGGGTCTCAAAGTAATCTATCGTGTCGGCGATCATCTGCTGGTTGGGGGTGGAAACCTCCGCCAAAGCCATCTCTGCGGCGGCCAGTTCGTCAGCCGCGCTTATTATCGAGCGGGCTTCCCCGACAGTCGTGTTAGGGAATGTTGCAGTGGAGCTTTGCACAGTGGACAGCAAGCCTGATAAGCCCTCGCCCTCACCCTGATCATCAACGGCAGGAGCGCTGGCAAAAACGTCATCGCCTCCCGCATACCTTGAATACGCGTTTCTTACATCCACCAGGAACCATTGAATATATTCACCTATACGCGTCTGATCTCCCTGGGCATACTTTTCTCTATAGTCCTGATTGTCCACAACCAGCTCGTTAAGCAGCTTCCTGGCGGCCCTGACGGCTTCGTATTTTGTAGACGCGTCGCCCGAGTCATCTAACTGAGCTTCCAGATCGGCGATGTTCTTGTCTGCGTTTTCAAGCTGCTCGTTCATGTCCTCGATGACCTTTTCCGCCTCGTCCTTGGCGGCCTGAGGGTCTTTGATTATACTGGCATCATTGGTGGCCCTTGCCAGCGCCGCCTGATAATCCTTTATATTTTCTTCCTCTTCCTTTATTTGGTCGCGCTTTTCGCTATAATCCCGCCTGCTTTGTGAACTGTCCGCCCCCAGCAGATAAAGGGCATAGTCCCTCTCGGCGTTGTAGAGCTCATCCTCCAGGTTTTTGAGATTTTCATCCTCGGCGCTTTCAAATATGAACAGCACCTGGCCTTCCTCCACCATGTCGCCCTCTCTCACCTGTACGCTTTTAACGGTGCGGTTGCCCATCATCTTCACATCTGTGGTCATATTGGCAACCACCGCGCCCGTGCCCCTTATCTGGGACTTTATGCCGCTGTAGGAGGGGTATTGGGCCGCCACCTCCGGCAGCGAATAGTTCATGAAGGTGTTGGAAAAGAAGGTAAGCACAAGCATTACCGATAAAAAGATTATGGCCGCGTTCTTTACCCAGCCTCTGTTTTTTATTTTCTTTTCCGAAGGCTCGATACTGGTGTTGCGCCGCTCCTGTTGAATGATGCTCATAAGGTTCATCTTCCTTTCCGTTCGTCATGCTTTCTTCTTTTTGTTTTAGTCGCGCCCTAACCCTTGACGCCGCCTTGGTATGTGATGCCCTCAACCAGATATTCCTCGCCATAGAGGAACATCAACAGCGTTGGGACCATGTATATCGTCGCCACCGCAAATGCCAGGCCTGCATCCTGGGAGTTAATCCTGGACAGAAACACCGAAAGCGGCTGCATCTCCGGGTCGCTCAGCATTATAAGGGGCTGTTCCACCATGTTCCAATAGTCTATAAAAACAAGTATAAGCACAGAATATATCGCGCTTTGGCACAGCGGCACGCAGATGTGATAGAATGTCTGCCATTCGCCGGCGCCGTCCAGCTTGGCCGCCTCTATCATTGCATCGGGAATTCTGCGCATGTATTTCGTCAGTATAAAAACGCTGAAGGGAGCGAATATTCCCGGCAGCCATATGGCCCAGCGGGTGTTGATAATGTCCAGCCATGTGGCCACAAGATAGTTCGGCACCAATGTGACCTGATAGGGCGTGAGCATCAAAACGATGTAGAGGAAAAATATCATTTCCTTGACCCTGCCCCTGAAGCGGGTGAAGCTGTAGGCCGCAAAAAGCGCCAGCACCATCTGGAAAATCACTATGGGCGCAACTAAAATGACCGAGTTCCAGAACTTTATCAGGTATTCGGGGCTTTTTATCAGCACAGTCATATATTGGCTCATGGAGACCATATCCGGCAGGAACTTCAAATTTATGCGCTCTGATATATACACCTTGTTGCCGGTGCCGGCGACGTTTTGGAATATGACGCCATAGTTTGCGCTTATCTCCGTGGCGGACATGAAGGAATTGGTTATAGTCAGCACAGTGGGCATCAAAAAGAGAACGGCAAACACGCTTGCCAGGACAGTCATGAGCGCTTTGAGCAAAAAGCCCTTCTTTATCCTCATCCCTCCACGTCCTTTCCAAACCTGTTTTCCACGATGAAAAGGACGCCTATTATGGCTATCATCACTATGGCCATTATTATCGCCGCTGCGGAAAGCTTTTGATAATCCAGCGAGCGGAATGTGTTGTTCATGTAGTGCTGGAGCATGTATAGCCCTTGATAAGGATAGTCCCCCGTTAGCAGATAGACCTCCCTAAAGACTTTGAAGGTGTTTATGAGCGAAAGTATGGCCACGAACAGCATAGTCGATGAAATATAGCGCAGCTTTATATACCAGAACTTACCGAATGCGCCGGCGCCGTCGATGGTGGCAGCCTCCAGCATGTCCTTTGGCACATTGCTCAAAGCCGCCATGAACAATATCATGTTATAGCCAAGGTTTTTCCATAGGAACAGAAGAATAACCACCAATTGGTTGTAGTCCGATTTCATCCAGTCGATCTTCGCAACGCCGAAAACGGAAAGCCATTCATTCACCGCGCCGTTATAGTGGAACAAAACCTGCCATATCAACACTATTGACGCCACAGGCACCATCATTGGGCTTAGAAAGAATGTCCTGAATTGACTTGCAAAAAAGACATTGCCGTCCAACAAAAGGGCCAGCATCAGCGAAAGGAGCACCGCAAGAGGCACGCAGACCACCGCAAATGTGAAAGTGTTCCTTGCCGCCTGCTGAAATGCGGAGTTCTTTAGAACGCTAATAAAATTATCCAAAAAGACGAAGTTTGCGCCTATGGGGTTGTCTATCAACGAATAGTATATTACAACGATAAACGGCAGCACAAAAAAAACGCACAGGCCTATAAAGCTGGGCGAGAGAAAGGCGGCGTCCTTAGCCCTCTCTTTAGTCAACGCGTTTCTCAGGTTCTTTAGTTTCATCAGTCCCTCCAAGAACAACCATTTATCTCATACTAATAGATACGATATAGAAATGAATTAGTTTCGCAAATACTTTGATTTTAAAAAATAAAGATTAAGTTTCTGTGTTTTTATGCGGAATTTCAGCCATATTACGGTAAATTAACCGTTTTCATCCTGTTTTGGAAGAAAGTGGCCGCGCTTTTCATCATGCTCCGGCGGAGGATTGGGCCAGCATTATCAGGTAGCCGACCGCCTGGGAATAGATAATATCATATGGGCAGACCAGGGAAGCCGCGCTGACAGGAGCGCTTATGTCAATCTTTTCAGCCACGGCAAAGGCCGCTCCGGTCATTATCAGCTCGCTTTTCGCTATGCTCCATGCAGGGCCAAGCTCTCTTATGCCTTTTAGTGTTTGAGCAATCGCCGAAACATTCTCGGCGATCTCCCTTGGATCTTCCTGCAAAATAAGAGCCAAAAGAGCTAAAAGAGCCAGCGAAGCCGGCGCGCTGTGCCATTGAGCATTATACCCCCGCCTTTTAAGCTCCTCGCTTATATCGAATATAGAATAAACGGCATCGGGCTTGTCCAGCGCCGCCAGGGCTTGGGCCGTGGTATAGGCGCCGCTTTTCCAGGAAAAAGCCGGGCGGGCGTTTTCGTATATTCGCTCCACGGCATGGGCGCTGTCCCGAGGATCATGGGGGTTTTGCGCCAGCAGTATCACCTGAATGTATCTGTCGCTTGTGGTCAGCAGCGGGTGCATGGTTTTCAGTTCATCAAGGATAATCCTCGCCGTTTCCGCATGGCTTGCTGAATCTTGGCCTGTATTTTTAAGAGAAACCAGCAAAGCTGCGTGGGCCAGATGCTCACTCGCCCAGAACCGGCGGCCGCGCAGGGCGTCATAAACTTCCATGCTCCGCTGCAATGCGCCTTCAGAATCCTCATAGGCAGAGAGAAGACAGGCCATGGGTAGCTGCGCCACCCTTCCCCTGAAGGGCGAAAGCATCCCTGTTTTGGTTTTTATCAGGTCCAAAGCCGTTTGTGCTCCCGCAGCATCCACCTCAATGCCCTTCAGCGCCAATGCAAAAGCAGCAGCGCGAATCTGGGTGGCGTCGTGCCATTTAAACCGGGCGCGCAATATAGCCGTGTTTTGCCCATATTGATTTAGCATCTCCTGCAAAACCGCCATGCCCACCTCCATACAATGTTATTCACCTATTAAATATACATCAACACAGTCTTTTTATCAAGAAAAATAAACGATTAAAACACTGTTCCTTTCAATGAACGGTTTGCTTAATAAAGTATTATTCGTCTACACATCTTTACTTTGCTCCTGCCCGGAATCATAGGCGGAAAGCATGGGCTTGAGGCTTTTTTCACCCCCAAACTTCCTGCGCGAATAGTTATCGGTTATCTTCATGACCATTTTCGCCATCAAGAGCAAGGCGATCAGGTTTGGGATTGCCATCAGCCCGTTCAGCGTGTCGGAAATGTCCCATACCAGCTCCATTTCCAAAAGCGCGCCCACCACTATGAACAGCACGAATATGATTTTATATGGCATCACAGCCCTGCTCCCCAGGAGGTATTCCACTGATTTCTCGCCGAAATATGACCAGCCGATGACCGTTGCAAAGGCAAAAAACAGCACTGCCACCGCCAAAAGCCCTCCGGCCGCATCGCCGAACACCGTGGAAAACGCCTCCGCCACAAGGGGGGCCCCCTGGATTGGCACGCCCCCCGGCCCGATTTTGCCTATAACATCTGTGGAAAGCAGGGCGAAGGCGGTCAGGCTGCAGATTACTATCGTGTCAACGAACACCTGGAAAATCCCCCACATGCCTTGCACAGCCGGCTCCTTGACATCACTGGCGCAACTGATTATCACAGACGAGCCCATCCCCGCCTCGTTGGAGAAAACGCCTCGCTTAAAGCCCATGGTCATCGCCTGCTTGACCATCACGCCGCTGATGCCGCCGGTTATGGCGTTCACCCCGAAGGCATTTCCTATGATGGATGAAAATATATGAGGGATTTCCTTATAGTTTGAAAAAAGTATTATGACGGTAAGAAGCACATATCCTCCCGCCATAAAAGGCACCATTTTTTCCGCCACGGCGCCTATCCTGGAAATACCGCCTATGAGCACGAACTGGGCGGCTATCGCCAGCAGCACCCCCGAAACCGCCGGAGGAATGGCAAAAGAGCTTTGAAGGGTGGTGGAAATGGTGTTGACCTGTGTCATATTGCCGATTCCAAAGGATGCCAACGTGCAGCAAAGGGCGAAGGCCATGGCCAAAGGCCTTGCGATGCGCCTAAAACCCCTCATCTCCGAAAGCCCTTCCTCTATGTAATACATCGGCCCCCCTGCCCATTCACCCGCATCGTTCTTTTTTCTGTAATATATCCCCAGGACATTTTCCGAATAGATGGTCATCATGCCCAGAATTGCCGATACCCACATCCAGAGAATTGCGCCGGGGCCGCCCATCATTATCGCCGTGGCCACGCCGGCTATGTTTCCTGTGCCGATTGTAGCCGCAAGAGCGCCTGATACCGCTTGAAGCTGCGATATGGACTTGCCTCCCGCAACCGTTTCGGCTTTTGCCCTTCTTCGCAGTGCGGATATTATGGTGGAATCCAGCACATGAAACATGTGTCTGAATTGAAAAAAGCCCGTGCCAAATGACATCACCACCCCAACGCCCATTATGAGCGCCAGCGTCGGCAGACCCCATATTATACCGTTTAAAGCATCGTTTGCCCGTGCTATGCTTGATAATAAGCTTGCCAGAAAATTTGCCAAGTTCCGCTTACCGCCTTTCCAAGCCTTTATTCGCTCTTATATACATATTAAAGAGGAGTATGTCCTATACGGCTGACAAAAGCGAAGATGGACGCGGGCGCGGTACAAAAGCATTCCCAGGCACAAAAAAACCTGCCGGGCAGATGGCAGGCAAGCAAAAAACAAAGAAAGACAAAGAAAAAACAAAAAAACCGCTACTGTTAATTAGCGGTCTTTTTCTGATCAGTTTAAAATCGGGCCCAATAGAAATTCAAATTATTTCTTGGGGAGCAGAGCCACGCCCATGGTTGCCAGAATCATTACCACACCGGTTGCTACAACAGCGCCAGCCGCGGGAATGACGATTGGGGGCAGATCAACTTCAGCGTCCTCTTCCACTTCTGCGTCTTCGGGCAGCATGTAGAAGCTGGTGCTGGTGATGGATACCTCACCTGCTTTAGCGTCATTGTCTCCAGGGCCGCCGGGAGCTGCCATAGCAAATACAGGCATTGCCAAGATCGCCAATACTACCAAAAGTACCAAAGCTTTCTTCATTTTTGTGTTCCTCCGTTCCTAATTATATTGAGGGGGTATTTCCTTACATGTAGTATACCAACAACATTCACATTTTTCAATAGTTTTTGAAAACTTTTTTACAAAATTATCTAATTTGTTGCATTTAATCGGGCAAGCAGAAGAAAAACGAAGCAAAAACTTAACACTTACCTTCGGGAACCAGCAATAACTTAAGTTTATGCTGTTTTCTACCGCCAGAAATTTTCTATTTTAACATCTGAGTAATAATGCTGGATTATTTCCTCTGCAGTTTTTCCGGAGTTCGCCATCTCATATGCCCCCCATTGGCTCATGCCGACGCCATGGCCAAAGCCCTTGCCGGAGAAAGTGACGTTTCCTCCCTCAGCGCTCACCTGGTCGATTAGAGTGGAGCGCATCTTTTCGGCCCCCAGCTTCACCCGAAACGAAGCCGCCGGTATGCTGACGCCTGCACACTCAAAAGTAGTGACCCTGCCGGACTCGCCGGTTGCGCCTATCTTAATGGATGAGGGATCAGTGATTTCGATGCCCAGAGCAGCCGCCGCGCCGGTTATCTCCTGGCCTGTGAATGTAGCAGTCCATTCCCTTGTTTCCTCCGGCGCGTCCTGTGACTCATCGGACTCAACCACCTTTATGTAGGGCTGCTCGCCGCCCTCATACTCAAGCCCCTCCACCGCAAGGGCCGTCTTTCCCCCCGCATGGGAATGAAACCAGGCGTAAATCGGCTCATTTTCGTGGGTGATGACCATTCCCCGGGTCTCCTCAATGGCCTGTATGATGCTCTCGTTCACGCCCTCGGCATCGTAGGCCTGGGCCTCCTCAACATCAGTGGAAATATCCGCGCCCTCGTATTTGGAGCCGCCTTCACCCTTATCCTCCAAGAACTTGACGGCAAATGTCCGGGCGATTATAGCCTGGGCCTTGAGGGCCTCCAAAGGCCAGTCATTGTGCATCTCGCCCGCCAAAACCCCCTCAAGATATTCCTCCATGGCCATGTCCTCCACCTGGCCGCTCGCGACCACATAAACCTTCAGCTGAGGCTCCTCCGTCAGCTCTCTTTGGGCCATCGACGGCGAGGGAGAGTTTTCGGGCGCAGCATCGGGCGTTGTCTGCGGCGAGATCGACGGCGAAGGCGTTCCTCTGTCTCGGGCGCAGCCTGCCCCGGCGACAATCAGCGCCCCCAAAAGCAAAATAACGATTATTTTCTTAAACATAAAAATACCCCCGAAAGATTATCATTCGGGAGTATTATGCGCAGAAACTTCCTGTCAATTCATTTTTTTCTTTTTGTGTCACGCCCTTAATCCGGCGAGTCGGGGTAAGCGTTCCCTCCCCGCCTTCCTTTGCAAAAACGAAAGCCCCAGCAATTCCTGCTGCTTTTATGCGCTGGTGCGGAAGACCTCTATCACGTCGCCGTTGCGCTGGAAGGACTTCATCACCTTTTCAAGCTGCTCAATGTTTTTAATCTCCAAAGTCAGTTTTATTATGGCGGTGCGGTTCTTGTTTGTCCTGGCGGATATCGCCAAAAGCGGCACCTCCATGTTTGATATCATGTTGGTGAGGTTGCCCAGCATCCCCGGCCGATCATATGCAACGATCTGTATGTCCGCGTTAAAGGCCACTGATGCGCCGCTGTCCCAGGAGACTTCCACCAGGCGCACACCCTCCATTGAATCGCCCAGCAGGTTTGTGCAGTCCTTGCGGTGGATGGTCACCCCTCTGCCCCGGGTGATATAGCCCACTATGTCGTCGCCCTTCACGGGTCTGCAGCACTTGGCAAAGCGCACCAGCATCCCTGACTCGCCCTTGACATAAACGCCGTCAATGCTCTCGCCCTTGGGCTGATCAACCGGGATATCCTCTATGCGCTCGATGGTGGCGCCCCGCTGTTTTTGCTTATATTCGTTTAGAAGCCTTGCCACCACGCTGGTGGCTGAAACGCCGCCAAAGCCCACCGAAGCGTAGAGATCATCCAGATGGTGGAAGCCGTATTTGCTTAATATGTCGCTTACTACGCCCGGATCCAGAATGCGGCTGAGGGCATAGCCCTGCTTGCCGGACTCCATCTCCATGACCTGCTTGCCCAGTTCCCTGTTCTCCTCCTTCATCTGGCTCTTAAACCACTGGCGGATCTTCGCCTTGGCCTGGCTGGTCTTGGCGATCTTCAGCCAGTCCATCGAGGGGCCTTTTGAACCCTGCGATGTGATTATCTCCACGATATCACCGGTTTTAAGCTCTGTATCAAGGGTGACTATCCGCTGGTTCACCTTCGCGCCGATGCACTTGTTTCCAACGGCGGAGTGGATGCGATATGCAAAGTCTATTGGTGTGGCGCCGCTGGGAAGGTCGATTATATCGCCCTTAGGGGTGAAAACGAAAACCTCGTCGGAAAAAACGTCCACCCGCAATGTGTCCATAAACTCCTTCGGGTCGCCCAGCTCGCTTTGAAGGTCCAATATCTGGCGCATCCAGCTAAGCTTGTCGTCCAGAACATTGGGCCTGTAGCCGGAGCCTTCTTTATAGCGCCAGTGGGCCGCGACGCCGTACTCCGCTACCTTGTGCATCTCAAGGGTTCTTATCTGTACCTCAAAGGGCACGCCGTGGTCGCCGACCAATGTGGTGTGAAGTGACTGGTAAAAGTTCGGCTTCGGAACGGAGATATAATCTTTAAAGCGGCCTGCTATAGGCCGCCATTCCTGGTGAACGATTCCCAAAATGTCATAGCAGTCCCTAATTTCCGGCACGATTATCCGCACGGCGATAAGGTCGTATATTTGGTCGAATGAGCGGTCCTGCATCTTTTTGTATATCGAGTAAAAATGCTTAGGCCTGCCCTCTATCTGGGCCTTTATGCCCAGCTCGCCGATCCTCTCCTTCAGCGTGGTGATGATGCTCTGTATCGCCTTTTCGCGCTCGGCCCGCTTCATTGAAACCTTATCCACAAGATCGTAATATTCCTGAGGCTTAAGGGCATGCAGGCAGATGTCCTCCAGCTCCCACTTTATTGAATAGATACCAAGGCGGTGGGCAAGGGGCGCGTATATGTCCAGAGTTTCCTGGGCGGTGGCGATGCGCTTGCTCTCCTCCCGGTATTTCAATGTGCGCATATTGTGCAGTCTGTCCGCCAGCTTGATTATGACCACACGAAGATCCTTGGCCATGGCCACGAACATCTTCCGGAAGGACTCGGCCTTGGCTTCGTCCTTTGAGGTGAAGTCTATTGCGTCCAGCTTTGTGACGCCGTCCACCAGCATGGCCACTTCGGGGCTGAAGCGCTGTTCTATCGTCTCAAACGAAACGCCGGTGTCCTCTATGCAGTCATGCAGCAGCGCGGCGATTATGGTGGACTGGTCCACCTCCAGATCCGCCAATATCAATGCCACTTCCAGGGGGTGAGCGATGTAAGGCTCACCGGAATCACGGCGCTGGTCACCATGCATCGCCTTGGCAAAGGCGAAGGCGTCCGCCACCGTTTCTTCATTCAGCGCAGGATTGTAGCTTTTTATCTTTTCTATAAGCCGTCTTTGCTTATCCTCATAATAAGCGTCGCCAAAGCTGACCATGCTCATCGCTCTACCTCCTTTCTTTAAGCTGATTTTACTACTGCTTTGTAAAAATAATTACAATTTGTTTTAGCTTCGCCGGTATATGCCCCTTAGGGCCTGTAGCTGTCCTTAAGGCTGACCGTTCTGTTGAAAACCGGCAGCTTTTCAGTGGAGTCTCTATCCTTTATGAAATAACCCTGGCGAACGAACTGGAACCTTTCGCCCACAGCGCACTGCGCCAGCATCGGCGAAACCAGCGCGCCTTCCATTAAGACGATTGAATCCTCGTTAAAGTTCTGGGCATATGAGTCGGCGGCGGCAGAGTGATCACCCAAGTATTCGTCCTCGGGCTCATCCTCGCCCTCGCCCTGGGGATCCTTTATCATGTAGTCGTAAAGCCTGACCAGCGCCGGCTTTGCGTCCAGAGCGGAAAGCCAGTGGAGCGTGCCCTTGATCTTCCTGTTGGCCCCCTCCATGCCGGACTTGCTCTCAGGGTCATATGTGCAGATGATGGCGGTGATGTTGCCCTCCTCATCCTTTTCTACCCGCTCGCATTTTATGATGTAAGCGCCCCTTAAGCGAACTTCCTTGCCCGGGGTAAGCCTGAAGAACTTCTTTGGCGGATCTTCCATGAAGTCCTCCCTTTCGATGAAAACCTCCCTGGCGAAGCTTAAGCTGTGGCTGCCCAGGCTTGATTCCGCCGGGTGGTTGTCAAAGTTGATCTCCTCCACCTTTCCCTCGGGGTAGTTTTCAATTACCAGCTTCACCGGGTCTAAAACGGCGGTGGCGCGGATGGCGTGTTCGTTCAGATATTCCCTCACGCAGTGTTCAAGGAGCTTTGCGTCCACAACGGAGTATGCCTTGGCAACCCCCGCCCTTTGCACAAAGTCCAATATGGCCTCGGGGGTATAGCCCCTGCGGCGCATTCCCGTGATGGTGGGCATCCTGGGATCGTCCCAGCCGCTGACATGGCCGCCCTCCACCAGCCTTCTAAGGTAGCGCTTGCTCATGACGGTGTTGGTTATATTAAGCCTTGCAAACTCAATCTGCCGGGGCTTTCTTTCAAACTCGCACTGATCTATGAACCAGTCGTAAAGGGGCCTGTGATCCTCATATTCCATGGAGCAAAGGGAATGGGTGATGCCCTCGATGGCGTCCTGCACCGGGTGGGCGAAGTCATACATGGGGTAAATGCACCACTCGTCCCCGGTGTTGTGGTGGCTTATGTGGATTATCCTGTACATGGCGGGGTCGCGCATGTTCATGTTTGGAGATGCCATATCTATCTTGGCGCGCAGCGTCTTTTCGCCGTTTTCAAACTCGCCCTCTTTCATGCGCCTGAAAAGATCCAGGTTTTCTTCGACGCTTCTGTCCCTGTAGGGGCTGTTCTTGCCGGGGGTAGTCAAAGTGCCGCGATACTGCCTTATCTCATCCCTTGAAAGATCGCAGACATATGCAACGCCCTTTTCTATGAGCTTTACAGCCAACTCATAGCACTGGCCGAAATAGTCCGAGCCGTAGAATATATTCGCCCAGTCGAAGCCCAGCCACTTTATATCATGCTGTATGGCGTCCACAAACTCCTCGTCCTCCTTGGTTGGGTTTGTGTCATCATAGCGCAGGTTGCATTTCCCGCCATACTTTGCCGCCATCGAGTAGTCGATCCAAAAGGCCTTCACATGGCCGATGTGGATGTAGCCGTTGGGCTCGGGGGGATAGCGGGTGATAATATCCCCATATTTATACTTGCCGCTTTTAATATCCCCGTCGATTATCTCGTCGATGAAGTGCATGATGTTGTCCTTATCGTAAAGCGCCATTTCTGCCTCCTAAAACTTGAAGAACTAAAAAATAGAAAATTTGTAAAAACTAAAGTATCCTCACCAGCATGGAGCGCTGCTCGTCATATTCCACCAGAACAATATCCCGCTGCTCCAGCGCCTTTATCATGTCCGAAAACTTCTTAAAGCCGATGAGCCTTTCGTCAAAACCCGGATAGGCCTCCATCAGCGCCTCTTTTATAACGGAGGGATTAACCCTGCGGAAGTCCTCCTCCTTCAGCTTGTTGAGAACCTTTTTCACCAGTTCCACCCAGTTGCTCTTGTTAAGCTGCACATCGGCCACCTTCCGCTCATTTGAAAGGCGAACCTTCACGGAGAACTCATTGCTTTCAACCACGATATGCCTGAAGCGCCTTTGCAGGTCGGCCAGAAGCTTGCCGAAGCTTCCCGCCCCATAGCTTCTTTCGTTGAAGTCCGGCCTCAGGCGGACGATGGTGTTTTTAAGCTCGCTGGCGTACATGCACTCGTCGTCCCTTTCCTCCAATATGGACACCACCAGAGCGTCCAGGCTGGAGGCATCGCCGTTGTCGGCGTCGTCAGCCTGCTTTTTGTCCTTTTTTTCCGGTGTGGCCATGCTCTCAAGAAAAACGAACTCGTTGCAGGCGCTTATGAACACCTTGCTGGCCACCTCGCTCCTTGAAATGCCCAGCACATGTTTGCCCATGGACTTGAGCTTACCCACAAGGGGGGTGTAGTCGCTGTCGCCGGAGACGATGCAAAAGCAGTCAATCAGCTCGTTTTTGTAAGCAACCTCCAGAGCGTCGATAACCAGCTGTATGTCCAGATTGTTTTTCTGGCTGTGGCCGAACTTTATGGATGGCACCACCTGAAATGTGTTAGAAAGCAGGATCTCCTTCAGCGCGGAAAAGCTGTCGGTGTAGCCGTATGCTTTTCCAAGCAGGATGTTCCCCCTTATCTTCACCCTGTCGATGATTGTGTTCAGTGTGTGGACTTTCCCGCCACAGTTTTCAAGATCTATAAATATCGCGTAATTTGTGTTGCTCATCTCAACCAGCTTTCCGACTAAATTTTGTGTCTTTCCCTTTTAAAATCATGAGATTCATCAAAAATTAGATATCTCTATTTTATCCTTAATAATAACAACTTTATGCAGTAGCTGTCAATATCCTGTATTGCAACTATGCCCCATGGCAATATATAATAAAATAAGTTTAGCAATTTGCTAAGCAAACTGCGGGCCGGCGGGCCCGAAGGAACGCACGTCGGCAAACAAATAAAATAAGTTCAGCAATTTGCGAAGCAAACTGCGGGCCGACGGGCGCAGAGGAGCCCGCACCGGCAAACACTATGAGTGCTTTAAAGCGAGGTATAGGTATGAAAGAAAACGTCAATGATATAAATCAAAAAAGCCAGAGGAAAATGAAAAGGCCGGAGCAGTCCAGGACGGAGCATGTGCAGATCGTTTTCCCGGCCCATACGAACGGTTCGAACAGGCTTTTCGGCGGCCAGCTCATGCAGTGGATAGATATCGTAGCGGCGGTGGTGGCCAGAAGGCACAGCGAGAGCAACGTGACCACAGCCTGCATCGAAACGGTGACATTCACCGCCCCCGCCTTCGTGGACGACACCATCTATTTAAGCGGTATAATCACATATGCGGGAAGAACCTCAATGGAGGTAAGGGTGGAAACATGGAGCGAAACCCTCTCGGGTGGAAGACATTCCCTTAACACTGCTTATCTCACTTTGGTTGCGATTGACGAAAACAATATTCCCGTGCAGGTGCCGGGGCTTATAATCAGCACCGAGGACGAGAAATGCCTGTGGGAGCAGGCTGTGCTGCGCCGGCAGATCAGAGAGAGCATGCAGAACAACAGCCCCTGCTGATTTGTGCAGCCCTCTTGCAACGACAGCGCAAAATGCCAGCAAACAGAGGAACCCCGGTCTTTCCCGGGGTTTTTGTTTTCGGGCAGATTATTTTTCTATATCTTTCTCTACATCTTGCTCTATATCTTCTTCGGTTTTGAATTTTTTATGGCGGTAAAGCTTACGGTTTTCAAGGGAGCGGATGTAGCCAGTGAAGCCGCCCTTATCTATGGCCGATATGTTGGATTTAAAATCATACATCCGCGCATCCATCTTGTCGATATAGTGGAGCATCTCCGCCTCGGCAAACATGGGCCGCCTGGGTGAACCATAGTCCGGCTCGCTATGATGAGAAAGAACCATGTGGGCCAGCAAAAGCCCGGTCTCCTCGTCGATGTCCAGCTCCTCCGCCAGCTTCAGCACATATGATGTCCCCAAGGATATATGGCCGATCAAGAGCCCCTTGCGGCTGTATTCACTGGCAAGGCCCAGCTCGCCCGCCTCCAGCTCCTGCAGCTTGCATATATCATGCAGTATCACGCCGCCCAAGAGCAGATCGGCGTCCAGAAAAGTATAGACTGAAAGCAGCGCCTTTGCCGCCTTTATCATCGAAGTCATGTGGTGCAAAAGGCCGGTTCTTTCCGAATGGTGAAACGACATGGCCGCCGGCCAATAGCGCAGCCTTTCTTTGTTCATATCCACCGCCGCGGCGCAAAGCAGCTTGATGTCGTCATCCTGCATTTCGTCGATCACGGTGAGTATCTGCGACATATATTCGTCCGGCAGCTCCGGCGCGCAGGGTATCAGCGATGCCAGGTTCACCTTTGACACATCCGTCTTCACGATGCTGTCCACCTTTAGCTGAAGCTTGCCCATAAATTCGTTTGTGACCGCCCGGACATTCACCACGCTCATGGCCTTGGGAGCTTCATGCTGCCACTCCCAAGACTTGCCGTTCATCTCCCCGGTCTTATCGCAAAGGGTGACATCCAAAAAGCGGGAGCCGTTCTGTGAAACGCGCACCTCCGCCTGTTTGACCAAAAGCAAACCCTCGAATCTGTCGCCTTTTTTTAACTGAGATAAAGCCTGTGTCATAAACGCACATCCTTCCATACACCAAAAATACCACAAATCCGCGCTTTTTTCAAGTCTGCACCGGATGGCGTCAGTCGAACAGTGACAGGATTTCCTCCCTGCCCAAAGAGGATGGCATCAGCTCGCCCGGCTTTATCACCGCGTCCACGATCTCCTTTTTGCGCAGCTGCAAATCCGCCACCTTTTCCTCTATGGTGTTCCTGGCGATCAGCCGCAGCACATGCACCTTTTTTTGCTGGCCGATCCTGTGGGCGCGGTCGGTGGCCTGATCTTCCACCGCGGGATTCCACCAAGGGTCAAAGTGTATAACGGTGTCGGCGCCCGTAAGGTTAAGACCGGTTCCCCCCGCCTTGGTGGATATCAGGAACACAGGGGTATCGTCCTCGTTAAAGCGCTCGCACATGCGGTTGCGCTCCCGCGCGGGGACCTCGCCGTCCAGATAATATGATGCAATGCCGCTTTGATCCAATGATTCCCTGATTATAGCCAGCATTGAGGTGAACTGGGAAAAGACAAGCATCTTCCGCCCCTCTCCGGCGCATTGCTGCACAATGCCCAGAAGCACGTCCAGCTTGCCGCTACCGCCCTGATAACCCTCCAAAAACAGCGACGGATGGCAGCAGATCTGCCTTAGGCGGGTGATGGCGGAGAGTATCTTCATCCTGTTGCGGCCGAAGTCCCCCAGCGCAGGGGCGACCACGTCCGCCTTGTACTTTGCCAGCATGGCCCTGTAGACCCTTTGCTGATAGTCCTCCATCTCCACCAGCACCTTGTCCTCGATCTTGTCCGGCAGCTCTGAGAGCACATCCTTTTTAAGCCTCCTCATCAGGAACGGGCGTATCTTGATGGACAGCTCCCCGCTCTGAGTGCCGTCGGCAAACCTTTGCACAAATTGCGAATATCCGCCCAGATAACCGGGCAGAACGAAATCAAACACCGACCAGAGCTCGCCTATATGGTTTTCCATGGGCGTTCCCGTCAGGGCGAATCTGGCCTTGGCCCTTATCTGCTTAACCGCCATTGCTCCGACGGAGCGATGGTTCTTTATGTTCTGGGCCTCGTCCAGCACGCAGAAGCGGTAGCGGTACTTGATTATTTTGCCGATGTCCCTGCGAATCTGGGCATATGAAACTATCAGCACATCGCAGCCATAGTTTTTTTCGATCTGCTGGCTGCGGATATCGCCGGAGCCCTCCAGCACCGCCACACTCAAATCCGGCGCGAATTTTTGGATCTCCTTTTCCCAGTTAAATATAAGGGATGTGGGCGCCACTATGATGCTGGTCATCGGCCCGTCTTTTTCCTTCGCATATTTTATGGCCGAGAGCATCTGCACGGTTTTTCCAAGGCCCATATCATCCGCCAGAATGCCGCCGAGGCTCATGTCGTAAAGCTGCCTGAGCCAGTTGAAGCCGTGATGCTGGTATGGGCGCAGGTTCTCTATGGGCGAAGCCACGCTTTCAAAGGATGTGAAGTCCGTCATTGCCCTGAACTGCTCGTCCCGCTGCACATCCAGACCGGAGTTATCCAAAAGACTGTTTAGATATATCGTGCGGTAAGCTTGAAGCTCAATGTGGTCGCCAACCAAAGTGCCGTTTTCCTCGATCTCACGGGCGAATTCATCCCAGTAAGGAGAGGCGTCCAGTGTCAGGAACGAACCGTCGGTAAGGCGCACATATTTTCTGCGCTCCCGAAGGGCCGTCAGTATCCCGGGCATGCTGTCGGCCTCCACGCCTTCCAGCATCATCGAAAACTCTATTCCCCTGGCCCCTACTCTGAGGCTTCCCTTGAGGGGCAGCTTCCTTGGGCGCATCCTTAAAAGCTCCTGAGATGCAAACACCTCAGCAGTTTCATTAAGCCTTGGAAGGGCGTCGTTTACAAAATTGTAGATGGCTTCGTCGCCGCTGATATAAAAAGCGCCGTCATTGGCCGAAACGAAACCGCCCCGGGCCAAAAGCCCCGTTACCGCCCTCTCGCTGGCATAGTCCCTGCGCAAAATCCCCTCATGCTCTGAAGGCGCGCCTGAAATGGGATCGATCTCTATGCCGCCATATGAAAAGTGCACGTCTGCACGTATGCCTCCGCCCACGCTGTCCAGCTCCACCTTTGCGCGCAATGGCTCGTCGATTATCCTTTGGGCGATGGCTTCGTCGATTTTTATCCGGGCGATCCTTTCCAATGTCGGCATCACGTCCGATATTAGAGCTGTTCCGTCTTTTTTCTCGAAGCGATAGGAAAAACGTCTTCCCTTGCCGCTTATCTGTTTTATGAAGCCCTGAACATCCCTGGGGACTCTGTAGACCACATCCCCGCAAAGGACATATTTACCCTCGCCGGCGATCTCATGTATGGCCGACTCCGAAAGGCCGTAAAGCACATAGCCGCCGTCGGCTTCGCTCAGGCGAAGGCTTATCTCGGGCGCAGCGTCCACTATGCCGGCCACGTCTATCTGGCGCAGATTGCTCACCGAAAGGGAAAAAACCTTATCGGAAAGAGCGCCCATGAGCCTGTCAAGCTGGTAATGGTTCAGGGCAATGCTCTTGCCCGCAGGCGAGTTTTCGGCGATGACGGCCTCGTCCAGTATGCGCAGTATTTTTTCATCGCTCTTTGAAAGGCCCTGATGGTGGGTGTCCACCACTCTGTTCTTGCCCAGGGCAATCTCCGCCTTGTCATAATAATCAACCGCAAAGGCATGGACATCCTTCACTATATACATCCTTGAAATTCCCGCCCGCAGCATCGCCTCTGCCTTTCCTCCGCCTATATAAAGGGTCAGCTCAAGCTGAACGCTGTCCTCTCTTTCCCTCTTGGGAACGAAGGCTCTTAAAAATTCCTGCCCTTTTTTCAACACCCGGGCGCGCTCCTTTTCCTCCATCCTCTCTGCTGAGGTGGCAAAAAGTCCCAGCGCCACAGCATGGGCGCAAAGATGCTCGCTATCTTCATATGAAAAACGGCAGGTGCATGAGGCCGATGTGAGCGTCGTTCCCCTCAGCGTGATCTTTGAGTAATACTTGCTGTATTCGTCCACAACGCTGGCAGTGATCAGCTCTCCATCCTCCACCACATCCTGCACTCCATCGTTTCTTATTATGCTGCGCGCTCTTTCCATGGTGTCACCGCGCATGACCAGTCTCATCTCATAGTCAGTCAATTTTTTCGCCTCCGGGTTTTTGCCACATTCATTCTGCCTTCCCCGCCTTAAAAGCATCCCGCAAGACGCTTTCATAAAAAGCGCGTAAAAAAAGGCTATCAAAAAAGTCTGCAAAAAGCAGACATCATGTATGTATTCGCTGCAAGCCCCCCTTTTTCCTGCCGAAGGAAAATTGACCGTGTTAAACAGCAGGTGTTTTTAGCAATAAACCTTTTTGTAAATTGAAAAAAAGCTGCCAAGATGTTATACTTTTACCATTCATAATGAATACGGGAGGATGCCCTGATGAAAAACATTTCCATTTTTTCTGATATTATCGGCAGCTATAAAAACGATATGATCGAAATGCTCTGCGATCTCATCCGCTTTCCCAGCGTTGAAGCCCCACCCCTTGATGGAATGCCCTTTGGCAAGGCCATCGACGACTGCCTGCGCTACGCCCTAAAGCGGGCCGCCCAGATTGGCCTTAAGACCGAATATGTGGACGGCTATGCCGGTCACGCTGATATCGGCGGGGGCAAAAACGATGAAAAGACAATGGGCATTTTGGTCCATCTGGACGTGGTGCCTCCGGGCGACGGCTGGGACAGCGATCCTTTCGAGCCCGTTGTGAAGGATGGCAGGATTTACGGCCGCGGCTCCAACGACAACAAGGTCGCCGCAGTCTCCACCTTGTTCGCCATAAAGGCCTGCCTGGATGCCGGCGTTGAGTTCAAGAAAAAAGTTCGGGTGATATTCGGCTGCGATGAGGAGAGCGGCTGGGCGGATATCGATTATTACAAAACAAAGTTCAATATGCCTGACTTCGGCTATTCCCCTGACGCCAGTTTTCCGGTGATAAACGCCGAAAAGGGCGTCGTGCATCTGGAGCTTTTGATCCCCATGAAGGGCGATGATGAAAAAATTATCGGCCTTACCGGCGGCGAAAGGGCCAATGTGGTGCTGGAGCGCTCAAAGGCCCTCATAAGCGGCCTTCATAAAATTGATCTTTCCGGCTTTAACGCCACCATCGAGGAAAAAAACGGCGATACCCTCGTCGTTTCAAACGGCCTGGCGGCTCATGGCTCCACGCCTGAGCTGGGCATAAACGCCGGCGCGAAGCTGATGCTCCTTTTGCGGAAGAACGGCTTTAAAGGCAACGCCATAGATCTCATCTGCGATTGCGTTGGCGAAAGCGTAGACGGCGAAGCCTTCGGCGTTAAAATGAGCGACGAGGCTTCCGGCAGCCTGACGCTGAACCTGGGCATACTCGAGCTTACCGGCGATGGTGATGAAAGGAAAATCCGTGCCGTGCTGGACATAAGGCATCCCGTCACCCGCACCAGCCAGGAGGTCATAAGCGCCATAAGCGAAAAAGCGGCTCGCTATGGCGCCAGCGTGAAGCCCGGACATGGGCATCTGCCTCTTTATTTGCCGAAGGATCATTTCCTTGTGAAGCTGCTGATTGAGCAATACGAAAAGGCCACGGGGCTGCCCGGCTATGCCATGAGCACAGGCGGGGGCACTTACGCGAGGACCATGAACAATGCCGTCGCCTTCGGCGGAAACTTCCCTGACAGGCCCGACGATTACGGGATCCACAAGCAGAATGAATATGTTCTCATCGAGGACATGCTGCGCGCCTGCAATGTGTACGCCAATGTCATCGCCGCCATACAGGACGTAAAAATTCCGGATCGGCCATGAAAACCTTTTACATCACTGATCTGGACGGCACCTTCTTAGGCAAAGATGCCAGACCCTCCGCCTTTTCCATTCAGGGGCTGGAGCTGCTCCATGGGCGGGGCGTGGCCTTTACAGTCGCTTCGGCCAGAATGCCCTCATCCGTGGCGGAAATAATGGCAGGGGCTGGGATTTCCGTCCCCGCCGTGCTTCTAAACGGCGCGGTGATCTATGACCTTAAGGCTGCTCGGTGCTGCAAGGTGGAATACATAGCGCCCGCCTCCTGCGCGCTTGCCCGGGACATTTTGCGAAAGCATGGCCTGCGCGGGGGAAGTTATTTGATACAAAGCGGCGGGATCACCGTGACCGCGGAGGGTCCTTTTGCGCCTCTAAGCGAAGAAAGCCGGGGAAGCTGCTTTTATATGAAGATCGCCGGAACCTGCGAAGGTCTGATCGGCGCCTTTGAGGAGGCCCGGCAAGTTCCGGGGCTGAGCGCACTGCTCTACGGCAGTGTCTACTCCACCCAGCGGTATTATCTGGAAGTTTTTTCGGCAAAGGCGTCCAAGCAGAGCGGCGTTCAGTGGCTGAAGGATCAATACGGATATGATAGGGTCGTGGGCTTTGGCGACAACCTGAACGATCTGCCACTTTTGCAGGCCTGCGACGTGTTTTACGCCGTTGAAAACGCGCTGGACGAACTGAAGGCCGCCGCCAGCGCCGTCATCGGCCCCCATGACCATGACGCGGTCATCAAGCAGATTCTAACGCTGGAAGGGCTTCTTTGACGCAAAGAAGCCCTTCCAACAAGGATTCAAGACTCCGTGGTCTCCATTTTCATCAACCGGTCCGCCCCGTCACGAAGGAGCAACAGGTCGAAATCAGTCCGGCTTGCTCTGCCTATAGGCATTGAAATCATATGTTTTTGATTTGCCGTCAAGGGCTAGATTCACCACGCCGCTCCCGTATTTGCTTTGAATATAGGGCGAACTGATGACCTTTTGAGGCGCATAGTCGATGTATTCCCCGTTGACCATTGGGATCTCGTTGTTGGCGGCATTAAAATAGAACTTATCGCCTGTGATGGTGCTTTCATATTGCAAGATCACCCAGCCCTGCACCACGGTTTTAAGAAGGCTGAAGTCTGCCGAGCGGACAGCATTCCGGAACTTGTCGAAGGACATCTCCGACGCAGTTGCCGTCTCAAATATCAGCGGTGAAAAGCGGTCGTTCAGTATTAGAAAACGTCCCTCATCCGCCCATCTGTAGCCGCCATAGGCTACCCGAGCAGCCACATAGACATCTGCGTGCTTTACAAATACAAGATCCATCTCCCTCTCGATGCACTCAAAGGTCATCGCGAAAAATACGCCAAAATCTTCAGAATCCATGCTGCTATGAGGATACCACTCCGGGTTGATCTGTATCCAGCCCCGGCTTTGCTGGGCGATCAGCACGCTGCGCTTTTGCACGCTGCGGTACATTCGCCCGGAGGGAACGAGGCCGTTATCGCTATCACGCACGCCACAAGGCATTATGATCGCCCGCTTATCCCCTCGCAGAATGATGCCCTGGCTTCGGGATGCGCTACTAAGATGCGAATGAACCGCAGCGGGATGATCCATCTGGGTGCCCATGATATATTCCGGAGTCACATAGCTGTAGCATAGCAGGCGGGAGGGTGTATCGCAAAGCATTGTGCGCTCTGCTCCCAAGGGCCGGGGCCATACGTTTTCCTCCTCCCCGGGCTTTCTGCTGGCAAATTCGAAGCTGCCCATCGCCGCTTTATCGATCGCCATGCGAAGGACAATCTCCGGCAGTTCGTAGTCGGAAAGGAGCTGGAAGTAATAGTTGTGGCAGGCGTTTCCCTGGCCGCCCGTCAGGAACCTGGCCATCACATTCATTGAATCCTCATATAAGGAGGGTCCCTCCAGCACGGCCCGCGTGCGCGCGCCACCGGAACGCAGGTCGATTTGATCCTGCGCCCACTGCGCCCAGATAACATCAAAAAAACTGCGACACATCTCACGGAGGGTGCTGTCTTTGGTAAATTCAAGGATAAGACTAAGGAAGGAAAGCGTCCATTTCATATAGCCTGTCGCATTCACCTCCAAAAAGAACCCCTTCTTTACCCGTTCCAACAGATATCTTTTCCAGAAGGCGGTCCATTCCTCCCAATGGTCGCGAGCGATGTATTCCTTGCCATCCTTGAAGCCACCCCGTCCTTCCGGCCCCCGGTCCTCAATCCCTAAATCACCCCCAGGTGCAAACCTGCCGCTGTGGCCATCTTTGATTCCTGTCAGGCCGCCGGGATACATCTGTTCAAACCAATAGCCGCTGCCTCCGCCTCGTCCAAGATCCGGGTAGACTCTTTCCTGATACCGGGGATGCTCCATAAAGATCTGCGAGGAAAGCATGGAACAGGCTTTGAAATTGATGTCATGGTTTTCGCTGCCCGTCATCCACCATACGCTTTGACGCGCCAGGTGGACATCGTTCTTTGTCAGCATAGACTCCCACAAAAACTCCAGAAGGGCATCCTCGGTTTCAGAGTAGAGCCTGCCGGGATAACGACCATGGGAGCCAAAGTAATAGTAAAGGCGTATCAGCGTTGGCGCCATCAACAGCGACCAATGATCATGCACGAAGAATTTGCTGCGAATTTCCGGGGTATCGTTTGTAAGTGCGTGATAAAGGGCACGGTTGGCCTCGTCCAATTCTCGGCCCAGGTACAGCATCGCATAATATTTCAGTATCTCATAATCGGCATAATCCACTGCTTTTTCAAAGGCTTCTTTCACGCGGGCCTCTCTGGTCCGCCGGATTTCCTTCCCTTTTTCTTCAGTTGTCAACTTCATACCGTTTTCCCTCCGCTGTTTGTGTTATATTTGACGCTCCGCTGGGAAGCCGTCTTGCTGCCACACCTTTGATATATTGCGTCGGGGAGAAGCCTTCATAGCGCTTGAACACACGGCGGAATGTCGCTTCGTTCTCATACCCAACCCTGGCAGAGATCTCGCCTACGGTCACATCCTCTGCGCGCATCATTTCCTTCGCCTTTTCAACCCGCAATCGGCTCAGATAATCGATGAAGTTAATCCTTACGGTTTGCTTAAATATGCGCGAGATAGATGACTGCGATATTTCAAAGGCGTCCTCCAGCCGAATCAAAGAGAGATCCGCCTCGGCATAATGCTTATCCACATATTCCAAAATACGCTCACCCAGACGGACGGTATTCGTCTCCCCATTGGCCATTGTTTTATTGCAAATGGTTTTCGCCGTGGAGAAAAGCACACTCCAGTTTCGATCGTAGTCCAACAGCTTCACCTGCCGGTAAAAAGCTTCACTTAACCTGCGCGTATCAATGTTCATCTCCAGCGCGACGCGGATAAGAGTTTCATACACCCGTGAAACCAGACGCAAACGTAGATGGGTCGATAGTTCCCGCTTTCCGTTCTCCAAGCGTATCTGCGTCAATATGCGCTCCACCACCGCAAAGTCGCCTATTTTTAGGCGGTTGATAAGCTGCATCTCCCAATCTGTGGGGTAAAAACAGCTTATCATTTCCTGCGGCTGCAACTGGCCGTAGTTTTCCCGGGCATTTTGAAACGAGACGCTGATGCCGAATATCCCTTTTTCCAGAGTGCCGTATTGCAGTATAAATTCATTGGGATCAAGCTTCAATGAGTAGAGCGCGGCTTCGATATAGGTATTCAGGGAGGCGCCCTGCTCTATCTGACAGATTAGCACAAGCTCCCCGCTATATAGGCTCAGAGCATACAGGCCCTCTCTCGCGTTGACGAGTATATATTGCAGTTGAGCCAGCTTTTCCTTGTCTACACTGCTACCAGGACAAATGATCATCACCTGATAAAGGTCAGAATCACTCAGCAGCATGTCATCGGCCGGACTCGCTTGCGCATCCACGTCAAAGGAGCCGTGGAGCAGGTTTAACAGCCGGTGCGTTCGAGCAATGCTCTCATTCTGCTTCACCATCTCCTCAAGGCGGCTGTTTTCGCTCATAACATGGCGCACGGCGCGCTCAATTGCCTCGATATCGTCCCCTTTTAAATCCTTTGAGCCAGCCATGTTCTGCAAAAGCCTGCGTATGGGCCGGTATGTGAACTGGGCCAGAAGAAAAGCCAACACCGTGCCCGCCGCGAGGGCAAGCGTTACCACGGTGAAAAGCGTGGTGAAGGTTGACATGCCACCGGTTGGCTGCGAGGGGGCAAAACTGAATTCGCTGATAAGCGCAATGGGAGCAACCTCAGGCCGAAGACTGAACCTGAGCAGCGGAGCGTCCCCCACTTCGGGCTTGAAGTCACAGGCAAAGAAAAGCTTGTCGCCGGCATACAGATCCAGCCTGGCCAAATCCAGCGAGTTACCCGCCAAGGCGGCCAGGCTTGCGCCGGATATATGGCAGAACAAAACGGCCCGAGGCCGGCTCATAGAGTCGAGGGACTGCACCACCAGCAATTCATTCCCCCGAACATTTCGAAAGCCCTCATCAGCCAGGTTTACCACCTGAAATGAATCAGTAGCTGCTATCATATCGTAGAATCGCTCGTATTCATCCGCGTCTATGCGGCTTTGAGACTGGTAGGGGTACATAAACCTTTCGCCACTCAGCCATCCTGATGAGGATATCACGATGTCCCTATAGGGTAGGTAGATTGCAATGCGGTCGCAGATACTGATTATCGCCTCTTGCGCCCACATCTCAGTGATGATCTCGTTGCGTTTGCTGGTTGTGAACTCGCCAAACAGAATGTCCGAATTGGAGCGGACCTTCTTAAGCCAAGGCGTATAGGTAAGGCTCTGGCCCAAGGAATAGATTTCGCTAAGCTTCCCCGCCACACTGTTGTTTATGGCCATAGCCTCCCGCTCATATTGCACCGCCTGCCTCTGCTGCTCCGCCAGCATAAGCTGCCTGTAAAAAAATCCGGAGAAGATTAGGACGGGCAACAGAAGGATCAGCATATAGCAAAGCAATGTCTTCTTGAAGAAACCGCTGCTAAAATACCGCTTCATATGTACCGCCTTTCTTGCAAACATGGGCGATGGCCCGCGTTATGTACATTGTACAGGAAACGCAGGCCCATTTACCACTATAGTTTCTTTTCCGAGAACAAACGCGGCTCAGTCGCCATTCATCCTGTTGTAAAGCGTTTGGTCAATCCCTATCAATTCCTCAAGGCCCATCTGCTTAAGATCGGAAATGTAGCTATCCCAGTTCTCCAGGGATTTTACGCCTGTCACAAGGTTTACGAGAAGCTCGCTGGCATATGTTTCAATATCGGTGACCAGCTCATTTTTCCGGGAAGCTTCCTCGTCCGTAGCGATTCCATAATAGGCGCCCTTGTTATGGCTTGCCTCGGGCTGATACTCCCAGGACTTCATCGCCTCCTGCTGGCGGATGGCGTTTCGCCAGTCACCGTCCGCCTCATATTGCGCAATTAGTTTTGTGGTGCCCTCTGTGGTATTGGGGATGGTGCGTATCCATGGGAATATTCCTTTGCCCCAAAGCCGAACGCCGGCACAGCTATTATTTGCACGCATATCATCCAGAGAGCCGTCCGCTATTATAAACTTATGGCTGCTGTCATAATAGCCATAGTTGGCCTGTTCATAGCCGTTGGCCACCTCCCAGTTTTCACCCTCGATTCCATAATTGGTAAGCTCAGTGTACCAGTCGGTGAAGAGCGCGTCCAGCAGCCGGGCGGCTGCAACCTTGTCATCGCAGGCCTTCGTGAAAGCAAATGTAAAGCCTTGATTCACCGTGTAGGGTTTGCCTCTTACGGCGACTGCGGAAATGCCGTCCACTGCGTTAAAGAAGGGCAGTGGCACAAAGAAGCAGTCCTTATCGGGGTTGGCGTTGTCATACATGCTTTGAAAAGCAAACTGAATGGTGCCGATCATCCTATTTTCAGCATTGTTTTGGACGATGCCGACCGTGAAATCGATAAGCCCTTCGCTATACATGTCGCGCATAAATGTAACCCAGGGCAACATTCCTTCCTGCAGCCAGGGAGAAACCACTTCTCCCGTCTCCAGAATGGGATCTGTCAGGTTGTTTACCAGACCAAAGTAGTAGCCGAAAAAGCCATAGGGAACAGCGCCGCCCGCGGAATCCATTGTCCACAGTTCGTCGCCCATTATGTCGTTTCCGTTGGCATCCATGCTGTGAAAGCTTTTTCCGGTGTCTATAATTTCATCCATAGACTGGGGCATCGGTAGGTCCAGCTTGTCCAGCCAATCCTGTCGGATGGTTAAAGTCACATTCGCGTTGCCCCTGGGGACTCCATTGATCGTGCTGATATCGGTGGTGCCAATCCAATATGTGTGCCCGTCCAGCGGGTTAGAAACTTCTGTCAACGCAAAGGGATAGCGTTCTTGGATGTATGCCTGGGTTTCAGGCAGACAGTACTCGCTCACTAGCTCGTCAACGGCCAAAAACATGCCTGAGTTGGCGTATGCGGTGAGGGTGGAATAGTTATCGGTGATATTCATATAATCGGGCAGATCCAGCGCCGCTGCCAGCCGGGTCTGCATTACGATGAAGTACTGCGTGTTTTCGATGATCTCAAAATCCAGGTTAAGCAGATAGTCGTTCAGCAGCTTTTCCTCAAAAAACTTCCAGGAGTTAATTTCCCCCCGGTCATTGAAGGAAAAAGGCAGTCCTGCCAGATTGTTGTCCGGCACAAGGCATTTGAGCGTCGAGGGCTCCGTCAGCTCGGGTGTTGTAGATGGCGCCGCGGAAGAGCCCCCAGAGATAGTGGTTGCGGCGGCTGTGGCAGCGGGGGAGAATGACGCCTGCGGGCTTGCGGCGCATCCCGCCAGCAGTACTACGGCCAGCAGTAGGGCGAAAAGGCCTAGTCTTCGTTGTTGTTTTAATGCTTTCATTTTTACCTCCTTATATAGAACACCCGCTGAAAAACCAAGCGGATATCCGTTACCCTTTAAGAGAGCCTATCATTATCCCCTTCACAAAATACTTCTGCAAAAAGGGATAGACGCAAAGAATTGGCAGCGTTGTTATGACGATCACCGTATATTGAAGCTGGATTTTGACCAAAGTCGCTTTATATAGCTCCTCCGCCTCCTCGGGCGTCAGAGCTGCGGTGATGGAGGTGGCGTTGTTTTCCACCAGCACCTTTTTAAGATATAGCTGTATCGGGTGGAAGGCCTGATCTGTGATATAAACCATGGCGGGAAACCAGCTGTTCCAAACCTGCACAATACAATAGATTGAAACCACCGCCAATACGGGCGTTGACAGAGGAAGATATATTCGCAGCAGGGTTTGATAGTTGTTTGCGCCATCGATCATGGCGGATTCCCGCAGACTGAGGGGCACCGAGTGGCGGAAATATGTGCGCAGCAATATGATATGCATCATCGAATAGGATGCAGGAAGGATCAGCGCCCATATGCTATTGTATAGCCCCAGTTTTGTGTAAACAAGGAATGTGGGTATGAGCCCGCCGGAAAAATACATAGGAATAAGCAAAAACCACACGAAAAAACTGCGCCCGATAAGCTTGGGCATAGCAAGGGGATATGCAAACAACACACAGACCACCAAATGGAAAACAGTGGTGACCGCCACATATACTGCCGAGTTTCCCAAGGAGCGCCAAAGCTGCGGGTCTGCAAGCACATATCTGTATGAGTCGGTGAAAAAACCTGTGGGCAGGAAATAGACAGTCTTGGCAAGTACGTCCTTTGGATCGCTGATGGACATAATCATTACATAATACATCGGATAGACGGTAATCAGCAGCACCACCGCGGCGGCGATATACATCAGCACGGTAAAGGCGGGGTTGCCTTCGCGGATCAACCTGTTTTTGCTTCGCGTTCGGGCGTATGTCATAAAATATCCCTCCATTACCAAAGTGAAAAATCGTTCGCTTTCCTGCTGACCGTGTTGGCGATTATCATCAGCAGTATGTTTACGATATTACTGAAAAGGCCCACCGCTGTACCGAAGGAAAAGTTATTTCCTTGCAGGCCGCTACGGTACACATAGGTGGCGAAGGTATCGGCGGTACTCAGAACCGATTGATTATATAAAAGGAGAATCATATCGGAGTTGGACTTCATCAAGCTACCGATGGAAAGGATCATCTGTATGGATATGACAGGCATTATGCTGGGCAGCGATATATGAATCATCTGTTGCCAGCGGGTGGCGCCGTCGATGCGCGCCGCCTCATAAAGCTCAGTATCCACCGAAGAAAGAGTGGACATATAAAGAATGCTGGCAAACCCGAAGGATTTCCACACCATTGTAAGCACATACACCCAGGGAAAGGCGGCAGGGTCCATGCTGATATCCCTGCTGGAGCCACCCATTATCTTTGCCGCCGCATCGATGATCCCCCCCGGGCGTATGAACGAAAGCACCATGCCGGCCACCACCACTGAGGAAATGAAGTAGGGCATGTAGCTCGCGGTCTGCACCACCTTTTTAAAGCGCATAGCCTTGAGTTCATTCAAAAGAAGAGCCAAGGCTATGGGAATCCAGAAACCGATCAGGAACTCCATCAGGCTTAGGCGCAACGTGTTTCCCAGCAGGCGCCCAAAATAAATGCCGTTTATAAACCGGGCAAAGTGCTTCATCCCCACCCACTGCGTGGATGAGGTTAAAAGGCCGTTCGCGGGGGAATAGTCCTGAAAGGCAATAACGATGCCTAACATTGGCAAATAGCTGAAAACAGCAATCATTATAAAAGGGAGAAGCATCAGAGAATAAAGCTCCAGGCTATCGAGAATATCTCGTCTGCTGTATTTGCCCTTTGCCGCCGTACTCGGCCCAGCCAAAGAGGCCGACCGCCGGTTGACCGATAAAGCCACCGCATTCACTCCTGTTCTTTTTGGGAAATTTGCTTTTCGTTTGTTTCTGTCCAAGTATAGCACGAAGCCTCCGGCCGATATACGGCCGATTTTTCCACAGCGTACCTTTTTTGCAGCTTTTGGGCTTATGCAAATTTTGTGCGCCCTGCAAAAATTAACCCTTGAAGGGCGATAGGCGTTGCTATATATTTTAAGCAAGCTATAAACAATGAAATAATATGCAGTGAAAAAATAAAAGAAAGCCATTTTGAACAGGAGGAAGAAGATATGCTATACGGGAATGGATTGGACACGCTCTTTATGACCAAAAACTGCCGGAGCCGGCGAGTTTCCACTTACGCCAAGGATGGCACGAACCATGACTTTTGCCGCATTCCCCCATGGGACACCCGCGAGTTGGTAAACATACCGGGGGCAGGTATTTGCCGGCATATTTGGTGCGCTGCGATTGGGTCCCCCGACCCCCTATATCTGCTGAAAACAGTGCTGCGAATTTACTGGGACGCCGAGGAGCATCCCAGCGTGGAAGCTCCATTGGGGGACTTTTTCGGAATGGGTTTTGGCATGCGCAAATCCTATCAGTCCATGGCGCTGAGCATGAACCCCAAGGATGGCAAGGGTTTCAACTGCTATTTCCCTATGCCCTTTTCTGATGGCGCCCGGCTGACCATCACCAATGAGTCCGATTTCCCCATTAACTTTTATCTATATTTTGACTATGAGGAATATGATGAACTTCCCGGCGGGCAACGCGTAGGGCGGTTTCATGCCCAGTGGCGTAGACAAAACCCCACCGGGGGTTGGGGGAACGCGCCCGAAAAACATATAAGCAATCAGGCGGAAGAGTATCTGCGCAACCAAATGTGGACCACAAGCAATCTAAGCGGCGAGGACAATTATATTATCCTGGAAGCCGAGGGCACGGGGCACTATGTGGGCTGCAACTTAAATATCGATTGCTTTGCAAGGCAGAGCAACGACTGGTATGGCGAAGGCGACGATATGATATTCATCGACGGGGAGCCTTGGCCGCCCTCCCTGCACGGCACAGGCACCGAGGACTACTTCTGCACAGCCCATTGCCCCAAAGAGGAGTTCTCCTCTTTGTTCAGCGGCATTACTCTGTACAGCGCGGATAAGGAAGGAAAGGGCCGGGGTTGGGCCTTTAGCGGCAAGAACAGCATGTACCGCCACCATATTTATGACCCGATCCATTTCTCGAAGTCAATAAAGGTGACGATAGAGCATGGCCATAACAACAAGCTTTCCCATGACTACTCCAGCACCGCTTACTGGTATCAGCTGGAGCCCCACAACCCCCAATATTCGTTGCCGGCCGTGGAAAAACTCCTGCCACACCCCGATGGGCAGGAACTGCCATATGAAGGCAAGCCGGAAAGCAGAGCGTAATGTCGCAGACTTTCAGTTTTGTTAAACCTGTATATAAAAAGTGGGCAAAACGCGCCTTTTACCTGTGGTTTTGCGGCGCAGCCTATGTTATACTTAGTTAAGCAATTTGCATAGAACGCAAATCTACGGAGGATACGATATGCCCTTTATTTCAGTCAATCTTTCTGCCGTCATCACAAAGGCCCAAAAAGACGAGATCAAGACCTGCCTTGGCAAGCTCATCGAGATAATCCCCTCCAAAAGCGAAAAGGGGCTGATGGTGGATATATCGGATGGACACGCCCTTTATTATGCCGGACAGGAGATGCAAAACGCTGCCTTTATCGATGTTCGTCTATACAAGGATTCCCCCTTCGATGAAAAGGGAGAGTTCTTCAGGCAGACTGTAAAAATGCTGGCCGAAGTCGCCGGGGTAGATCCCCAGAGCGTGTATTGCAACATCTTTGAGCTTCAAAACTGGGGCAGCCGAGGCGAATTTCGCCGATGACGATTACTGTTGCTTGAACATAAAGAAAACCCTTGGCGAGACCAATCTCGAAAAGGGTTTTTTCATCTTTTTTCATCTTTTTGCGCTTTTACACATTGTGAGCCGTGTTAAGGTCCGCTATTCCTGTTCCTCTTCCTTAAAGCTCTCCGCCGGGAAAGGAAATATCCTTTTTTCTCCCCAGGATTCGCCGGCTATGTAGATTTCCTCACATTCCTTCTGCGCGGCCATGATCAGATCAATAGCCTCTTGTGACGCTCTAAACAGCCTGTAGTACATCTCTTTGTAGTCGGGCATTGCCTGTCCCCCTGCGGCATTCGTGCCGCTTTTATACCTTTCTTTTTTCGTTTAGAACTTTAACCATCATAAGCTCGCCCAACTATATCTAAGTCGAGCATTTTGGGAAATAAAAAACATTTCCCGCTTCTCAAAGAAACAGCGGTATCTTTTGAGCTTTCTTTGATGCCGCTGTTTTTTCTTTTTTTAAATATCGCCTTAAGCTACAGGCCCCTCAGTTCGCATACGCCCAGCCGCTCTTGCACCATTGCCGCCGTTTCCCGCAGATATTCCGGCGGGTGTGAAAGAGGCATCGCTGCCACCGGCCTTTCCCCCTGTCTTGGGAGCACGGGCCTATACTGCTGCAGATAAAAGGCCTTCGCGCCCTTCACCATGTCCGCAATTTTTAAAATGTCCTCTTTATCAAGCGTGGGGGCGAATGTGACCCTGAATTCATAATCGACATCGCCGCCCATAATGATGTCTATCGTCTGCTTTATGCTGCCTATATCAACCGGAACGCAGGCCGTTTCGCTGTATTTATCCTCCGGAGCGTGTATGTCCATGGCGATATAGTCCACAAGATTCCTCTCCATCAGGCTTTTTACCACCCGGGGGTTCGTTCCGTTGGTGTCCAGCTTGGTCAGATACCCCATTGCCTTAAGCTTTTCCATGAACCTGGGCAAGTCCGGGCGAAGGGTTGGCTCTCCGCCCGAAACTACTACGGCGCCCAGCATATTCTTGCGCTTTTCCAGGTACTCCATCACATATTCTTCGGGGATGAGGGGAACATCCCCTGAAAGTATCTGGTAATTGTGGCAATACCAACAGCGCATATTGCAATATGGCGCGAACACCACCGCAGCCGGTCTTCCCGGGAAATCAACCATGGACAGCTTCTGAAAACCGGCTATAAGCATATTAAACCGCTCCCGCTTCCTTTATGACGAACTTCTTGCGAAGCATGTACTCTTCCTTCTTGCCCACATGGTAGTTCTTTACCGGCCGCAGATATCCCACCACCCGGGACCAGACCTCCGCCTCAGCGCCGCAGGTGGGGCAGTTGAAGTGCTCGCCGCTTATATAGCCGTGCTCGTTGCACACGCTAAATGTAGGCGTGATGGAGATATAGGGCATCTTGTAGTTTTCAAACACGGTTTTGATGAGGTTCTTGCAGGTCTGAATATCCTCCACCCTTTCGCCCAGATACAGATGCTGCACAGTACCGCCGGTGTAAAGGGACTGAAGCTCGTCCTGCAGGTCCATGCACTCGAATATATCGTCCGTATACTCCACCGGAAGCTGCGATGAGTTGGTGTACATGGGCTCATCCTTGCCCGCCTGAATGATGCCGGGGTACTTCGCCTTGTCCAGCTTGGCAAGACGGTATGTGGTGCCCTCGGCCGGCGTGGCTTCCAGATTGTATGAATGGCCGGTTTCCTCCTGGAACTCCACCATCAGCTCGCGCAGATAGTTGATCACTTCAAGGGCAAACTCCAGGCCCTCCGGCGAGCCCACGTCCTTGTCTTTTCCCAGGAAATTAAGGCAGGCTTCGTTCATGCCCACAATTCCGATGGTGTTGAAGTGATTTGTCCAAAACTCACCCGTGCGCTCCTTCACATTGCGCAGGTAATGGGTGGAGTATGGGTAAAGCCCCCTTGCGCTCTGATCCTCGATTATCTTGCGCTTTATCTCAAGGGAGGTCTTGCCGATGTTCGCCAGGCGCTTAAGCTCAGCGTAGAACTCCTCTTTGTTATCGCTCTTATAGGCGATCCTGGGCAGGTTGATGGTGTAAACACCTATCGAGCCCGTCATTGGGTTGGAGCCAAACAGGCCGCCGCCTCTCTTGCGCAGCTCCCTCGTGTCCAGCCTGAGGCGGCAGCACATGCTCACCGCATCCTCGGGGGAAAGGTCGCTGTTGATGTAGTTTGCAAAGTAGGGAATGCCATACTTCGCCGTCATTTTCATTATATCGTCCACAACTTCGCTGTCCCAGTCAAAATCCTTGGTGATGTTGATGGTGGGTATCGGGAATGTGAAAACTCTGCCCTTGGCATCGCCCTCCAGCATAACGGCGCAGAAAGCGCGGTTGAACAGATCCATCTCGGCCTGGAAGTCGCCGTATGTCTTGTCCATCAGCTGCCCGCCGATCACCACCGGCTCGTCCTTCAGCGTTCTGGGAACCTTTATGTCCAAAGTCACGTTCGAGAAGGGGCACTGGAACCCAACCCTTGTGGACACGTTTATGTTGAAAACAAACTCCTGAATGCACTGCTTGACCTGCTCGAAAGTCATGCCGTCATAGTGTATGAAGGGAGCGCAGTATGTGTCGAAGCTGCTCCATGCCTGAGCGCCGGCGGTTTCACCCTGTGTGGTGAATGTGGAGTTGACTATTTGCCCCATGAAGGAGCGGAGATGCTTTGCCGGACGGCTTTCGACCTTTCCGGTGACGCCGCCGAAGCCATCTGTCAGAAGCTGGCGAAGATCCCAGCCGGCGCAGTAGGGGCCGAAGAAGCCCAGGTCGTGCAGGTGTGCCTCGCCGCTTTCGTGGGCCTTGCGAACATCCTCAGGGTAAACCTCATTCAGCCAATAGCGCTTTGTGAAGGACTCTGTCACATAGTTATTTAGGCCGTTAACGCTCTTTTGCATGTTGGCGTTTTCCTGTATGTTCCAGTCCTTGTCGCCAAGGTAATCGTTGAACATATCGATGGTTGCGCCCACAAGGGCGTTGATCTCCCTGGCGCCCTTGCGCTTTTCGCGGTATAATATATAGGCCTTAGCGGTGCTGTCATGACCGTTTTTGATGAGCACTTTTTCAACCAGATCCTGAATACCCTCCACGTCGGGAGTCTTGGAGCCGAACTTCTGCTCCGCAAGGACCACCACCTGGTCCGTAAGCTTCGCGGAAAGCTCCTCGTTGTCGCCCCCCACGGCGATGGCGGCCTTGAATATGGCCTGGGTGATCTTGGTCTTATCAAATGCTTCGGTACGACCGTCGCGCTTAACTATATGAGTGAACATTTTTGCGCCCCCTTGTTTGTTTTTTGAGAGTAAGGACATAATAGCATGACACTATATGTAGTGTCAAGACTAAATTTAGCCACAACATGTAGGTGTGGCGCTAATGTTCGGCATATGGTGACAAAACAATTCCTTCATCCTCACCGCTGTCGATAGTAATTATCGTTAGGCTCCTGTTTTGCCGGTTTTTACATATCTCTCTTTGGAGTGGATGATGAAAAAGTCCACACGCAAGGCAGGACTTTTTTCGATGCGTTCGTGTTCTTTGCTGTGAGCATCGTGAAAACGCCTCCTCGCATTGTGCTTATGAAACATTTTTGCGCCCAGCAGACACAATATATAGTGGCCGCAAAAAGCGGACATAAAAGCGAACATAAAAAAGAAGGCCGGCGGCCTCCTCTTTCGCAGTCCTGTGGATCAACTTAAGCACCACAGGCTTAGTCGGCATCTCCAAAAGCTTCGCGTTCTCTGCGCCTGAACAGCAGGCTTATTGTCCAAAGTCCCGCCAGACCTATGATCGAGTAGACAATCCTGCTCCAGAGCATTTCCTGGCCGCCGAATATGGCTGCAACAATATCAAATTGGAAAATTCCTATCAGCAGCCAATTGATTGCCCCTATAATGACCAATACCAAAGACACTCTATCCATAAACGCCTCTCCTTTATTATTGCTGTACGTAGCTTTCCAAGGCAGGGAGTTTTTATGAGTTTTTTGGATTCATTTTATATAAGCAATTTTTACCAGCCGCCAAATCCTCCGGATCCGCTAAAATCATTGCGGGGATCCTGCGAGCGCTTTTTGCGGTCGTCGTCAAAGAGCACTTCCAGTTCCAGCCTGTCAAATCTCACTTTTTCCATGAAGTCCGAATCCCTGAACCATGTCTTGCCATACTCCTCAATCTCCCGCTCATGCTTGGGCAAAATCAGCGGTCTTGCCACATCCATTATCTTAAGGGCGGCGTCAAGGGCCGATATGACATCGCTCAGGCCGGGAGAGTCCAGCTCAACTGTCAACTGCTCGCTTATTTTGTGATTCTTTTTCATTATAACCCAAAGACGCATCTTTTTTCTCCGTTCTCTTCGTTTCAACAATTATATAATCCATGCCTGTAAAATGCAAATGCATTCCCCTTTAGAAGCTGGCCATTTATTGACTTTTCCACATATTTAGTATAGTATAAATAGGAGAAAATATCATTTAAAAATAAGCAAGGAGATGTAAAATAATGGATATCCGCTACAGTGCAAACCAAAAAGACGTGAAAAGATATACTACCCAGGAATTGAGAGACGAGTTTCTTATCCAGAATATCTTTAAAAAGAACGATGTCACCGCCGTTTACTCCCATGTGGACAGGATAGTGACTATGGGCGCAATGCCCGCGGGCGAGGCCCTTCCTCTGGACAAGAATATCGACAGCATGAAAAACTTCGGAGTTGACTATATGCTGGAGCGCAGAGAGCTGGGCATCATCAACATCGGCGCCGCCGGGACCGTCACCTGCGACGGCGTAAAATATCATATGGAGAACTTTGACTGCCTGTATGTTTCAATGGGCACCAAGGAAGTGACCCTTGAAAGCGACGATGCAGACAATCCCGCCAAGTTCTACATGTGCTCAACCCCCGCCCACAAGCCCTGCCCCACAAAGCTGATTGAGATCAAGAACGCCAACAAGAGCCATCTTGGCAGCCCCAAGACCTCAAACGAGCGCACCATCAACCAGTTCATCCACCCTGCGGTTTTGGAAACCTGCCAGCTCTCAATGGGCCTTACCATATTGAAGGAAGGCAGCATCTGGAACACAATGCCCTCCCACACCCACGAGCGCCGCATGGAGGTTTATTTCTACTTCGATATCGCCGATGACAACGTTGTTTTCCACTTCATGGGCGAACCCAGCGAAACCCGCCACATCGTCATGCGCAACGAGGAAGCCGTCATTGGGCCCAGCTGGTCCATCCACACAGGCGTCGGCACCAGCGCATACACCTTCATCTGGGCGATGGCAGGCGAAAACCGCACCTTCACCGACATGGACGACGTAGCCATGAGCGAGCTTAAATAGGCCTTTAATAAGCCTTTAGAATAAGCCTTAAACTTATTTTTAATTTAAAACAGGAGGAATATAAATGTCCAATATCTTCAGTCTTGAAGGTAAAGTCGCCCTTATCACCGGCGCCTCCTATGGCATCGGCTTTGCGATAGCTTCAGCTTTAGCGGAAGCGGGCGCAACCATAGTTTTCAACGACCTTAAACAGGAGTTTGTGGATAATGGCCTTAAGGCCTACAAAGAAGCGGGCATCAATGCCCACGGCTATGTCTGTGACGTCACCGACGAAGCCGCTGTGAACGCAATGGTGGCCGACATCGAAAAGAACATCGGCGAGGTTGACATTCTCGTGAACAATGCGGGCATCATCAAGCGCATCCCCGCGGTGGACATGACCGCCGAGGAGTTCCGCCAGGTGATCGACGTTGACCTGAACGCCCCCTTCATCGTTTCAAAGGCAGTGGCCCCCGCCATGATCAGAAAGCGCGCGGGCAAGATAATAAACATCTGCTCCATGATGAGCGAGCTGGGCCGCGAGACCGTCGCCGCCTACGCCAGCGCAAAGGGCGGGCTTAAGATGCTCACAAAGAACCTTGCCAGCGAATGGGGCGAGTATAACATACAGGTGAACGGCATCGGCCCGGGCTACATCGAAACGCCACAGACCGCGCCCCTGCGGGTGGACGGACACCCCTTCAACAGCTTCATTATATCCAAAACGCCCGCCGCCAGATGGGGCACCACCGAAGATCTGAAGGGCCCGGCAGTGTTCCTGGCCTCCAACGCTTCCGATTTCGTCAACGGCCACATTCTCTATGTGGACGGCGGCATACTGGCATACATCGGCAAGCAGCCCTCTTAGTTTTCATGAAAGGAGCAAAGCAAAACCATGTTCATTCTTGAAAAAGACATGAAGCCCGAAACCCTTCCCAACGGCGTCATTCGCACCATAAAGGGATATCTTGATGACCTTATGGTGGTGGAGCTCAAGTGGCAAAAGGGCATGGTGGGCGACGTACACGCCCATCCTCACCGCCAGTGCGGCTATATCATAAAGGGCACCTTCGAAGCCGAGATGGACGGCAAGAAGCAGATCATCAAAGCGGGAGAGTGCTTCTACAGCGAAGCCGACGTTCCCCATGGCCTTGTCTGCCTGGAGGACGATTCCCTTATGCTGGATATATTCACCCCCAAGCGGGAGGATTTTCTCTAAGAGCGACCTAAAGCTCCCTCTTCAAAAGGGAGCTTTTCTTTATTTGGGCTGCAAAAAACCTTGAAAGCATTTGACAGAAATTGTTTATGAGGCTAAAATGAAAAGGTTGTTTTGTATGCAATCCCGTTATGGCTTAATTAAATTAATGACTTAAATAAATTAAATGAATAAAGAAAAAAAGACAGATCTGAAGGAGCAGGGTAAGCTTATGGTTAAGATTGGTTTTGATAATGCCAAATATGTCACAATGCAGTCGGAGCATATAAAAAAGCGCATAGACCAGTTTGGCGGCAAGCTATATCTGGAGTTTGGCGGCAAGCTGTTCGATGATTACCACGCCTCGCGGGTTCTGCCGGGCTTTGAGCCCGACAGCAAGATCAGGATGCTGATGCAGCTCAAGGAAGAGGTTGAGGTCATAATCGTCATCAGCGCCGGCACCATTGAAAAGAACAAGGTGAACGGCAACCTGGGCATCACCTACGACATGGACGTTCTCCGCCTGATCGACGCCTTCCGCGCCATCGGCATAAACGATATCAGCGTTGTTCTGGCCCAGTTCAGCGGCCAGCAGGCAGCAAAGATTTTTCAGAGCAGGCTCACGTCAATGGGCATAAACGTCTATCTGCATTATTCAATAGAGGGCTACCCCCAGGATGTGCCCTATATCGTCAGCGATGAGGGCTATGGCAGGAACGAATATATAAAGACAACGAAATCGCTGGTGGTGGTCACTGCCCCCGGCCCCGGCAGCGGCAAGATGGCCACCTGCCTTTCACAGCTCTATCATGATAATAAAAACGGCATAAAGGCCGGTTATGCAAAGTTTGAGACCTTCCCCATCTGGAACCTTCCGCTGAAGCACCCGGTAAACCTTGCATACGAGGCCGCCACCGCCGATTTAAACGATGTCAACATGATCGATCCCTTCCACCTGGACGCATATGGCAGCACCGCCGTCAGCTATAACCGTGACGTGGAGATATTCCCTGTTTTAAGCACTATTTTCGAGGGCATATATGGCAGATCGCCGTATAAATCCCCAACGGACATGGGCGTTAACATGGTGGGCAACTGCATCACCGATGACGATATCTGCAGGCAGGCCGCCAGAAATGAGATCATCCGCCGCCATTACGCCACCCTTTGCCGGGTGCGCAAGGGCGTTGCGATGGAAGATGAAGCCCAAAAAACAGCCCTTGTGATGCGCCAGGCGGACGTTGGCCCGCAAAACAGGCCCGTCATCCAGGCGGCTTTGGACAGGGCTGACGAGACGGGAGCGCCTGCTGCGGCCATGCAGCTTCCCGACGGCAGGATAATCACCGGCAAGACTTCGGCGCTTCTGGGGGCCACCTCTGCGCTTTTGCTGAACGCCCTCAAATTTCTGGGGAAAATACCCGACGAGTTGCACCTGATCTCGCCCACGATAATAGAGCCTATCCAAGAGCTCAAGATTAAGCATCTGGGCAACAACAACCCCCGCCTGCACACCGACGAGGTGCTTGTTGCTCTTTCAATCAGCGCTGCCACCAGCGAAGCCGCCGGGCTTGCCATGAAGCAGCTTAAGAATCTGAAGGGCCTTGAGGCCCACTCCAGCGTGATACTTTCCAATGTGGATGAGAGCGTTTACGCAAAGCTGGGCGTGAATCTGACCTGCGACCCCCACTACCAGACGAAAAAGCTATACCACAAGCGCTGATATCATAGCAGGCTTATTTCCAGCTCTTTTAATCGTAAGCGGCAAAAACAAACCCCTAAAGCGGGCAGGCGAATTTCTGTCTGTTTTAGGGGGTTTTATTTCGCTAATAAACTCAACAGGGCTTCATATACGGACGCAGCCAAAACTCTGCATCTTTTTCGCGTCTTTTTTCGCCTTTTATCAAGAACATCATTCATCGGAGTTTGAAAAACTCAGCTCATTTTGCGCTGAACGGCTTGTATCCGCGCCTCACAATTATAATGCAATCTATAAATGCAATAAAAACCCCAAAAGCAGGCAGGCGGAATTCTGTCTGTTTTTGGGGAGGTTATTTCTTCACATGCATTTTTTTCTTTTTCTTTCTTTCTTTTTCTTTTCTTTCTTTTAGCCGTACCGCAAACAAAACGGAGCAAGCCCCGCCCTCTCTATCTTCGCAGCCATAGCTTTGGCAAAGAAAGCCAAGGCAGTCACCATAATGAAGCAAAGCCTTTATGTGCCGCTACAGCCTATAAGCGGCATTGACAATTTACATGGCTTGCTAACCGCACACAGCCATCAGTTCAGCGGGTAAGCATCAGTTAAAACACCCTTGACAATAAGCCTGTGTGTGGCGATGCGTATGGGCGTGCAGGTTATCAGGGTTATCTGCGGGTCGGGGGTAGAATCCAACACCCACATGTCGGTCGGCTCCACCACCATTATATCGGAAACGGAATAGGTGTAGAGCATTCCGTCCCGCTCCACCATCACCTGATCGCCTATCTCCACTTCGTCCAGCCGGTTGAAAAACTCACCCATTATATAGCTCCTGTGGCCGATGACGGAGAAGTTGCCGTTTTCCCCGGGGAGGGCTGTTTGCTGAAAATGCCCCACTGCGTAGCGGATGGTTCTGTTGGTCACGCCCTCGCCCACCGCCACCTCCAGATCTATTTTGGGGATGCTCATCACCCCAAGCAGCTTTATATTCGCCAGATCATCCTTTATCTGCTGAGGGCCCGGCGCCTCCTCCTGGTCCAGCTCAACCATCTGCTCAGTATCGGGCAGCATAGCTTCCGGCGTGCTCTCAGGCGTCGCTGAAGGCGCCTGTTCGTCATTCCCGGGGGTTGCCTGCGGGGATGGTTGGGATTGATAAGCGCCGCTCCTGTACTGCTCTATCAGCGTGCTTTGCTGCCTGGCTGTATATTGCTTTATCGCCAGTACGCCGGCAATCATCAGCACTCCCGCAGCTATCATCAGCACGGGCAGAACCTTCATCAGGCCGCCAGAACGCTTTCTTTCGGCGGGAAAGGGCGCTTTTTGCGCCCCTCCCCTTTTGTTTTTATCGTTCATCTGTTTGTTAGCCTTTCGCGCTCCTGCGTTTTTTAACTATCACGATTGCAAGGCCGCCCAATATCAGCGCTCCGCCCAGTATGCTGATCAGTGTCGCGTCCCAAAGCTCGCCTGCCTGCGGCAGCTCAGAGCCGGGCACATAGCTATCCGGAAGCGAAGGGGTAGCCGACGGTCCGGGAACGACGGGGCCGGGCGTCGGGGTGGGGAATGCGCCGGGCGTCGTGGGATACTGGGGATAGTTGGGGTCAGGCTCGTTCTTAACTGTTATTTCGTGGACAGTGCGCCAATCAACATCTATTCCGTTGCCGCTTTCGGCCTTCAGATATCCGCTGGGTGCGCTGATTTCCCTAACTATGTACTTCCCTGGGTACAGCTCCCTAAACTCAGCAATACCTTCGGAGTCGGTCGTGGCAGTGGCCAGCCGCTTGCCCTGGGAATCATACAGGCCGAATGTCGCGCCGCTCAGCACCTCGCCGGTTGTAGAACTTACCTTGATGATTCTGATGGCCCCAAGCTCTGCCTGAGTGTTGAGGACATTGCCCAGTTCTATCACGTCCACATCAGCGCCCGGCTTAACCGTCACGGTGATTAATTCGGGCCAGGGGTCATAGCCGATGGGCGATCTTACTTCCTTGATTGTGTAATCGCCCGGCAGTACCCTTTCAAACAATACAACGCCCCGTCTGTCGGAGGAGACTCTTTGCACGAACTCACCTTCGGAGTCATAAAGCACGAACACCGCATGGGAAAGAGTTCTGCCTTCCTCATTCACCTTTATCAGCTTGATGGAGGGAATCAGCCAGTTTTCCACCTCCAGCTTTTCCGCGCCAAAATCATCATTGCTGTCAAGCCATCTGTATTCAACCTTCGTTGCGGTCTTTTCTTCGTCGGCATAGACTATCTGCACCTCGATTGCGCTGTTTGGTGGCGTCACGCCTTCCTGATCAACATAATCATCAGGCTTGAGATAGCCGTCCGGCGCTTCCTCTTCGGTTATGGTGTATGTTCCCATGGGAACATCCGTGAACTTCACCACGCCGTCTTCTGCCACTGCGGTTTCATCCACCACAGTAAATCCATCATCAGACGTTCCTTCAAGCCTGAATATGCCGCCGCTAAGAAGCTCGCCGCCCCAGCCGGTCTTTGTGAACTCGATATCGCCATAGCCGCGCTGGTTCACGAAGGTGAGCGGTGTTTCACCTATTTCGTCCTCGTTATCATCGAACCAGTACAGCACTTTCACTTTGGTTTTGTCCCAGTCATCTTGGGGATCAAGACTGTCGGCGTACTCAACCCGGACATTGATTATTGTAGCAGAGTAAAGGTATCCCGTGGGGGGATCAACCTCTTCGATCCTGTATGTTCCCATAGGAACATCAGTGAAGGTGAAGATGCCGTTTACCGCAGTCGCATTTTCCGGATGCTCATAGTCCTCGCCGAACAGAATGGTTTCGACAGTAACCAGCCTGAAGATGCCGTCCGAAAGCGGGGCTCCGTTTTCATCAAGCCTTGGGCCCATGCCCAGCTTGTTGAAGGAAACGTCCGCCCTTCCCTCCACGTTGACGAATATGAACTCCTCATCCGTTGGCTCATCGTTTGAGTCAGCGTATTTATACGTCACCAGCGTTGCATTTTCATCATAGCTGACGCTGACATTGATCACTTTGTTCAAGAGCAGATAGCCGTTCACCGGGTCAACTTCTTTTATGGTGTAATCACCCGGCAATACCTTTTCAAACACGACCTTGCCGTACTCGTCGGAGGTGACGGTATCGCCCACCTTGACGCCATCGCTGTCATAAAGGGCAAACGTTGCGCCTTCAAGGGGCTCTCCCTTAGCGTCATGCTTCGTGATCTCCACATCGGGTATCGGCAGGTTTTCCAGCTCAATCTCATCCGCATATGCATAAGGGGCATCAGGATCGGCGGTGTTCTTAAACCGATACTCCACCTTTATGCCGGTCTGGGTTGTCGCGTTCTGGTAGGAAACCTTCACCTCAATTATCTTCTTTGAGGGCAGGTAATCGTCCGGGGCGACAGTCTCCCTTATCTCGTACTCGCCAATGGGCACATCTTCAAAGGTCACTTTGCCGTTTATCGCAGCAGCGTTAAGCACAATTTCTGCATCGTCAAGATCTCTTTCTCCGGTGAGTATGAAGGTGCCGCCATCAAGCAAAGCTCCCTCCACGCCCGTCTTGTCAAACTCAACATTAGCGACCGCAACCTCGTTGTTTATCTCGCGCAGAGTGCTTCCTGTTTCAGGGTTGAACGGCACGCCGCCGAGCGTCCAACTGACCACGGTGCCTGTATAGTCTATCTTGTCACCATCTTTTTTGTAGTCGATCTTTATTGTATATTCGTCCTGCGGGAGCCAGTAGCCATTCGGCGCGCTCTTTTCCTTCAGGATATATGTTCCCATGGGGATGTTCGTGAAGCTCACCAGGCCGTCTTCATTGCTTTCTGCCTCTTCACCTATCTCTTCATTCAAATCGCTGGTTCCTGTAAGGGTGAACACGGCTCCAGCCAGATCCTCTCCATTCTCACCGGTCTTTTTGAACTCGATGTCATTAACACCCAGCTCGTTGGTGAAGGTATAAGCAATGCCATCGTTCGAAGTAATCTCAGAGGGGCGCACAGCATCTCCCGCAGGCTGCCTGACCGGAAGCGGCGTGCTCAGCAGATAGCCCGTCGGCGGCTCTACCTCAACTACATAGTAAGCCCAATCAGGAATATTCGTGAACGTGGCAAGGCCTGTTGGGTCAGATGTCGCGCGCATTTTGGCGTTATCAATGTCTTGCTCATTCTTGTTCTGCAGCTGGAACTTCGCGCCCGGCAGCAAGTTGCCGGCTGCGTCAATCTTTTTCACGATCAATTTCTGGCTTCCGGTTGTGCCTCTTGACCAGAAATTGCGAACTTTAACCATGTCTGCTTCATCATCGCCTGACGGGCTTCCCACGTTGCCGCTCAGAGTCACAACGTTTTTTATATCCAATGTGTTTACGTTTTCAATCTCCGTTTCAAACTCAAGGACATAAACTCCTTTCCCATTGGGCAGGTTCACCCTTAGCGTGTTTGCCGCCGCCGGGCTGGGGGCCGGGTAAGATACTGCACCATCTGCCAAAGTCACCTCGGTCTCCGGGCTAACTTTGGTAACTGCGCCTGTGCCCGCGTTCACCATCGCTTTGTACAGCTTGACAGAAGCAATATCCAGCCTCAGGTTTTCATTCAGTACGTCCGTAACATACGCGCCAGTAAGCGCAACGTTCGCCGGGTTTATGGCGACCGTCCACTTTATTTTTGTATCTGTAGCGTTGTTGAAGCTGGCTGTCTTTGAGACCACCGGGTTACTCATGGATACATCCGCCGTCACCTCAATGGGATCGCCAATTTCGCCGGCGTCAAGCTCCGCCTCGTTGGTGAACGTCTTTTTGCCCTGGGTCATCAGCGTCTCATCCGTCACCTTCGTGTAGAAAGTGATGGTGTACTGGTCGGTGATGGTCGTGGTAGCGCCAAAGCTGTATTCGAAGCTGGTGTCTCCGCTTACCCCTGAGGTGGGGGCGGCTCCAGTTACCGGTCCCGGGTTAGTCCCCGTGTCTTTATTAACCGTGAAGGGATGCGTGCCGTCAATGAACAGCACCATGCCAGCGGGTATTGTGTCGGTCACGACAGCGCCTGTCATGGGAAGCTGGTTGCGGTTGACGGTTATTGTCCACATGACGGTATGGTCAGCGTAATTGTATTCGCTCTCTTTCTTTTCCAGCACCTGGCTGTTAAATGTCTGAGTGGCTCCGCTGGTTTCGCCAGCTTTGTTCGTTATCTCAACGCTGTTGCCAAAGGACACTTCAGCGTTGTTGTACAGCGAAGAAAGCGCATCGCCAACTATTTCCGTGTAATATGTGATGGTGTGCTGACTGCTGACCGCAGTTTCAAAGCTATATGTGAAGCCTTTTGTGTCACCCTCAATGAATTCGTTCAAGCGGGGCGGCTCTGCGGTTTGGCCTGAAATGCTGGCGATTTCTTCACTGTTTTGAGCGCCTATTACGGTAAACAGATGCACATCATCCACCACCAGAACCTGCCCTGCCGGGATGGTGTCCTTGATGGTTATCGCCGCCATGCTGCCGACCGCGTTCGAATTGACTTTTATTGTCCATTTGATATAGCGGTTTTGTTTATCATTGTAATTAGGACTGCCAGGGAACTGGGCGGATTTGTTGATTATGCCGCCGCCGCCCACTATTTCGACCTCTTCCGAGGCGCCGGGGGTGGTTCCGTATATTTTCGTCCACGAAAAAGCAACATTATTTTCGAAATTAACTGCGTTATTGTTATCCAGCTTACCCGGATCTACATAGGTGTAGTAGGTCAATGTCGCCAGCCCGGTGAAGTCGTCGTCATCGTCAAAGGTGTAGGTCAAAACGTTTCCGGTTGAATCGTAGGTATAATAGCCTTCGCCTATGCCTTCGCTGACAAGCGCATCATTCATCGTTATAGGATGATGCCCGTCTATCGCACTGCCTTTTATAAGCGTTAGCCCGTCGGGGAATGTATCCGTAATCGTCGCGCCGGGTTCGCGGACGTTCACTGTCACAGTCCATTTGATGACATGCTTCCCTTCGTATAGGTGTACTCCTCCTGTTGTGCCGCTTTTTTTAACCCAGTCCACCGTTACTGTGTGATCATCAGCCTCAACGAAATCATTTTCCTTATCCCTCAGCGTAGCTGTGTTTACAAATGAGGAATTGCCGGAGGTAGGCGCACTTCCGCTTTCGGCGGCTGTTATGGGCGTGGTCCGATATGTAATTACGATCTCGCTTGCCACAGTGTCTTGCGGGAATGTGTAGGAAATAGTCTGGTTTGCCAAGTCCCTACCAAGGTCAGAATCATTAATAGAAGTTCCGGCTACTGTGAAGCTGCCAGCAACATATGTCTGGTTGTCGCTGTATACGTCCACAATGGTGTAGCGGCTAAAGTCAAAGGGCGCGGCAGGAGTGGCCGTCGGCGCTTTTACCTTTACCGTCCAGGTGATTTCGTTGGTGCCCGCGTCATATGCGCCGCTCTTTTCAACTGTGGGTGTTCCCGGCACTGTCTGATGGCGTTTGAAGACATAAATCTGGGTGCCAAGCTCCATGGTGACGCCTTCTTCGCCGCCGGCATTAGAACTATCAAAGGCGCCGTCCAGATAAATTTGACCCTCAGCCCCATCAGCGCCAATGTCATCCGTAAGCTGAACTTTTATTCTGCTGTTGCCGTTGATATTCTCGATATACCAGGTAGCAATACCATTTAGCGATTCAGGGCTGTTCTGGTCCGCCGATGAATTAAAGTTTATGCCTTCGGGGAGATCTAAATAGAAATAATGGTTACTATCATATTCGTATAATTGATTTTCTCCATCACCACTCGGAAGCGTGAACGATATCGTCAAATCGATGGTATCCCCTGGGCGAATGCCTGTAAAAGTATTACCGTTTTGTTCAACATTGGCGCCATTAATCTCTATGTCTGCACCATGGATTATGAGATACGGTGGCGCGATTTCGCCTGGGGCGGGAACCGTCGAGTTGATGCCATAGCCGAGATCATTCTGCGGGGCGCCCGTGCCCTGCCCAACAGAGATTTCACCTTCATCAGTTTTGCCGTCATCGTCTTCAGTGGAGGTTCCTCCACCAGTTTCGCCGCCGGTTCCTTCACCGGTTCCTCCGCCGGTTCCTCCGCCGGTTCCTTCGCCGGTTCCTTCGCCGGTTCCTTCACCGGTTCCTTCACCGGTTCCTTCGCCGCCCTCAGCGCCGCCCCCAGAGTACTCCTTCTGGGCTGTTTGATTAGCAGCGTTTTCGCCATGCTCTGTGGCCTGCGCAAGCGGTACTAAGATAATCTGAAATAAAAGGCTCATCACTAAAATAAAACCGATAAGTTTTCTTCTGTTCACAATAGTTGCCCTCCTTATACGTTGTCACTTATATTTCTTTATTGAGCCTCTCGACGGATTTTTCCGAATATATCACAGAAAGCCCAAGTATAATACGAATCATAATTATTATACTTTAGACCGAAAGCATAGTATGTTCTTATTTTGCAGCATGTCGTGAAACTTTTGGAATAATTTGGTTGCACGGCGTTAACATTCGCTCAATAAAATGCGAAAAAATTAATCTATTTGACTGCATTATTGATTAATGATAAACTTTATTGTAAAGAAATTCGCTTTCCTCTTTTGTTTTTCTTTCATATTAATAAACACAGGAGTGATTTGCTTGCGACATCTCTTGGACAAGTCCTCGCAAAGAATGCTTTCTCTCATAGAGCTTCTTGTCTCTCAGGATAACTGGATTACCATAAGCCACCTGGCAAAAGCTGCGGGTGCCAGCGGGAGAACCGTCTCGGACGATATCACCAAGCTGAAAGACCGCTGGGATCATCTTTTCGATGTTGAAGTCTCGGTGAAAAGAGGCGTAAAAATGCATTGCAGGAGCATATCTGCCGTCAGCTCCGCTTTTAGGGATATTTTCAAGGAATCCACAGCGCTGCGCTGGCTGAGGGGGCTTCTCTTCCACCCTAACAAAAAGATAGAATTCTACGAGGACATGCTTTTCTCCAGCAGATCCACCCTCGGGCGCATGATACCAAAAATAAATTATTATTTAAACCCAAGGGGCATAAGCATACTGTGCAAAAATGGCCACTGTCAGATCATCGCACAGGACGAGCAATATCTGCGCCAGTTTTACGCGGCCTTTCTCCTTGAGATGAACGGTATGAGCATGCCTGAACTCCATGCCGACTTTAGCATTGAAAGAATGTGGCGAATTATTATAGGCATTCTTCTCAAGGCTGTGCCCCCCACCGTGAGCGCCTTGGTGGCCAATGACGATATTATAGCAGCCTATCATGTGGCGCTGTATGTAGTCTCGCTGATTCGCGAATCCCAGGGATATAATATCGAATGCGATTATGACATCGAAGACGAAATCACGCCCGAGGATATTTCCTATATAAAGAGCTTCTTTCCCGGTATCTGCGCCTCAAATCTGCGTCCCATCAACGCCTTCATTCACAAAAACTTTAACGGATGGAGCTCGCCGGAGGAGGCCCTTGTCAATGAGCATTCCCGAGCCTTCATAACAGAGCTGTTCAAGCCGACGCAAGCCGCTCTGGGCGACGCAACCATGAATCAGCTTGTTTTTATTACGAAATCGCTATATCTGACCGAAAAACACAGAGCCTTTCAAACATCTGTCCTGTTTGACCGCATAAAACATTTTTCCGGGGCCCTAAAGAAAAACAGCCGGTTCATGTATAAAAGGGCAGAGGATGGCCTTAAACTGCTTTCGGAAAAGATAGGCTTCGATATCACTCCCCGGCTTCACGACCTGCTTTTCTGGATATGTCTGGTCTATCCCGGGTTTCCCAGCTTTTCCTGCACCAAGTCTGCTCTTTTGATCAGCGATTTCGGCGCGCCCCACGCCAGCTTCCTCGTCTCCTATATTTCTGGAGCCCTTAACTCACTGGGATGCTCCCTTATAGATGTTGACGCGGTGGTGTACCCTGATGCGTTAAGTTCATGCAACTACAAAGGCTATGATATTATACTCACCACCGTCCCCAACCTGCCCCTGGACCATAACAATGTGCTGACAATAGGCTGTTATCCAAGCCACGATAATATTCTTGAGATATACAAGCGTTGCATGATAGAAAGCTCTGTTTAAACGCCGCAAAAGCACAACATTAGCACAACATTAAAAAAGAAAAACCCCAGGCTTCATTTGCCGGGGTTTTATTTTTTCTCTATCTATAAAAGAGAGTTACGCTGCTTGCGCGCCGGGAGCCTCGACGGGCCTTTGCTTCTTTTTCGCCTGAGGGTTCAAAAGCAGCATCAGTATTATGGCCGCGCCTGCGCAACCCGCCGCTATGAAGAAAGCCGGCGACATGAGGGCGATGTCATTAGCGGCGACGTTCTTGAAGTAGCCCGCAATATATGACGAGCCGACCGCCCCGGCGCCAAAGCCCACCAGAACCATGCCATAGTTGGTGGCCATGTGCTTGGGCCCAAAGAGATCGGCGGTGAAGGAGGGGAATATGCTGAGAAAGCCGCCGTAGAAAAAGCCTATGAAGCCGATGAGGACATATATCAGGTAGCCGTTCGCGCTGCCCACCAGCATCGAAAGCAAGCCCGACGCCACCAAAAGGATGATCAGCGAGCGCCTTCTGCCCAGTTTGTCCGACACAGCACCCCAGAAAAGGCGCCCCAAGGAGTTGCACATGGATATAATCAAAACGCCCATCGTGGCCGTTTCGCCCAAGCCCTTTGCAACGGCGATTGGCTTTGCGAAACCGATCATCATCAGCCCGCCGGCGCATGCGAACATTATCGAAAAGGCGATAAGATAAAATCTGGGCTGGCGCAGCACCTGTCCCGGGGTGAGGCTGCCGTCGTCGCCGGAACCGGAAGCCGCCGCCTGACCCGCTCCGCTGCTCTCAGGAGGGTTTTTAAGAAAAAAGCCGCCTATTGTGCAAACCACCAAAAAGATGACGCTCATCACCAGGAAGGTCCTAGGCTCGCCCACCTCAGTTCCGCCGAAGCGGCCGATGAAATGCTCCACTATCGGCGTGAACACAACACCGCCGAAGCCCAGCGCCGACACTATCAGCCCTGTCACAAGGCCTTTTTTCTCAGGCCACCACTTTTGAGAGCAGGCGATAGTGGTGGAATAGGTGAAGCCCATGCCCAGGCCGCCCAAAGCGCCATAACCAAGCCAGAGCAGCCATGGAGCCTGCGCCGTCACCAGCGATGCAAGAGCAAAACCCGCGCTCAGCATGACTCCCCCGGCGATTACCACCCAGCGGGTTGTAAACCTGGCCGCCAGCTTGCCGCCGATGACGCTGCCGATTGAAAGGGTTGCCAGCAGCAGCGAAAAGGGAAGGCTGGCCTTTGTGTTGTCGCCGGCGAAGATGCTGTTGGCGATTCCCGTTTGAAACACGCTCCATATGTAGGCCGTGCCCAAGCATAGCTGTATAGCGATTGACGCCGCTATCGGGGGGATTTTTTGAGATGCTTTCATAAAAACCTCCTGTTGCGTATAAAAAAGCCCTTTCCTGCATTGGTTGCAGTAAGGGCTTTCTTTCAAATAGATTGCGAAGTTTTATGCCTTCACAATTTGCGCCTTCCTTTCGGCAAGAACCGCAAAAAGCCCCATGTATTGCGCTGCTAGCGCAATAATAATAAGGCTAATAAAAAAGCTGATAAAATTCCTGATGCTGAATGGCTTTTTTGTCATTTGTCAGGCTACCTCGCTAAATTGCTTCTGTGATTATCCCACATCCCTGCGTCGCTGTCAACTGTTTTATATAGAACCTTTATTTCACACTAAAGCTCTGAATCAAAAGCCGATATGGTCCAGGAACATCTGCGTGGCGATGCGCCAGCACTTCACATCATGGCCGACTCCGGGGATCACATGGTGGGAATAATTGAAGGGATTTCCTTCAAGCCCCTGGAAGAACTCAGGCAGCACCTTTTTGATTATCTCATATATCTCGTTCTCGCCGTGGGCGTGGAACACCGAGGGCAGGACTCTGCCGCTTTTCAGCAGTTCCTCAGCCTGGTGCTTGATGCTGTACTTGGTCTTTGTCAAATCCCCAGGGCCAAAGTTTGCCAGTTTTTCCATGGGCGGCCTGCCGGTAAAGTCAACATGGCCTTTATCGCCGGCTGCGAAAGGCCCTGTCCAGCTAAACAGCTCGGGATAGGAGAATGCCACATGGAAGGCGCCATAACCGCCGTTAGAAAAACCGGATACAATCGTATCCTCCCTTTTTTCAGACAGGAATGGAAACATGGAGCGGAGCATCGGCAAAAGCTCCAGGCACAGATATGAGCAATACTTTGGGCCCATGTGCATGTCCACGAAGCAGGAACGGTGAACATTCGGCATTATGACTGCCATGTTCCGATCCCGGGCAAAGCCGGCCATCCCCACATCTATGGCGCCGGTTTGCTGGTCGCCGCTGCCCCCGTGCAGGAACAGAAACACCTTTGTCTTTTCCTCCGGGTTTTTAAGCTTGTCTGCGTCGGGTAAAAAGAGCCACACGTCCTCATCCATGCCCAAAGTTTGGGAGTGTATGTGAAGTTGCATGAAAGCCATGGCCTAATCCTCCTCTTTTTCGACGCCCAGCCAGTCGATTACCTTCTTTATGGCCATGTCGCCGTATTCCCAGTCATGCTCGCCCTCGGTGTCATAAAACTCGTTCTTTATGCCAAGGCCGTCCAGATGCTCCTTGAAGCTCAGCGTGGGCTGATGAAAGCCGTCGCCATGGCCGCAGGTCAAAAGGATTTCCGGCCTTTCTTCTCCGCTGCTCTGCGCCAGATTGTTCGCCGCAATCAGCAAGTTGTCGCTTCCGGAAGCGTATTTTTCATAGCCGCCGAATATCCATTCGGGCTTAACGGTCAAATCATCCCTGCCAAAAAACAGCGCCATGTCCGTCACGGGGCTTATGGCCGCCACCTTTGAAAAGACCCCGGGCCTGTTGAGCGCGGCATTCAAAGCGCCGTAGCCGCCCATCGAAATCCCGGCGATATACCTGTCCTCCCTCCGCTGAGAAATGTTGAACCATTTCTCGCAGATTTCCGGCAGCTCCTGGGTGATATAGTTGTGATAGTCAGAGCCGGTGGTCATGTTGGTCCAAAAGCTGTTGTGTCCATCGGGCAGCACCACAGCCATCGGAATCTTGTTCATGTGACGCTCCAAAGAAGTGTTGCGCAGCCACTCCGTCCCGCTGCCGCCAAGGCCATGCAGAAGATAAAGAGCCTTATAAGGCCCCTTGCTTTTCACTGCGCCCCTCCCCCCGCCGGGATTATGCTGGGGCATAAGCACCTGAAAATCCACAGGCATTTTAAGCTGCGCGGACCTGCAGTGAACTTGAATCCAAGCCATGATAACCTCCTTAGTTGTTCTTGCATTGTTACCTGCTCATTATATCATTTTTTGCGACGGAATGTAAAACTATATTTATTTAATATATTTATTTAACCTTTGTTTGTTTTTTCCCGTATCCAAAATGGCCGTCACTGCCCTAAAGTTGCTAACCGCATAACTTTGTTCTATGATATAATAAGGATATAATAAGTTTAGCAAGCCGCACAGCGGATTGCGGGCTGGCGGGCCCGAAGGAAAGGCCGCCGACAAACATGGTATAATAAGTTTAGCAAGCCGCACAGCGGATCGCGGGTCGGCGGGCTCGAAGGAAAGACCGCCGATAAACATGGTATAATGCAGACACAAAGAATCAACGGGGAGGTTTAAATATGTTTTCTGTTAAAGAAGGCCCCCTTCAGGACTTTTCCCGCGGGGATGCACTCTGCTCTTTTTCTGCCGAGGCTGCCTATACAGTCGACGGATACAGCTTCGTGGCAAAGCCCTGCTTTCTTAGCTGGGAAAATGCCGGCGGCGTTCTTTTTGCCAGCGCACAGGACGGCGGTATACGCTTAAAATATGAAATTAAGAGCCTTGGGCTCTCCTCTTTGCAGCTGCGCCTTAGCGCTCACAACAACAGCGCCGGCCCGGTCCGTCTGGAAAAACTCAGCCCCTTTGTTATAGACGATGGCGCCCTTTCCCTTGGAGCCAGCAACAGCTATGAGTGGATCTTCTACCGCCAGGGCCGCCACAAGAACGACCTTCCCTCCGTCTGCTGCCTGGGAAGAAACGACGAAAGCTTTTCCGATGCCCTTTCAAGCCTTGTTGAAACAGGCGGCATGGGTGGCGATGCCCCCGACGGCCTTACCCTTATAAGCGACAGCCTTACCGTCATAAAGGGCGGCCCCGACAGCGACGACAACCTGGTGGTCACCTTTGCGACCGGCGCCGATTTCATGGTCAGTTGCGCGCTTATATTGAATGACGATTCGCATTTTTACCGGTTGGAGGCAAGCTCCGTCTGCAATATCAGGCTGGACCCGGGGATGAGCGTCAGCAGCGAATGGGTGGAGGTTTCCTTCGTAAGCGATGTTTTCGCCAAGATAGAGAGCTTTGCCGATGAAAAGGCGCAGCTTTACGGCGCGAGGAAAAACAAGATTTTTAAATCCTCCCCCTCCGTTTACTGCACATGGTATTATTACGGCTCAACCGTCACCGAGAGGGATGTCATTGAAAATCTGGAGGAGATCAAAAGACGCGGCCTGCCTTTTGACGTTTTCCAGATTGACGACGGATGGGAAAACCGCTTCGGCGACTGGCAAGCAAACGAAAAGTTCCCTTCGGACATGAAGGCGCTGGCAGATAAGATCAGGGCTGCAGGGCTGATGCCGGGAATATGGACCTGCCCCTTCATCGCCAGCGAGGACTCCCCCGTTTTTAAGGAACACCCCCATTGGTTTCTTTTCCACCTTGATGGCAGTCCCTGTCTTTTCCCCATGAACAACAATGTCTACCGCGTATTGGACTTAACCAATCCGGATGCCGTTTCCTGGGCGGCCGGCATTTATAAAAATCTGCGGGAATGGGGCTACATGTACCATAAGCTGGATTTTACCAGGGCTGCCGTCATTCAAGAAAACTGCAAGTATTATGACGATAGCGTTTCCATTACCAGAGCCTACCGCCATGCCGTGGCTGCCATACGCGAAAACATGGGCGATGACGCCTACTTCCTGATGTGCGGAGGGCTTTACGACCCCCTTATCGGCATCGTTGACGGCCAGCGCTCAGGCTCCGACACCCTGAGCATGTGGAGCATTAAAACCGGCAAGGGAGGCAAAGCCGCGCCTTTCACCATCAAGCAGAGTATACTGCGCTACTGGATGAACTTCTGGTGGGACAATGATCCCGACGCGCTGATGGTGCGCCGCCAAAACGAAAGAACCCTTGGCCTTAACCTGACCTATGGCCTTTTGAATGAGGACGAAGCTGAAACAAGCGCGCTTAATCAATATATGTCCGCAGGACTTGTCTGCTCCACGGAGCCCCTTAAGCAAATCGACGACGACAGGCTGCACATACTGCGGCGCGTAATGCCCACATACAAAACAAAGCCCACGCCAAGGAGCATTTTCTCCGCCGAAAGATACCCTTCTTTTGTGGATGTTGAAAACGAGGGCGGAAAATGGCACACTCTCTGCTTCGTAAACTGGTCCGACACCAGCCCCATGCCCTGCGAATTCATACTCAATGGCGATGCGCTGGGCGACTTTTGCTGGAAGCACCAATATTTTGTAGTCTCGTCATATGACGGCTCCATCTGCATTGATCCCGCCATTTACGGGCAGAAAATAAACCTCGGGCTCATACCACCCCACGGCTCCATGCTGGTGAAGGTAATGCCCAGGGATCTGCTGCCGGCGGTGATCGGCACCAACGGGCATTACTCAATGGGCAGCGAGGTTGACAGGCTTGAAATCAGCGACAGAACCCTGATATTTGAAGTGAAAAACTTGTTTGACTATCCATCACTCTATAAAATAAGGCTTCCCGAGGGCTTTCATGCTCGAAGCCTGCCCAAAGGCATATCTGCCAGAGGGCGGGATATCATGGTGCATATACCCGAAAGGGGTGAGCATCACCTGCGCATCCCCTTGGCCAAGGAATAGGCCGCAAGCATGATCGCTGCCCGCCGGGGGGAGGACTTTGCCCTTCAGACCCCATCCGCCAAGGGGCAACTCGCTTGGAACTCTTTATGCGGCCTTCAAACGTCCAGAACGCAAAAATCATTTTCATCTAAAAGAAAAGGTGCGCGACTTTAAGCCGTGCACCTTTGTTTCGTGTGAAAGCCTTACAGCATTCCCTGGCTCTTCTGTTTTGCCTGGTCAATCTTCGTCTGCTCCGCCGCCTCAACCTGATACCATCCGCGCTGCTGCATGTCGCAGAAAACATCGTGCTGAATCTGATGCTCATCGTTCAGTATCGCCATAAATTCGTTCTTAAGCTGAGGGCTTGCGCACTCGTTGGCGAATGTGTTATATGTGTCCGTCAGGTGCTTTTGGGTGGTCAAAACGTCGGTCATCACTGCCTGGGGTGTAAACTCCATCTTGCTATCCTGCATTTCTTCGCCCTCCTAGTTCAAAAAGCTGACAAGTCTGTTAAAGTGGTCCTGATGCTTTGCCGCAATCTGCTCGTACTTGGCCTTTATCTGGGGATCGGTGCTGTTTTGAGCGTACATGCGGAACTTTTTCACGGTTGTGGCCTCGCCACTGATCAGGTCTTCAATGGCAGAAAGTTCTTTGGATGTAAGGTTCATAAAAGCGCTCCTTTGCATTTTATTCCCGCTTATTTTGCCCTTTTGCACAATGCTTATTCAGCCTTTTCAGCGTTTTTGAACTTTCTTTGTTGCAGCCTACTTTATATACGCTTAACATTTCTGGGGTATAATATAAAATAATATGCCGCAAATGGCTTTGAGAGGAGTGGTTTATTGGCTCTGCCGGACAACCGCGTGATAATTACCGCGGACAGCACCTGCGATATCGGAAGCGAACTCGCAAAAAAGTATAACATTGAAATTGTCCCTCTTTATGTCAGCCTTGGAAGTAAAAGCTATAGGGACGGCGTGGATATACATCCCGACATGATTTTTGACTTCTACGAGAAAACGGGCGAACTGGCAAAAACTTCCGCACCGCCGGTCGAGGATTATTTTAACTTTTTCACCCGCATCAAAGAGCCCGGCAAGGAGATCATACACATCAACATAAGCCGGCCGCTCAGCTCCAGCCATGAAAATGCCGTTGCGGCGGCAAAAAGGATGAAAGGCGTTCACGTTATCGATTCCAGAACCCTCTCCACCGCGATGGGCCAGTTGGCGCTTTTGGCAAGCGAGCTTGCCTCCCAGGGGAAAACCGCAGATGAAATCATCGCCGTTTTGCAGGACAAGGGTGAAAAGCTCAGCATCAGTTTCGTCATCGACACGCTGGAATATCTGCACAAGGGCGGAAGATGCTCATCCGTGGCGGCTTTCGGCGCAAATCTGTTGCAGCTTAAGCCCAGCATAAAGGTCGTGGATGGCGGCATGGCAGTTGGAAAGAAATATCGCGGAAGCCAAAAAAAGGCCCTTATGAACTACATCGACGATACCTTTAAGGACGCGGCGAACATAGACAAAAAAAGGGTTTTCATCACCCACTCCGGCTGCGATGAAGAGCTTATCGGCGCCGTTCGTGAGCGTATGTCGGCTTTGATCCAGTTTGACGAGGTTCTGATAACCCGAGCCGGAGCGACCATAACCTGCCACTGCGGGCCCAACACCCTCGGGGTTATATTTTTTCATTATTAATTCTTACTAATACGCAGGCAAGCAAAATAAACAAAAAAGGACGGCGCCTTCGTCCTTTTTTGTTTTCGCTTTTTCTGTTGGGCGATGGCCGCCGTAGCCAAGTCTTTCCCGCTTCGGATTGACCGCGCCCTTAGTTCATTTCGCAACGCTATAATCATTCAGCAAAATATAAGAATATAAAAAAACCGCGGCTAACACTCGCCGCGGTATGCATTTTAAATGTTGTGAAGAGATGTTTCGTAGAACCTCTGCCCTTCTCTTTTAACTTTCTTTTAGTCTCTTTTAATTCTCGGTTAGGCTGTCCACAATTTCCTGGGACCATTTAAGAGCGCCGTCATAGTCCGACTGCTTGATTTTGCCCTGCTTAAACAGGCCGCCGACCTTCACCAGATGTGTCTTGCCCACAACATTCAGTCCGCGCTTTTTAACCGCTTCAGCCAGAATATCGCCGGCCTCAGTGCCATCGTGCTTGCTTACCAGCAGGAAGGATACGTTTCTGGCCCTCTGGGGGGTCAGGTTGGAGCAAAAATCCAGAACCTGGCGATCAGGCCTCTTTCCGGTCTCCAAACATATGATCATCAACTTTTCATTATCGCTGGGGTACGCAGGGGGGATCTGATCAGAGGTGGTCTTATATTGGCGCGCAATGGCCTGTGCCAAATGCTCGGCATTCCCCACTTTTGAAAAGAACAGAACTCTCATCTTAAACAACATACTAATACGCCTCCGTGATTGTTATTGGTTTATTCTATCACAAAAGTATGAACTTGTTTTGAACATCGCCCATATTTTTCGCAAAATTTGCGCAAATATAACACTAAAAAGCATTTTAAAATGAAAATACCGCCGTTTTTTTCATTCGGCGGCATTTATAGACTTCCTCAAAACGCTTTAGTCCGTCAGACCATGTGCTGTCTGATAACCTTTTCCAGATGCTTCGCGCTTTGCAATACCTGGTCCTCGTCCTTGCCCTCAACCATTATTCTGATAAGAGGCTCTGTGCCCGAAGGGCGAACCAGCACCCTGCCGCTTTTCCCCAGCCTGTCGGATATGAACTGCACGGCCTCCTCCACCTGGGGATAATTTCCCATTTTTCGCACACCGCTGACGCGCACGTTTATCAGCGTCTGCGGGTATTGTTTAAGCTGCTCTCTAAGCTCACAAAGACGCTTTTTGCGTCTTCTCATGGCGCAGGCCAGCTTGACTGCAGCCAATATGCCGTCGCCCGTGGTGCTGATGTCCATAAAAATCAGATGCCCGGAGGCCTCGCCGCCCAGGTTATAGCCCTGCGCCAGCATTTCCTCCAGTACATAGCGGTCGCCAACCTTTGTGCGTATCAGCTTCGCTCCCCGCGCATTTAAATAATCCTCAAAGCCCAGATTGCTCATGACCGTTCCAACGACAGTCCGCTTATTTAAGCTGCCTTCCTCCAACATGATATCAGCGCAGATGGCAAGGGCATTATCGCCGTCCACCACCTGGCCGTTTTCATCCACGGCGATCATCCTGTCGGCGTCGCCATCGAATGCAAAACCAACCCCGCCCCTTTGTCTGACCGCCTCTTGAAGGGCGCTTATGTTGGTGGTTCCGCAGCCCTCGTTTATGTTCGCGCCGTCGGGCCTGTCAAAAAGAGAGGTGACGGTGGCCCCAAGGCGGCTGAAAACCTCCGATGCGACGCCGCTCGCAGCGCCGTTGGCGCAATCCAGCACGACTTCAAGGCCGGAAATGTCTTCGTCTGCCGCCTGTATTATGGTCTGCATATATGACTCGGCAGCGTTCTCGTATCTTATCACCCGCCCGATTTCAACATCTGTCGGCATGGGAAGAATGGCGCCGTTTAAAACGATATCCTCGATTTTGTCCTCGATCTCGTCGGAGAGCTTCTGCCCGTCCTTGTTGAAGAACTTTATTCCGTTATCGCCGAAATGGTTGTGGGACGCGGATATCACCACCCCGGCGTCAACCCCGGAAATCCTCGTCAGATGCGCCACCGCCGGAGTGGGTATGACCCCCACGGGAAGAGCGTCGGCCCCAACGGAACAGATGCCGGCGATAAGGGCCGCCTCCAGCATGTCACCGGATATGCGCGTGTCCTTTCCAACAAGAACCCGCGGCCTGCCGTTTTTAGATGTCAGCACACTGGCGCCCGCGCGCCCCAGCTTATAAGCAAGCGTCGGAGTCAAGCCGTAATTGGCCTTTCCCCTCACCCCATCCGTCCCAAAAAGTCTACCCATCTTTTTATCTCCATATTTATATTTTTATATTCTGCAACAGTTTACCATCACAAAGAACAATTGCCAAAACTGCCGCCAAGAGCCAAAGCAATCATAGCATATCCCAGTCCTGCTGGATGCTATACGAAGCCACTGCGCCGTCTGCCGCAGCGGTTATTACCTGCCTTAGCTGCTTTGTGCGGATATCGCCGATGGCATAAACCCCTGTCAGGCTTGTGCGGCAATCCTCCCCGGCGATGATATAGCCGCTTTCGTCCATATCCACCATTCCCTTGGCAAGCTGACTTTGCGGATTGCTTCCAACGGCCACAAAAACCCCCTGCACAGGCAATATCTCCGCATCGCCCGTTTTAAGATCCTTGAGCCTCAGGGCCTCCACCTTGCTGCCGCCCATTATCTCCTCGCTGACATTGCTCATCTTGTAGTTGATGTTATCAGCGTGAGAAAGCTTGTTAACCTCCACCGCCGCAGCTCTGAATTCATCCCTTCGGTGGATCAGCGTGACGCTATTTGCAAACCGGGCAAGATATAGCGCGTCCTCGATGGCAGTGTCTCCCCCGCCGATGACAGCCGTATCCTGGCCTCGGAAGAAGGCGCCGTCGCATGTGGCGCAATAGGAAACACCCATGCCCTTCAGCCTTTCCTCGCCGGGCACCCCAAGTAGCTTGGGCTGTGCGCCCATGGCCAGCACCACCGCCTTGCACTCGTATGTAACATCCCCGGCGATTATCTTCTTCGGCCGGCCCGAAAGCTCCAGGGCCGTTATTCCTTCGTAGTTGATCTCACAGCCCAACTCGGTGGCCTGCTCGGCGATTTTCATCGAAAGCTCCGCGCCGTTTATGGCCGGCGCTCCAGGGTAATTTTCTATTATCTCGGTGGTGGCAGCCTGACCGCCTGCAAAAAGCTGTTCAAAAATGACGGTTTTAATGCCCGCCCTGGCCAGATAAAGGCCGCAGGAAAGCCCCGCAGGGCCTCCGCCAATGACTGCAACTTCAAAACTCATATGTATCTCTCCTTTCGAAGCAGTATAATAATATGCTGCGTTTATTTATTCGGTGAAGATGCCGAAAACGCCTGCATTAACTCTCACGGCTTTTTTTGCTCATTTTGCTCAATTTTTAAGACGCCGCCCTCAACAGACAGGACGACCTCGCCGCTGTCGGTTGAATATATCCTTGCGCCCACATCTTCCAGCCTTTCGATTACCTTATCGGACGAATCCGAGATATCCTTCTGGGTTATTATCGCATAATCCGGCATTACCTGCCGCAAAAACGCATTCTTGCTGGAGGAATTGCTGCCGTGGTGCGCCACCTTCAGAACATCGGCGCTTAAGTCCCGGCCGGAACTTATCATGTCGCTTTCGCTTTCGCTCTCAGCGTCGCCTGTGAAAAGAACCCTGATGCCCTGGTATTCCAAGGCAAACACAAGGGAGCAATCGTTTATGTTTTCGTATTCATCCATCGGCCCCACGAATTCCATCACAGCTCCGCCAAGGCTGTATGAGTCCCCCGGCTGGGGAACGAGGGTTTCCACTCCTTTTGTTCCAAGAGCGCGCATCAGCCTTTCATATGTGGCCGTGGTGTGGGTTTTTGATGAGATATAGCAAAGCTCCGGCGAAAATTCTTCTATCACATATGACATGCCGCCGATGTGGTCAAGATGGGGGTGGGTGGCTATGATTGCGTCCAGCTCATACACTCCGGCGCTTTTCAGGTAGCTGATAACATAGTCCACAGTGTCGGCCTCGCCCGCATCCACCAGCATGGCCTCGCCATCGGCTATCACCAGAATGCTGTCAGCCTTTCCCACGCTTAAAAAGTGGATATAAAGCCCTTCTCCGGGCATATGTGTGTAGGACGGCCCCGCCCAATTTTCCAGGGAGTCCAGCAGCGTATCGGCCAATCCCAACCGATACGCCGCTATCATCAAAACGATTATCGCCAGGCTCACCCACAGGGGCGGCCTTTTGCTGCTTCTATTGTTTCTATTCCTGTCGTTCATTTTAATTTTGCCGCTTTATCAGCCCGCGGCGGGAAAAACTTTCTTTTCCAAAGCCGCAATGGCGATCTTTACCGCAGCCTCGATATCCCCCAGGTCGGTGGTTTCATGGGCGCTGTGTATGTACCTGCATGGGATGGATATGCAGCAAGCCATTACGCCGCCCCTTGCCTGCTGAATGGATGCCGTATCCGTTCCGCCATAGGGCAGCACCTCCATCTGATATTTGCTGCCGGTCTCCTTGGCGCATTCAACCAAAAAATCCCGCGCCTCAACAGGCACGATAATGCTCCTGTCCATCACTTTTATGGCGGCGCCGTCCCCAAGGGCCAGGGCCAATGTGCCGGAGCCAGGGGTATCGCCGGTGCCGGTGACGTCGAAGTTCAGGCCAAAGTCCGGGTTTATGGCATAGGCCGCCACCTTGGAGCCCCTAAGGCCCACTTCCTCCTGGGTGCTGAACACCGCGTAAAGGTCATGCTCCGACTTCGCCTTCAGGAAAACCTCCAGCATCACCGCGCAGCAGACCCTGTCGTCCATATATGCGCAGGAAAACCGGGTGTTTTCTCCGTTTTCCCCTGCCTTCATTTCCCGGAAAATGGGCGTGTAGACAGCCATGTCGCCTATGGACACGAGCCTTTGCGCCTCCTCCTTCGACCTTGCGCCGATATCCACGAACATCTTTGCAAGGGTCATCTTGGAGATGTCAAAGTCCTTGCTCTCAGCGCTGATTACGCCGCTGACGCCGTTTTCAAATGTGACGGAGCGGGCATAGGCGCTCAAGGCGCTTATGCCGCCCACGGGGGCGATGCGCAAAAAGCCCTTGTCGTCGATGTCTATGACAACAAAGCCGATCTGATCCATATGGGCGCAGAGCATCACTTTCTTGCCGGAGGTACCTTTTTTCAGGGCGATGAGATTGCCCAAAGCGTCCACGCGCATTTCATCCGCGTAGTCTTTCAGGTAGCCCTTCAAAACTTCCCTGACCTTCGCTTCCCTGCCGGAGGGGCCATAGGCGGTTAAAATATCCTTAAGCATGTCTTTAAACATCTTTTTTCACCTCGTCAAATTTATTTTCGCTAAGGAAAGCGCGGCCGATTTTATAGGCGTTTTCCATATCATCCCAGGAAGCCACCGAGGACGGGGCGTGGATGTACCTGCACGGCACTGAAATGCCGCCGCTGATGCAGCCCGCCGCCGCGGTGTGTATGGCGCCCATGTCGGTGCCGCCGGCGTTGCCCCTGCGAAGCTGCCACTTGGCCCCGGCGGACTTCGCCGCTTCTATCAGCGCGTTGGTCATGCTGCGGTTCACTATGGTTCCTCTGTCCATCACTGTGAAAACAGCGCCGTCCCCCACCCTGCTCACCAGTTGGTGGCCTTCGCTTAAGGGGATATCATTGGCGGTGGTGCCTTCGAAGTTAAGGTTAACATCGGGCTTTATCCTGTGCGCGGCGATGTGAGCGCCCCTTAAACCGCATTCCTCCTGCACGGTGAAGGCGGCGTAAAGGTCGCAGTCGTAATCGTCTTTCAGGAGCTGAACAATTACCGCACAGCCGATCCTGTCATCAAGGGCCTTGCCCTTCATAAGGCCTTCGCCGAAATCTTCAAACTTGGTGGTGAAACAGATATGATCGCCCACGGCGACGTATTTTTCCGCGTCCTTCTTGGCAGTCGCGCCGATGTCAACGTATATCTGATTATACCTAAGAGCCTGCCCGAACTCCTCCCTTGTTTGCTGGTGGATGGCCTTTGCGCCTATTACGCCGGGGATATGCTCCTTGCCCACCACCACGCGCTTTGATATCATCACCCTGGGGTCGATGCTGCGGCAGTCGATTGCCAGAAGGCCGTCCTCGGTAATGCCCCGCACCAGCATCCCCACTTCGTCCATATGTGCGGAAAGCAAAACCTTCTTTGCGCCATCTTTTTTGCCGCTCTTTCGGACGATTAGATTGCCCATATAGTCGGTGAACATCTCGTCCACATAGGGGGCGATGAATTCCTTTATCTGTTTCCTGACGCGGCCCTCGTCTCCGCTGACTGCGTATATATCGCTTAAAGCGCGAATGATGCTTCTGTCTAATCGTCCAGGCATAGCTTTTCCTCCCAATCCGCGCCTATATTCGCGGCAAACTGCGCGATGAGCCTGGCGCAGTTGTCCAGCGTTTTTGTGCTCAGCACCTCGACGCTCGTGTGCATGTATTTAAGGGGCGTTGAAACCACCGCGCTGGCCGCACCGTTGCCTGAGATCTGCATCTCCCATGCGTCGGTGCCGCTGTGGCCGATGTTCGCCTCAATGTCTATGGGTATGTTTAAATCCGACGCGGCGGCCTTCAGCATGTCCAACACATTCGGGTGGACGTTTGAACCCCTGGTTAAAACCACCTTTTCCATGTCGAAGCTGTCATATATTGTGGCCCCGGGGATTTTCCCATGGCAGACATCGATGGCGATGGCGATGTCCGGCTCCACGGAATAGCTGCCTGTAAGAGCCCCGATGCCGCCTCTTTCCTCCTGAACGGTCGCGCAAAAAACCACCGTGCATTCCAGCTTTATTTTTGAAAGCAGCTCCATTGACCTGAGCATAACCGCAATATGGGCCCTGTCGTCCATTGTCTTTGATGCAAGAAAGTCGTTTTTAAGCTTCAGAGGAGGCAGAGGGTCAAAGCGCACCATATCGCCCACGGAAACATACTCTCTTACCTTTTCTTCCGGCAAGCCCACATCCACAGAAAGCTCGTCCATCTTGTAGTTTTTGCTGTTATCAGTCACCAGATGCGGCGGAACTGCCCCCACGATGCCCTTAAGCGGCTTTCTTCCGTCCACGACAACTTCGCTGCCGGGAAGCACCCTTGGATCCACCCCCGCCACGGAAGCTATGCGCAAAAAACCCCGCTCCAATATGTCCGTCACCACCATGCCTATCTCATCCATATGGGCGGCGATCATTATGACAGGCTTGCCCGAGCCGATGCGGGCAAAGACGCTGCCCACGGTGTCGCGCCAGACATCATCCGTCTGCTGGCGGAAGTATTCCTCCACCGTGCGGGCCACGTCATTTTCATTGCCGCTCACGCCGGGCAGGCCCGTCAGACGGTTCAATACAGAAATATAATCCATCCCTCTATTCTTTTCCTTTCCCTTCAATAATATTTGCTAATATTTTTTTGAAAATGTTTGCTAAAAACTTTTAAAATCTTTTTAAGCTTCTTAAAAGCGCATGCCCCGCACACCTGTTATGCTATATTTCTGTTTGCCGGCGTGCAAATGACCGATATTCCCCGCCAGCCCGCTATCCGACAGGCGGCTTGCTAAACTTATTATATCATAGAAGCTTTTCTTCCAACAGTGAAAAGATTACAATCAGCATATAAAGGATGCAAAATCATTGCAAATTTACATGGATGTTCATATACTTAAACAGATGAACGACTTTTCGAATTGGAGGGAACGACCATCAAGCGCATCATATTAACCGGCGGCGGCACGGCAGGCCATGTCATGCCACATTTGGCAATTATCCCGCGCCTCAAGGCCGAGGGCTGGGACATCCAGTACATTGGCTCTGCGGACGGCATAGAGCGGGGCTTAATGGAGCCCCATGTCAGCAAATACCACAGCGTTTCAACGGGCAAGCTGCGCAGATATTTTGACCTGCGCAATTTAAGCGATCCCTTTCGAGTCATCAAGGGCATGTCCCAAAGCCTGGGCATTTTGAAAAAAGAAAAGCCTGACATCGTTTTTTCAAAGGGGGGCTTTGTTTCGGTCCCGGTGGCCTATGCCGCCGCCATGAGACGCATCCCCGTCATTTTGCATGAGTCCGACATGACAAGCGGCCTTGCAAACAGGCTATGCGCGCCCTTTGCCAGCGTGATTTGCACCACATTCCCGGAAACTGCCAAGGCCATAGGGAAAAAGGCCGTCGCCTGCGGCACCCCCTTGCGCTCATCCCTCTTTGAGGGCAGCAAAATGCGCGCCAGGGGCGAATATGGCTTTAGCGGAGAAAAGCCGGTGCTGATGATAACCGGCGGCAGCAGCGGCGCTCAGGCGGTAAACGCACTGGTGCGCGGCGCTCTGGACATGCTCAAAGCCTTCGACATTTTACATATCTGCGGCAAGGGAAACCTTGACATCTCCCTGGAAGGCAAGAAGGGCTATGTTCAGCGGGAGTTCATCGACATGGCGGACGCTTACGCCCTTGCGGACTTGGTCATTTCCAGGGCCGGCTCCAACACCATCTGCGAGCTCTTGGCGCTGGCGAAGCCGAATCTTTTGATCCCCTATCCCGCAACTGCCAGCCGGGGTGATCAGATAGACAACGCCCGCTCCTTCGAAAAGCGGGGCTTCTCAAAGGTTTTGATGCAGGAGGACTCCACGCCCAGGATCTTAGCTGACATGGCGATCGCCCTTTACAATAACAGGGAAAGATATATATCCGCCATGAAAGACGAGCCTCTGGCCGACGGCTCCGCCATTTTGCTTGACCAGATTAAAAAATATGCCGGCTAACCGTTGACAATTTTCAAAAAAGATGCTATATTTCATGCAAATAGCCGTCCTGCGGAGAAAACTGCGAGCATAAACGAAGCAAAGAGAGCCGGGCCAGGTGAAAGCCGGCAGTTCGCACATGAGGCGCCGCAAACAGGACTACTTAAAAGAGGATTTTCGCCTTGGTTGGCCATAGGTCAAAGGGCAAAAATCAAAAAGGGTGGAACCGCGAAAGCAAGCCTTTCGTCCCTTTGCAGGGATGAGGGGCTTTTTATTTTCTTCCGAAAGGGTGTAAAAAAATGAATGAGAACAAAAACGCAGGGAATAAGGCAACCATGGAAAAGATCGTCGCCCTGTGCAAGACCAGAGGCTATATCTTTTCCGGCAGCGAAATTTACGGCGGCCTTGCCAACACCTGGGACTACGGCCCTTTGGGCGTAGAGTTTAAAAACAATGTTAAAAAGGCCTGGTGGCAAAAGTTTGTGCAGGAAAGCCCCTATAACGTGGGGGTTGACTGCGCCATTTTGATGAACCCCCAGGTCTGGGTGGCCAGCCAGCATGTGGTGAACTTCAACGATCCTTTGATCGACTGCAAAAGCTGCAAGATGCGCCACCGGGCCGATCAGCTTATCGAGGGCTATAACGCTAAAAAGGGCGTTGAGATGGCTGTGGACGGCATGAGCAACGAGGCCATGACGGAGTACATTATCGAACAAAAAGTGGCCTGCCCCTCCTGCGGCAAGAGCAACTTCACCGCCATACGCAAGTTCAACATGATGTTCAAGACCTTTCAGGGCGTCACCGAGGATAGCCAGTCAGAGATCTATCTGCGCCCGGAGACCGCCCAGGGAATCTTCGTAAACTTTAAAAACGTGCAGCGCTCATCCCGCAAGCGCATCCCCTTCGGCATCGCCCAGGTGGGCAAGAGCTTTAGGAACGAGATCACCCCCGGCAACTTCATTTTCCGCACCCGCGAGTTCGAGCAGATGGAGCTGGAGTTCTTCTGCAAACCGGGCGATGACATGGAGTGGTTTGAGTATTGGCGCGCCTTCTGCCGCGACTGGCTCTACTCCCTGGGCATAAAGGAAGAAAACCTGCGCCTGCGCGACCATTCCCCCGAGGAGCTCTCCCACTACTCAAAAGCCACCACGGACTTTGAGTTCCTGTTCCCCTTTGGCTGGGGCGAGCTTTGGGGCGTCGCCAACAGAACGGACTTCGACCTTAAGCAGCATCAGGAACATTCGGGCGAAAACATGGAGTTTATCGACCCCGTCACAAACGAGCGCTATATCCCCTACTGCGTTGAGCCCTCGCTGGGCGCGGACAGAGTCGCTCTGGCATTTTTGTGCAACGCCTACGACGAGGAGGAGATCAAGCCCGGCGATTCCAGAGTGGTTCTTCGCCTGCACCCCGCCCTTGCGCCCTACAAATGCGCCGTTTTTCCGCTGCAAAAGAAGCTTTCGCCCTTTGCGGAAACGATCTACAGCGAGCTGCGCAAATATTTCCCCGTTGAATACGATGAAACAGGCTCCATCGGCAAGCGCTACCGCCGCCAGGATGAGATCGGCACGCCGCTTTGCATCTGCGTGGATTTTGACTCCGAGCCTACCGGCAAGGTCACCGTCCGAGACCGGGACAGCATGGAGCAGGACCTGGTGGACATCGCCGATCTTCGCGCCTACATACAGGGCAAAATAGAGTTTTAACAGGCTTACGCAGTTTGAAAGAGCAAAGGCAGAGGCATGGAAATAAGGCTGATTGATGAATATAACGAATGCGGGCATCTGATTTTCTGTGAAAACCTTCCTGGCGCTTTTCTACGGGGCAGAACAAGGGATGAAGCCCTTTCGAAGCTTGCAGGCGAGGCGGAAAGCTATCTGCTCTGGCTGGGGCGCAAAATTCCATTATGCGGCATTTCCCATCTTATAGTTCAGGAGAAGAAAAGCGGCCTTGAGATCTGTGACGCCGACAGCGATGTGATTTTTGACAGCGAACGCATTGCTCTTTCATCCGAGGAATATGAAGGACTCAAGCTCCTTGCACTCAAGTCCGCCGCAGATTTCCAGGCTCTTTACGATTCCATACCCCAAAAGGACGAAGCCCTTTGGCCGCCGAGAAACACTTTTTATGGCTTCGTCCCCCGAACCGCTCGGGCGATGTACCTGCACACAATGAATGTCAACAGCTACTATTTCGGCGAGATCGGCGTCACGGTGAAAAACGGCCCGGACATCCTCTGCTGCCGAAAGGAGGGCTTTCGCCTGCTGGAGGAAAGCAGCGATTTCATTGTAAATCCCGTTGTTGACGGCAGCTATGGCGAACAGTGGAGCCTTAAAAAGATGCTGAGGCGCTTTCTATGGCATGACCGCATACACGCCAAGGCCATGTATCGCGCCGGCGTCGGGATATGCGGACGAAGCCTTGTAGCCGATCCCTTCTTCTTTGGTTAACTCGAAGCTAAACAGCGATGCTTTTTTCTCTTACAGCTCCAAAACCATGCCGTCGTGGGTTATCACGGCCTTTTCGCCGAAAAGCGCCTTGACCTTTAGCTCCCAGCCATCAGGATCGTTCATTATCGTCCGTCCATGGTGCATGTAGATGAGATTGTCCACCTTTTTTTCAGCCGCGTGCTTTGCTACCTCGCCGGGGTCATGATGCCCGGTTTCCATCAGCAGAAAGTCACATGGAAGCCAGGAATCCAGCTCTGAGATGTCCTTTACGTCCCCCGAATAGACGATCCGCCTGCCCCGCGCTTCTATCAGATATGAAAACGATTGCCAGCCATTGTCCTCGCTCCATTTCAGGTGGCTGTTGTGCATGGCGGTCACCTTGATGCCGCCGTCATCGAACAGCAGACCATCCCGAACTCTCCGGGGCGATATCTCAAAATCTACCTCGAAATTTCCTTCCGTTGCGCTCAAGGTCATCATCGCGCCATCGTATGTGCTCATGTTGGAAGTGAAGACATCTATCTCATGGCTGATGGGCCTTTTTTGCGTATATCTAAGCTTTCTTATTACCCAAAGTAGATTGCCGAGGCCCCCCACATGGTCCATGTGCGGGTGGCTTATAATTATTTTTCTAGTCTTTAAAATATCCAGACCCATGTTATGGGCGGTGTAGGAGCAGCCCTCGCCTACATCGAAAAAATATAGCCCTTCCCCCGTATCCAGCGCCACCGAGGTATGCTTTCTTCCCGGCATGGGCTCTGTGCCCGAACAGGTGCCTAAAAAAATGATACGCATATGGTATACCCCCCGCTTTAATATACAAGTAATTTCTGGCAATTTTATTCTATCATCTTCTGCGGGAGGTTTCAATTGCGGTTTCTTCGCATATTATATCCTTTTATGGAGAACCTATCCAGAAAAGGAGATGAGCTCATGTATTTTTACAAACATTTCAAAAATATTAAAATTGCTTTTGCTGTGGCCGCTGCCGTTATAATGATTCAGTCGTCTTTCGCGGGCGCCGCTCTTGCTCATTACGGCGAAGCCATCACCGTTGTGGTAAAAAGCGTGGAGACCATTGAAACCGAGGAGCCTGTCTACAGCCAAAGCGACATCGACGAACTGGCGAGGATAATCTACTGGGAGGCCAGAGGCGAGGTCATCGAGGGGCAGTTGGCGGTTGCAAACGTGGTCATAAACAGATTAAACAGCGATGATTTTCCCAGCACAATGAAGGGCGTCATATCCCAGGAAAACCAGTTCACCCCCTATGCCAGGGCCGACTATTACACCGTCAGCGTCCCCGATGAGTACTATGCCGTGGCGGAGATCGCCCTTGCAGGCGACAGAGTGGTGGATGAAAATGTCCTCTGGTTCCGTTCTGACTCCAAGCCCGACAGATGGTATAAGGCTGTATACACAATCAGCATAGGCGGTCATCACTTCTACGGGCTGTAAATTTCTTGTTATCATTTTCAAAAACGCAGCCGCGCCGCTGAAAAGAACAAAGTGATTGTTTTAAAAGGTCAGATGATGTAGAATAAAAGAGTATATCCCATCTGCATCGGAGGACAAAAAATGGATATTTCCATCAGGGAAAACAGCGCAAAGAAAAAAATCAGGCGCATAGGAGTGCTCACAAGCGGCGGCGATGCACCGGGAATGAACGCCGCCATAAGGGCCGTGGTTAGAAACTGCATACAGAATAACATCATTCCAATCGGCATACACAGGGGCTATAACGGCCTTTTGAACAGCGATGTGCGACCCCTTGACGCGAGGGCCGTCAACAGGATTACATCCATGGGGGGGACAATGCTCTACACCGCCCGCTGCGACGAGTTTAAGACCTTGGAAGGCCAGAAAAAAGGGGCCGAGGTCTGTCAATACCTGGGCATAGACGGCCTTATATGCATCGGCGGCGACGGCACCCTCAGGGGTGTGGAGGCCATATCCAAGCTGGGCGTGAACGCCGTGGGCATACCCGCCACCATAGACAACGATATCCCCTGCACCCATTACTCAATCGGCTTTGACACCGCCGCCAACACCGCAATCGATGCAATCGACAAGCTGGCGGACACAATGCGCTCCCACGAGCGGGCCTCTGTTGTGGAGGTCATGGGCAGGGACGCCGGCCATCTGGCCCTTTACGTCGGCCTAGCAGTGGGCGCGACCAGCATACTCATCCCCGAGATCGATTGCGACTGTGAGGCGGACTTGGTGGAAAAAATTCGGGAAAGCCGCTATAATGGCAAACGCCATTTCCTGGTGATAATTGCCGAGGGCGTGGGCGGCGCGGCGGAGATCGCCGAGAAAATAAGGCGCGATACGGGCGTTGAAGCCAGGGTGACTACGTTGGGCCATGTGCAACGGGGAGGAAGCCCCTCCGCAAGGGATAGGGTTATGGCCAGCAGGATGGGCCACTACGCCGTTGAAAAGCTGGTGGAAGGCCAGACAGACCTGATAGTCTGTTATCGAAACTCACAGATATGCTCCGTGCCCATAAGCGAGGCTTTCACAATGACAAAGGGCCTTGACGAGTATATGTACCGCGTTGCGCAGGATATATCCATATAGATTGCCGGCCGTGCCGGTTAAATCATAGGCGGGAGAGTGTTTTTTCTCCCGTCTTTTCTCCCGTCTTTTATATCTGTCACGGTCTTAACAAGGCGATAGCTAAAATGATAACTAACAGGAAGGAAGCAATGTGGGAATGTTTGACATTGCAATAATCGGAGCAGGGCCTGCCGGAAGCACCTTAACCCGCCTGCTGGATAACGGAATGAAAGCGCTGCTGCTTGAAAAGCGCCCTTTGGACGCCGGGTCATACCCGTACCCCGAAAGCATCCGCAGAAAATGCTGCGCCGGGATGCTAAACTCTGACGCCCAGCGGGAACTGGCAAGCCAGGGGCTTTCCCTGCCCAAGGCTGTGCTTTGCGACCCTCAGCCCTTTATGGTCCGCGCCCTGGACCTTGAATCAGGCGAGGAGCGCAGATATCAGCGCCACTATCTGAACATCCACAGAGAGCAGTTCGATCGCTTCCTGTTCAATCTGGCGCTGACCTCAGGAGCGGCAGGAAACTGCGATATAAGAACCGGCGCTTTGGTGACTGGGGTTCGGCTTGTCGACGGCAAGTATGAAATCGAGTTCATCCATAACGGAAAGCTGTTCAAAGAATCCGCCCGAGCGATTGTAGCCGCCGATGGCGGCGCCTCCTTGATCAGGCGCAAGCTGGACAAATATGAAGATCGGTTCCGCATCGGAAAAACGCCCTATTATGCCGCCATACAGGAGGAAATCGAGCTGGATTGCACCTCCTGGGATAGCTATGGCGCATATTTTGCCTCTAATATAACCGATTACTACAGTTGGGCGGTTCCCAAGGAGGGCCATGTGCTGCTGGGCGCAGCATTAAAGCCCGGAAAGTTCGCCACCGCGAACTTCGACAGGCTGAAAAGCCTGCTTATTCATAAGGGTCTGCCCTTTGACGGCCGGGTCATCTCCCGGGGAGGAGCCATTTTGCAGCGCCCAACGCGGCTTTCCCACATGCAAAGCGGTGTGGACCGGGCATTTTTTCTGGGAGAGGCCGGGGGGTTCATCAGTCCTTCGTCCTCGGAAGGCATAAGCTGGGCCATTAAAACCGGCGCGGCTTTGGCCCGTGCGCTGAACGAATGCAGCGATATCGACGAAGCGGCCATACTATACAGGCATGGCACAATGCCCGCTAAACTGAAGCTTTTGTCCAAAAATGCGCGCAGCTTCGCCATGTACAACCCCACAATCCGCCGTTTCATATTTAAAACCGGTCTGACCAGCATAAGGTAGACTGATTGAAGAAATTTTTCCGGCTTTTCCGATTTTCTGTTGCAATATCCAGTTGCTTGTTATATAATATACCTGAGATCGTGAAATACCGAGAGCATTTTATGAAAGGTAGTGTTGGCAAACTATGGAATATTGCAAGTTTTGCGGAAAGCAGGCGCACGAGGGGGCAGCCTTTTGTTCCGCCTGCGGGAAGGCTTTGAAAGAGAGTGCGTCTGCTGCCGGCAGCGCGGAAGAAACATCAAACACCGGCGCAGAGGGAAGCTATCAGAGCGAATATAGCAATGGTTTTCATGAAGAAGGGGGTTCGAACGAGAAGATGGCAGGCTTTTTTGATAAACTTAAAGATTCATTTTTTAACACCGAGGATATTACATATAAATTTTCCCCCACCGACATAAGCAAGGCGAAGAGCGTCAGCGCCATTTCATATATCCCCTTCCTGTTTTTCCTTCCCCTGCTTGCCGAAAAAGGCTCCCCCTTCGGCCGCTTCCACGCAAATCAGGGCCTTTTGGTTACCCTTTGCTGTGTGCTTGCCGGGCTCATCAGCTCTATCGCATTCATCGGAGCCTTTGTCGCCTGGCTGCTGCGCATCATTTTGGTGATAGCAATAATAATGGCGCTTATAAACACGGCCTCTGGCAAGGCAAAGCGTCTCCCCTACATCGGCAACATAGAGCTGATCAAATAAACTTTTCCAGCATTTGAGCTGCAGAAAAATTAGGACAAGCGAAGGCGGCGCAGTCTATAGGGCCAGCGCTCGCCTCTCTTTTTTTGTTTTTTACTTCTGTAACCGTGCAGGAAATAGCTGCTTAGGTTGCTTTTGTTTCCCCTTTATAATACAATCATATTTGCAGCGCCATTATTTTGCCGGATATTTTCACACAGGCGGCACCAGGAGAATATATGAAACCCAAACAACAGGATCTATTATTTACAAACAAGGCTGTCTTTAACCTCGTCTGGCCCATTTTTATTGAGCTGGGGTTGAACACGGCAATAGGTCTTGTGAACTCGCTTATGGTAAGCTCCCTCGGGCTTCACGCCGTTTCCGCCGTCAGCCTTGTGGACTCGATAAATCTGCTGTTCCTTAATGTTTTTAACGCCCTTGCCGCGGGGGTCACCGTCGTCGTTTCCCACTGCATGGGCAGAAACGACAAGCAGGGCGGCGATAATGCCCTGACGCAGACATTCAGCATCATACTGGTGTTTTCAACCCTTATGGCGTTGATCATGTTTTCATTCAACAGACCCATTTTAAACCTCATGTTCGGCGATGCAGAGCAAAATGTCATGGACAGCGCCGTCATATACAATGTGGGTTCCGTCATCGGCTATCCCTTCATAGCCGTATTTTCAATCTGTGCAGGCGCATTGCGGGCCACCGGCGACAGCCGCACGCCCATGATGGCTGCCTTGGTTTCAAACATAGTGAACGTGGCCATAGGAGCCTTGACCATAATGGTCCTGGGCTGGGGCATGGTGGGCGCAGCCTGCGCAGTGCTCTTCGCCAGGGCAACTTCCGCTGCGATTCTTTTCTTTAAAGTCACCTTCCGCCCCGGCCTGGTCAACATAAAAGGCTTTACCTTCAAAATAGACAAAAAGGTGTTCCTGCCCGTCTTCAAGGTGGGCCTTCCCGCCGCTATAGATTCCCTTATCTTCAACGGCGGAAAGCTGGTCGTTGTCTCATTCATGGCAAACATGGGCACCGATGCCCTGGCCGCCAACGCCATTTCAAACAACATATTCAACTTCGCCCTGACCACAGGGGGCGCCTTCCTGAACGGCGGAGTGACAATCACCGGCCGCTGCTACGGCGCAAAGCTCTATGATGAAGCCAAGCGGCATATGCGCAGGCTTCCTCTGGTGTCAATGGTGTTTTACGGATTAACTATGGCTATAATATGGTTCTTCGTGCCTCAGCTTCTTCAGATGTACAAAGCAACGGAGCTGGCAGCTAAATACGTGCATGAAATCGTCAGGATTATTCTGATATACGGAACCATCACCTGGTCATTCTCGTTCGTTTTGCCCAGTTGCCTGCGCGGTGTGGGCGATATCAACTTCAACACAATCATATCGATAATATCCATGTGGGTGTTTAGGGTGGGGCTTGGCTATCTTCTGGGAGTCACCTTCCAGCTTCAGGTTGTGGGAGTTTGGATGGCGATGATGTGCGATTGGGGCTTTAGGGGCATTTGCTACCTGCTTCGCATGTTCAGCAACAGATGGTACAAGCGCGCCCTCGCAAGGGACGCCGCCGAAGCGCAGGCAGCCCTCACCGCTGAGGCATCGCCATCATGAACCGAGTTTGCGCACAAGAGCATTATGATCTTCTGATCCGGGAGGGCAACGACCCGGTGCTGGAAATCGGCGTAGGCACCGGTAGATTGGCGCTGAAGGTGCTGGCCGCGGGCTGCCGCCGTTTCACCGGCATTGATCTCTCCCCTTTGACGGCGGAGCGGGCAAGAGAGCATCTTAAGGAGTTTAAGAATGCCCTCATCCTCTGCGGCGACTTTCTCTCCAATGAATTTTGTGAAAGCTATGACATCCTTTATTGCTCCCTGACCCTCTTCCATTTTCAAAACAAAGCGGCTTTTGTGGAAAATGCCGAAAGTCTGCTGCGCCCCGGCGGCCGGCTGGTGGTCTCCATCCCCAGAAAAAAGAGGATTTCTTGGATATGGGCAACCGGGTCATCGACCTGTACCCGGACGACCCCGGCGCTTTCTGTGCGCTGCTAAAAGGACGGGGGATGTGCATCCTGAAAAGCGTTCCGGTTGAATTCGCTGAAATTCTGGTAGCGAAAAAAAGAAAAACAAAAGACGCCGATGGCTCTTGACGAAGCTGTCGGCGTTTTTTATATTGTCTGGATTAAAGATTGTCACAGGGCAGTTTCATCGCGACTATCTGCTCTTTGCAGATTGAAAACACTATGTGCAAACAGCCATCCTTCACGATGGACGTGGGATAGCCATATATGCCCGCCTTGTCCAGCCCCACATATTTGCCCTTGTACTGGGTGTCATCCAGCAAAAAGTGCTGATCATAGTCAAGGCCGTCGTCTGAAAGGGACAGTGCAAGCACATGCCTTGTGCGGGGAGGAAAGGGATCCGGAGTGCCGATATAGTAATACTTGCCGTTTGGCAGGCGGCTGATGTGAAACTTTGTGCGGTTGTCGGTGAAATCCGTCGGCTCCGGCAGCGACCAGGTTCGCCCGCCATCATGGGAGAAGCAAGCCCAAAGATAGGGGGTGCCGCTCCTGTAGAAGCAGGCTATACTGCCGCCCGGAAGCTCCACCGGGCAGGCCTCGCAAAGTCCCACCCTGTCATCGCGGACAACCCCTGCGGGCTGATCTACCGCCGGGTCGAGGCCTCCCTTCGGCACATCCGACGGCCTGTTGGGATAGCCGCGCTCGAACATCTGAACTTTTTCCCAGCCGCTTATGCCGTCATGATTGCTGCTTATGGTGCAGATATTGTTCTCGCAGGAGAGCAGGTTGCCGTTGCTGAGCAGAATATTTGAGTGGTTGCCGCCGCCGCCCTCCCTGGGCGCATAATCCGACCAGTTCTCACCGTCCGTTGTAGTCATATAAAAATTCTGGAAGTTCAAATGGCGTGAAGGCGGCACGAACCTCCTGCCGTCCACCAAAGTGCTCTCGTCCTCCTCAAAGCTCATGAAATAGGCCACCAAAGTGTCGCCGTGGACATGCCAGCCGTTGGGGCTTAAAACGCCGTCATATTTACCGGATGATTTAAAAGGCCCCACCAAAATTCTATGTGGCTGCCAGTGGACGAAATCCTCGCTGACGGCGTAGCGTATCACCTGGCCAACATCGTCCTCGTTGATGTGCCCGCTGGCCCACATCACATAAAACTTTCCCTTGAACCATGCAACATGGGGAATGTGGGCGAAGCGCCATTCAACGGAGGGAGTGAATATCACGCTTTGCCGGGTTTCAAGCTTCGGACGCCGCCGAGCGATGTCATAGTGGTTTGTAATATTAGCGTGCATTTTTTGCTCCTTTCAAAGAAAAAACGACTATATGTCCAGGGCCTCGCGGGCTCTTTTTGTCAGCGATCCGACAGCGCGCTCGTAGGAATGGTCGATCATCCCCAGCAGCACCTCGCAAGGTACGCCGGGTATTAGCACCGTGTTCCAATAAGGCTGCTGGGCCGGCGGACAATGCCAGCCCCTTGCCACCGCCAACGGGTACTGCGCACGAAACAACCTGGCCAGCTCAGGTTCGCATTTGAGAGTCACCTTTGCACCTTGCTCAGATGCAAAAAGTTGAGCAAAAATCCTGCCGCCGACCTTTGCGCAAACCGGCGAAGGACCAAACGGAAGATCCTCGCAGGCTGCTTTTTTGGCCAGACAATATTCCAGCACTTCTCGCGCTGTCAAAATTTTGCTCATGTTTTTCTCTTTTTCTCCTTTTTTACAAGTATATAAAAGTCCTTATCCTAAGTCAAACATTGCCTGCATATTTATTTTAAAAATTTCCGACCATAATGATAGGAATTATGCTCTTAGGGCTTGATTTACCTAAAAAAGCATGATATACTCATGGCACCAGTTAGCGTAGGCTAACTTCATGGGAAGGAGGGAAATCGCCATGCAATACAATCACCAGCCTTGCCATCTGCTTGCCAGGCATTGCGGCGCAGTTCTTCTGGGCAAAAAGCCTGCGGGGCTTTTCTCCATAGAGGATGACTCCGACATGATAGACTCCGTTGGCCGCCTGGCCCAAACCGGCAGCCTAAAGACGGCAGTCTTGCATAGCGAAAGAGGCCGCGCCCTGCTTTTAGTGTATAGCCCCCAGCTTCTTGAGCAGGCTCTTTCCCACAAAACGGCGCGCAAAATGCTTGAGCGGTTTGAATATCCGCAAGAGATAGACACAGAGCTGCTCCTAAGCCGCCTGAAAGAGCGCATTGGCGAGGACAAAGGCTTTCCTCATGAGATCGGTTTTTTTCTTGGCTATCCTCCGGCGGATGTGGTCGGGTTTATCATATATGGCGGCAAGAACTCAAAGCATAGCTGCATGTGGAAGGTCTACGGCAGCGTGGAAGCAGCGAAGAGCCTGTGCGCTCTGTACAGGGAGTGTCAGGCGTTTTGTTCCAGCCATCTGGAGAGCTTTGGCGAACTGCCCACTTTGGCTGCTTCCTTTGAAGCAAACTGATGTAAAGGAGCCTTTTATATGAAAAAGATACCTGTTATATATTGGAGCGGCACAGGAAACACCCAGGCCATGGCGGAATCGATAGCCGCCGGGTTAGCCGAAGCGGGTGCTGAAGCCGAAGTGATCGAGGTTTCCTCCGCGGATGCGAGTGCTCTGGCTGAGTGCGAAAAGATTGCTTTTGGATGCCCCGCCACAGGCAGCGAAGAACTGGAAGAATACGAGTTCGAGCCCTTCTTCACCGCCGTTGAAAGCTCCTTGGCGGGAAAGAAGGTGGCGCTGTTCGGTTCCTACAGCTGGGGCGACGGACAATGGATGCGCGACTGGATTGAGCGCACGGAAAGCGCCGGGGCAAACATTTTAGACGAGGGGCTTATCGCACAGGATACCCCAGACCTGGCCGAATGCGTGGAGTACGGCAAGAAATTTGCAGCTTTTTAAGCATTTAGCGGCCACATTAAACAACCAATTCCTCATTAAGGGCGAAAGCTTTGCCAAAAAAGCCGACGCCCTCTTTTTGTTTTTTATTTTCCAGTAAGGGCGCTGCAAGGTTCCGCCTTTGCCCTGCAAAGAGGGATGCTCTTTGAGCAATCAGCCAACAGAACAGCAATTGACAGCAGCACCGAATCCGCCTTATACTTCAATAAAAGCAATATACAATGGAACCTCCCTGGCGGAAAAGCGGAAAAGCGAAAGGATGATATCGATGCAGGAGCGGGCCATAGCAGCCATAGTGTACGATTTTGACAAGACTCTTTCCCCTGCCAACATGCAGGAATACGCCTTCATCCCCGGCATAGGCATGAGCTCGGACGAGTTCTGGGCCAAGTGCTCCATGGCAGAGAAAAAGCATGGCATGGACAGCATTCTGGCCTATATGTGGATAATGACCCTGGAAGCCCAGGGTAAGATGCTTATAACGAGGGATGTCTTTAAAAGCCAAGGGCAGAAGGTGGGGCTTTTCCCCGGAGTTGAAGACTGGTTTGGAAGGCTGAATTCATACGCCGAAAGCAAGTGCGTAGTCTTGGAGCACTATATAATTTCATCGGGCCTTAAGGAAATAATTGAGGGAACCAGCATCGCGGGGGAGTTCAAAAAAATCTTCGCAGCGGAGTTTTCTTACAACCAGAGCAATGTCCCCGTATGGCCCGCCATGGCTGTCAACTACACCAGCAAAACCCAGTTCCTCTTCAGAATCAACAAAAATGAGCTGGACGTCACTCAGCATGACAAGCTGAACGAGTTCGTCCCCGACAGCGAACGCCGCATTCCCTTCAGCAACATGGTCTATATTGGCGACGGCCCGACGGACATCCCCTGCATGAAGCTTGTCAAGGTGAACGGCGGCCATTCCATCGCCGTTTATCAGGGCGATAAAAAAGGCACTGCCGACAAGATGCTTCGCGACGGCCGCGTGGATTTCGTCCTGCCGGCAGACTACAGAAAGGGCTATCCTCTTGAGCGCGCCGCAATGCTCATAATGGACAAGATTGCCGCCCATCACCAAACCCTTTCGATGCACAAGGAGCACAGAAAAAATGCGGCTATTGATTGACGCCGACGGCTGTCCGGTGGTAAACATCGCTATAGAAGCTGCCAGGGAAAACGGCGTTGAATGCCTGCTCCTCTGCGACAGCGCCCACTTTTTTGAAAGGGACGGCGCAAAAACCCTCGTCTTTGAAAAGGGCGCCGACAGCGTCGACTTCGCTTTGGCCAACATCGCCGCGAGGGGGGATATCGTCATCACGCAGGACTACGGCCTTGCCGCCATGTGTCTGGCAAGGGGCGCAATTGTTCTTAACCAGGACGGCCTTGAGTACACTAATGACAATATCGGCCCCATGCTGGAGCGCCGGCATATATCGAGGAAGATCAGGCGCTCCGGCGGGCGCACAAAGGGCCCCGCAAAGCGCGAAGCCCGGCAGGATGAGAGCTTCAAAGCCAGCATCGGCCGCATAATTGAAAGGGAAAGCGAAAGGAGAAAAGAATGAAATCATTCCGCAAAGTTCTGCATTTTAACATACCCGAGCGCAGAAGAATCGTGAACATAACGCCCCAGGTTGAAGCCGCCCTTAGGGAGTCCGGCATAAAGGAAGGTTTGGCGCTTATAAACGCCATGAACATAACCGCAGGCGTTTTCATAAACGACGACGAAGCCGGCCTGCACCAGGATTACGAGGTCTGGCTGGAAGGCCTGGCCCCCGAAAAGCCCCACAGCCGTTACCGCCACAACGGCTACGAGGATAACGCCGACGCTCATCTCAAGCGTACCATAATGGGGCGGGAGACGGTGGTTGCGATAACGGACGGCAGACTGGATTTCGGCACCTGGGAACAGATATTCTACTATGAGTTTGACGGCAAACGCGAAAAGCGGGTGCTGATCAAAATCATCGGCGAATAACGGTGATTAGCGGCAAATACGGCGGATAAGATGAGGAAATCAACGCCGCTCCTTGAGCCACGCCTTCGCTTCTAAAAGCCATGTATGGGGCATTAAAATCATTCCATTATCTAAAGCATGGTTTATATAACCGGAGCAGGCCTTTTCCAGGGATTCATTCAATGCCGCTTCTATGATCGCGCGAAATGGGGGCACGCCCTCCTGATCCCACGCAAGCTTATCGGCCAGGAACAGCGCCATGTCGCAGCTTGTAGGATTGTCCTTTAGCGTTGTGTGGCATTTTATTGCAGACAGCGCCTTGGCGTCGCGCAAATTGAAGATATCCCTTGCAAAAACCGCAGAAATCCGCTGGTGCAGCAGGAAGGGCTGGCGTCTTTCCGCTTCGTCAATTTCCCAGCCCTTTGAAACAGCATATGTAAGCATATCATCACGACGCATCACAGCCGAAATATCATGCAAGACGGCAGACATGCAAATGATATCTTTGTCAAGGCCGAAGCGTTCGGCAATTTCAGTGCCCTTTTCGGCAACAGCCGCGCAATGCTTGGCAGTTGTTTCTTTGCCATTAGCATTTAAAAACGCTGCCGCATCGCGCGATAAATCCCCGCACATAGGCGTTTGTTTTATATACGGCCAATCCGACAATCGAAGCATTGCGGTTCCTCCGTCGCATTTAAAAAGAGCGCCCCTGCAACGCATTGACGCTCTTATTTGTTATTACTCCGCTTTATACTTGGCGTGCTCACGCTTGAAAAAGTCGTTGCCCTGGCTGTCTATGCCAACCACCAGGCGCAGGTTTTCTATGCCCAGCTTTTTGATGGACTCGGTGCCCAGATCATCCCAGGCCACAACCTCCACGCTTTTCACATCCTTTGATATCAGCGCGGACGCCCCTCCTATGCTGAGAAAATATATGCCGCCGTATTCTTTGCACAGGTCGGCCACATAGTCGTTCCTGTCGCCCTTGCCTATCATGGCGGTCATGCCCAACTTGAACATCATCTCCACAAATACGTCTATGCGAAGGCTGGTGGTTGGGGCGATTGCACCGATGGCGCGCCCGGGCTTTGCCGGACAGGGGCCTGCGTAGAATATGGTCTCGTCGGTAAGGTCTATGGGCGGCTCTCCTCCGGCGTCAAGGGTCTGCTTAATCCTGAAATGCGCGGCGTCCCTGGCGGTGTGAATATACCCCGAAAGATAGACGATGTCGCCTATTCTAAGCTTTTTAACATCCTCTTTTGAAAGAGGCGCCGTCATATAATATGTGTTCATTTTTAGGCCCCTTTCTATATCTGCGCGCTGGCATGGCGGTTGGCATGGCATTGAAAGTTTATTGCCACCGGCAGCGATGTGATGTGGCAGGGGAAATACTCGATATGCACATCCAGCGCCGTTGCGCGCCCACCCATGCCCAGAGGGCCTATGCCCAGCTTGTTCACTTCCTCCAGTATCTCCAGCTCAAGCTGCGCATAGAAGGGGTTGGGGTTTCTTTCGCCTATGGGCCGCAGCAGCGACTTCTTTGCGATCCATGCGCACTGATCCATCGTGCCGCCCACACCCACGCCGATTATTACCGGAGGACAGGGCTTGCCCCCGGCATATTTCATCACTTCCAGCACATATTCCTTCACACCCTGAGCCCCCTGAGAGGGAACAAGGGTGGTGAACGCGCCCATGTTCTCGCTTCCGCCGCCCTTAGGCATGGCGGTTATTTTCACTTTGTCCCCGGGAACTATCTCCGTATGGATGACCGCGGGGGTGTTATCGCCCGTGTTCACCCTGTTCAGGGGATCGCCTATCATGGATTTCCTTAGATAGCCTTCCTCGTAGCCCTTGGCCACGCCCTTGTTAAGCTGGCTGATCAAAGGCTCGCCTTCCCAGCAGACCTCCTGGCCGATTTCCACCAGGAGCACACAGGTGCCGGTGTCATGGCAGCAGGCTATCTGCTCTTTCTTTGCATACTCTGCATTTTCGATCAAAATATCCAGCGTATCCTTGCCGTAGGGCGATTCCTCGTTGTCGCGGGCCGCCTTTAGGGCATCTATAGTGTTTTCGTCCAGCTCATAGCAGGCCTTCATTATTATGGAAGCCACCACGTCCACCACTCGTGCGGTGTTTATCACGCGGGCCATGTCCCTCACCATCCTTTGTATTTTCGTAATTTCGTAAGTCTATCCCTATATTTATCCCTTGTCAATACAACACACGACCGCCCCGCAAAAACAGAGCGGCCATGTCTTCATGTTTTCATGTTTTTCCGTGACTATTAAATCAGCGTGGTCATGCCGGGAATGTAGACCGGACGATCCTCCAGCACGCTGATGTTGGCCGCCGCGCCCGTCAGAACGCTCATTGCGCCATCCCTGGAGCCTGCCATGTAGCCCAGCGGATCGCCGTCCTTAACACCGCGGAATATCCTGTCGAGGATCTTTTTGTCCCCGCCGCCATGGCCGCCGATGCCCTTGGGCAGCTTGTAATCTATGACGGTGCCGTCATCCTTGTAGAGCTTAACGAAAGAGGAGTCCTCAAATGCTCCGGCAAGATTATGCCAGGCTGCGCCCTCGATTCGGCCATGGGTGCCGGTGACGGCATATTGCACGCCCTCCAGCGGGTTAAATGCGGTAAGTGTGTATGACATGAATGCGCCCTTTGAATATTGCACCGAAGCGCTCATGTTATCGAATATATCGCAGTCGGCGTACAGGCACTGGTCGCGCATATAGCCGTCGGCGGGCTCGGCGTCAAAGTACATGTTCTTGATATACTCGGACCGCTTGCTGCTGCCCATGGTGATGTCGTCAAATCCGCCGAAGGGCAGATCGCACTTTTCCTTGTTGGGGCAGGTGGAGCAGCGCACAGCAGCATAGTCGCGCTTGCCGGGGCCGTAGAAGCTGAGATTGCCGTTGGCAAAGACCTTTATGGGGTCCTGCTCGAGCCACCAGTTCACCATGTCAAAGTGGTGGGTTGCCTTTGTTACGAACAAGCTGCCGCCATTCTTCATCCATTTGTGCCATCTGCGGAAATAGTCCGCGCCATGGCGCTTATCCAGCATCCACTCAAAGTGCACGGACTTCACCTCGCCGATCTCGCCCGCGCGGATCAGCTCCTTTACCTTCGTGGTGGCAGGGGTGAAGCGATAGTTGAATGTAACGATTATCTTCTTGCCATTGCGCTCCTCGGCGTCCAATATCTGCTGAACGCCCTCAGCGTCGATGCACATGGGCTTTTCGGTGATGGTGTCCACACCGAAGTCAAGAGAGCGCACGATATATTCAGCGTGGGATGAATCCATCGTGGTCACTATTGAAACGTCTGGCTTTGTTTCTGTCATCATCTTATCAAAGTCGGTGTAGACGGGTATAGTCTTTTCAGGGTTGATTGAATCCCTCACAAAGGTTGCGCGTATGGGGTTCCTGTCGAAAATTCCGACAACTTCCGCCACATCGCTGTAGTTCTCCACTATCTGCCTGCCATACATACCAAGGCCTCTGCCGCTCGCACCGGTCAGAACATAACGTTTCATCGTTAATTTCCTCCTCCTCATTCATCCAAATAAACATGATAATACCTTACGGTACTGCCGCATTATTTGGAATACATGTGTATATATTAATCATTCTACCTATGCAGTATATCATTATTAAGCCTTCTGAGCAATAGTTTTTAATTCTATCCCATAGACCTTTCCCGGCAGCTTCCCCAAAGACTTTAAGCTTCAAACATATTGCTGCATGTGCTCGTGCAGGGCGCAGACATAGCCCTTCAGCGCCCCATCAGCTTCTTGCTCACAGGAAGTTTTTACCTGTATTTTTACCTGTAACTTCATTGCCAATAGCTGCTCTTGATTATATGCACCTGTTTATTGTATAATAACTCTGTCTGCGAATATGCGGAAGGAAAGAGAGATTCATAATGAGTCAGGAAATCATGCGAGTAGAAGGCGGGCATGAGCTGCGCGGAGAGGTCTCCATATGCGGAGGAAAAAACGCCGCCCTTGCCGTTATACCTGCCGCGCTGCTTACGGATGATGTTTGCATAATAGAAAACCTGCCTAATGTTGATGATGTGGCAGTCCTTGCGGACATGCTCCGTCACGTGGGCGCGAAGGTCACTCTTGAAAACCGCTGCATGACGGTGGACGCCAGCGGCGTCAACAAATGCGAAGCTCCGGAGCACCTTGCCAAGCTGATACGCGGAAGTTCATACTTTTTAGGAGCACTTCTGGGCAGGCTGGGCATGGCCCGGGTCGCTATGCCCGGGGGCTGCGCCATAGGCGAAAGAAAGATTGATCTGCACATAAAGGGCTTTGAGGCTCTGGGCGCAACCGTCGTGGACGACGGAGAGGTGCTTTCTGCCCGCGCCAGCAGCCTTAAGGGCACTGAAATATATTTAGATCTGCCAAGCGTTGGCGCGACAGTGAATATAATGCTGGCGGCCGTGCTGGCTGAGGGCAATACGCTGATAGTCAATGCCGGCAAAGAGCCCCATATAGTTGACCTTGCCAACATGCTCAACGGAATGGGTGCATACATCAGGGGCGCAGGAACGGACATGATCCGAATCCGGGGAGTTAAAAGGCTTCACGGCTGCACATATACAATAATTCCCGATCAAATCGAGACCGGCACATTGATGATCGCCGCAGCGGCTGCCCGGGGGGATATTACCATCCATGGCGCGATACCCGTTCATATGGAGGCCCTTACAGCAAAGCTTTTGGAGATGGGCATACGGGTTTTCGAGGGCGACGACATGATCCGCGTGCTTTCAACTGGCGTTCACAGGGCGATAAACGTGAAAACGCTGCCCTACCCCGGCTTTCCCACAGATCTTCAGCAGCCCATATCATCATTGCTCACCACCGCGGTGGGCGAATCCGAGATCAACGAAACCATCTTCGACAATCGCCACAGGCATATCAACGAGCTGGTCAAGATGGGAGCGAACGCCGCTGTGGACGGACAGATTGCCAGGATAAGGGGCGTTGAAAAGCTCCGCGGGGCAAGAGTTCAGGCAACGGATCTCAGGGCAGGTGCTGCGCTTGTTATCGCCGGGCTGATGGCAGAGGGGATAACCGAAATCGAGAACGTGCATTTTATCGACCGGGGCTATGAGGATATCGAGGCCAAGCTGCGCAGCCTGAACGCCAGAATTGAGCGGGTGTTCGTCTGATTCAGCTCGCCAAACCATTGGACTATTAAAAAAGCGAAGAAGAGAAAAAATTTCGCCGGCAGGAAATCAATTCTTGCCGGCGTTTTTTTGGGAAAAGAAAGCAGGGCGCTCCCTCGCGAATGTTTTTTATGCCCATTTCAAATTCTGATACAGACCTGATACAAACTTGATACAGCTTTGATTTCGCCAAGCCGGTTAGATTTTCTTCAAGCGCTGCATTTTTTGCATTTCTGCTTTGAACCTGCCGGAAAGGCTCTCTCTCCTTATGGCGCAATCCGCTTTCATTGCCCATGAAGCCGGCTGTGAACCATTTTGGGGCATTGCTGCTGGGATGTTTTTGCTTTTTTGCTTTTTTGTTTTTTTGCTTCCTCTTACCTGGCAGTCACTCGGAAATAATCGAAATCGCAGTATCCGGGTCCGGTCTTTCTGGCGAAGTTTGCACAGAATATCCCCGGTTTGGCGGAAACCCAGCCGCCCTTTGTGGCCGCAAAGCCTTCGCCCAGCGGCAGAAACTCCTCGCCATTCTCGCTGTAGCTGTATGTGACAAAGCAGTTTCCTCTGACGCTCATGCGCAGGTACACGCTGCCGCTTTTTAGAGCCTTCCAGGCCAGCCTGCTTTCAAAGGGGTTTCCCGCGCCCTTCTCATCTCTGTCCACCTTGCCGCCATAAACCGCAACCTCAACCCCCGCATCGGTTTTCTCCACGGCGATATATTGATATTCATAGCAGAGCATGGCAAGGCCCGCCCTGTCGCCGTCGGCCCATGGCGCAAAGTTCAGCTTGACGTCCACATCAAACTCAAAGTGCTGCATCAACTGGCTCAGGAATTGGCCTGCATCGCACAGGGTGTCGCTTTTGCCGATTTTGTGGGCATAAAGGCGCAGACTACCGGGGTTTTCATTAAGCGAATACCAGCGCTCCTTCGGGTTGGCCTGCCACTGCCACTGAAGGCCCAGCTTTTCGCCGTCAAACTCGTCGGATGTCTGGGGCAGAAGGCCCTCGTCCCAAAAGCCGGTGTCCGGCGCGAAATATTCCATCACAGGGTTGCCGACGCTGCCGCCGGCGGGCTTCACCCCCATCTCCGGCCAGCCGTCAATAAAGCTGACGGGCTGAAGGTGGGGAATTCTGCCGTATGGCCCAACATCCTGAAAATGGATGAACCATTCCTCTCCCGAGGGGGTATCCAACCAAGCGCCCTGATGGGGGCCGTTGACTCTGGTTTCCCCCTGCTCCAGGACTGTCTTTAACTCATAGGGGCCGTATATGTTTTTGGAGCGCATCGCAAGCTGCCAGCCTGTAGCAACGCCGCCGGCAGGGGCCAAAATGTAATAATACTCTGCGCGCTTATACATCTTCGGGCCTTCGGTGGTCACATGCTCGCTTCCGCCGTCAAACACTAACCTGCCATGGTCTAAAATCTGCGTTCCGTCAGCGCTCATTTTGTGCAGATAAAGTATGCTCTTAAGGCCCACCCTGCTGTTTGCAAAGGCATGCACAAGGTATGCGCTGCCATCGTCATCCCAGAAGGGGCAAGGGTCTATCCAGCCGGCAACCTCCGCCACATGATACATATCCCATCTTCCAAGGGGATCTTCCGTCTTGAAGCAGAAAAGCCCCTCGTCGGGCGCGCAAACATACACATAGAACACGCCCTCGTGATAGCGAATGGACGGCGCCCATGTTCCGTTGCGGTGGTTGGGGCTTTCATAGCAATCAAAGGGAAGATGCCTGCACACATGATTAACCGTGCGCCAGTGGACGAGATCCCTTGAGTGCAGAAGCGGCATTCCCGGAAAATATGTGAACGAGGATGATACCATGTAATAATCATCGCCAACCCTTATAACATCTGGATCTGAATAATCGCCCTTGAGAATGGGGTTTGTATAGACATTCTTTTTTCTGTCCATAGTGTGTTCACTCCTTACTTTTAGTTTATTTTCTCGGTGATGCGTGCTGAGAGGCGCTTCTTTCATTGTCTTCCCACGAAAGACGATCTGGGGAACCTGCTGAGAGGCGCTGCCTCTCAGACTCTCCGCAAGGAAGCTGACCTCCTTGACCTCCATTTCATCGCCGTCGCTATAAAAACAGAGACGCATCAGCCGGGCATGGCCCTTAATCAGCCACGTCAAAAGCCTCCAGCTTGGACTTTGCCGCCTCAGGCTTGCTGTCACCATGCTTTGTCATCAACATCGTGATGAAAGCCAATGCGACCATCACAGCCGCGTATGGGAACAGCGTCCAGTAGCCCACATGCTCCAGCAGATACCCCGAAATTATTGGCGTGGCAATCTGCGCCGACATGGAGAAGGTGTAGTAATATCCCGTGTATTTTCCCACGTCCGCGCCCTTGCTTATCTCCACCACCATCGGATAGCTGTTCACATTTATGCTGGCCCAGGCAAAGCCGACCAGTGCGAACATCACATATAGGGCAGCCGTAAATACTTGGGCAATGGCGCCCACCGCAAAACAGGCCGCCAGCAAAACAATGCCCGTCAAAATCATCTTCTTGCGGCCAAACTTTGTTGAAAGAATACCTACCGGCAGATAGCTCACCACCGCGCCGGCTGTTGCCACAAGCAGGCATCTGGAAGCAACGCCGCTGGTCACGCCCCAAACGCTTGTCGCATACTTTGAAAAGGCTGTGGTCACAGCATTATAGCCCATGAACCAAAGCGCCACCGAAACCAATATCAATATGAGGCTTTTGCGCAGAGCCGGAGAAAGTTTTTCCCCGCTGCCCTCGGATTCCTCTTCCTTTGATTCTTCAACATTCAACAACTGCGCTTCTTTTGAAAGCTTATTTTCCTTTATCGTAAGAAATAGCACCAGAACCGACACAACCATCAGCCCGGCCGTCGCGGCGTAGAGAGGGAAATAGTTTGTCTGAACGCCGGGGGTTTCCTTTACCAAGAGCGATATCATGGCCAGCGAATACATGCCGCCAAGGGCGCCCATCAGGTTTATTATTGCGTTGCCCTTTGAGCGCAGGGGCTTTGGCGTGAGGTCGGGCATAAGCGCCACCGCAGGGGCTCGGTAAGTGCCCATAGCGATCAGCAGCAGGCCGAGGGCCACAAAAAACAGCACGAACGATTTGTGCTGGTCTGCATAATGAAGGGTGAATATAAGCAATGAAGCGGCCAAAGTTCCGCCTAAGATAAATGGCATCCGCTTGCCAATTTTCGTGCCGGTTTTGTCGCTTAAGGCGCCGAAAAGGGGCAGCATGAACAGCGCGAGGACATTGTCAAGGGCCATTACCATCCCCGCGACGCCATCGCCAAGGGCAAAAGTATCCCTTAGTATAAGGGGGATGACAAAATCGTAAACCGACCAAAATGCGCAGATCGATAAAAACGCAAGCCCCACCAGTGTCGTCCGTTTATAATTCAGCTTCACAATATTCCTCCCAGAGCAGTATTTTTTCAAAGCATTGGCATAAACTAATTATACTGCCCGGGCATCTTTTTAGCAATAAGATGATTCCATACCCAAAATGCCAAAGCTGAAGGCCCGCAGATCATTTGTAAATTTATTGTGAAATTTTACTTGAACTCTATCTGCCTATGTGTTATAATGTCTGTGTGTTGTAAGTGTTTGTGAGAGTGGGGTGTCCCGCTCTTTACTTTTGTAAGACACAATCGGAGGTTTTTTTGGCAAAAGCAACATCAATCTTCAAGGCGGAAAAGGCGCTTGCCGGGCTGGCTGAGTCGCTGGGGCTGGAATATGTCGAGCACGAGCTGAAAAAGGAGTCGGGCGAGCTTTATCTGCGCTTAATAATAGACAAAGAAGGCGGCCTTTCGTTGGAGGACTGCGAAAAATTCCACAGACAATGCATCCCTTTAGTTGAAAATGTAGAATATGATTACCTTGAATGTTCGTCTCCCGGCATTGAAAGACCCTTAAAAAAAGAGCGTGATTTTCAAAAGAACATGGGAAAACAAGTCGAAGTCAGGCTTTTCAAACAAAGGGACGGGCAGAAGATATTCTTTGGAACTTTGCAAAACTATCAGGAGGGCAGCCTTGGAGCAACTTTCACAATAAGCACCCAAAGCGGCCCCCAGGCGTTCACCTTAAAGGAAACCGCTTTGGTAAAACCCGTTATAGACTATCAAGCAGAGCTGTCAAAAGGAGAATAGCAGATGAACGCTGAATTTATCGAAGCATTAAACGCCATAGCAAAGGAGCGCGGAATCAGAAAAGAGATGCTGATCGACACCATCGAGCAGGCCCTCATATCCGCCTTCAAGAAGAACTTCGGCACCGCCCAAAATGTAAAAGTTACTATCGATGAGGCCCTTGGAAATATATCCGTTTTCGCCCTTAAAACCGTGGTGGATGAAGTTTCGGACGCCAGCGTGGAAATAAGCGTCGAGGAGGCCAAGAAGGTCAAGGCCTACTACGAAGCGGGCGACATACTTGAAATTGAAGTGACGCCCAAGTCCTTTGGCAGGATAGCCGCTCAAACCGCCAAGCAGGTGGTGGTGCAGCGCATCCGCGAGGCCGAGCGCGGAGTCATATACGATGAATACATAGAAAAGGAAAACGAGATCCTCACCGCCATCGTTCAAAGGGTGGAGGGCAAGCAGGTTTTCGTGGAACTTTCAAGAACCGAGGGCCTTTTGGAGGCCTCCCAGCACATTCCCGGCGAAGAATATCTGCCCGGAGACCGCATAAAGGTCTATGTTCTGGAGGTTCTGCGCACAAACAAGGGGCCACAGGTGCTGGTCTCCAGAACCCATAGCGGCCTTGTGAAGCGCCTGTTCGAGCTGGAATCGCCGGAGATTCTTTCCGGCGTGGTTCAGATAAAAGCCATCACCCGCGAGGCGGGCTACCGCACAAAGATGGCTGTGCATTCCTCCGATCCCAATGTGGACCCCATCGGCTCCTGCGTTGGGCCAAAGGGAATTCGGGTGGAGAAGATCGTGGCGGAGCTTCGGGGCGAGAAAATCGACATAATTAAATGGTCGATGGACCCGGCAGAGTTTATCGCCAATGCTCTTTCGCCGGCGAAGGTGGTCTCTGTTTTCATAAACGAAAGCGAGAAGGCCGCGAAGGTCATCGTCCCCAATAACCAGCTTTCTTTGGCCATAGGCAAGGAAGGCCAAAACGCCAGGCTGGCCGCCAAGCTCACCGGCTGGAAGATCGACATCAAGGATTACTCCCAGATGGAGGAGGCCTTTGACGACTTCGGCGGCGATGACGACTACGATTACGACGGCGAATACGACGATGCCGACGGTGACGGCAATAATTATTTTGAGGATGATCCCGCATGAAGAAACCCCGCAAGATACCCATGAGAATGTGCGTGGGCTGCCGGGAGATGAAGCCCAAGCAGGAGCTTATACGGGTGGTTCGCTCCCCCGAAGGCGAGATATCGCTGGATCGCCGGGGCAAAGCCTCGGGCAGGGGCGCATATGTTTGCGCAAGCGCGGCCTGCCTTAAACAGGCTCAAAGAACCAGGGCCCTCGAGCGGCAGCTTGGGCAGAGCATTTCGCCGGAAATGTTTGACGCCTTGGCCCTTGAGATAGAGCGCAGAGAGGACAACGCATAGCCCATGAACGTCGATAGCATCAGCAAGTTTCTGGGAATGCTGGGTCTTTGTGCCAGGGCTGGAAGGCTCACCTCCGGCGAGGACGGCGTAAGAATCGCCGTGAGAAAGAAGCAGGCCGCTTTGGTCATAATCGATGCCCGCGCATCCAAGGGCACGAGAGAGAAAGCGGAATCCCTCTGCAAGACCCATGGCACAAGGCTGATATCCGCTGATGCGGACATCGGCAAAGCAATAGGCAAGGAAGGCCGAAGGCTTATCGCGGTGACAGACCCGTCATTCGCGAAAAACCTTCTTGAGCTTTTCAATATATTTTCCCCTCCGGCAAAAGAAAGCAGAAAAACTGCGCCGGAAAATATTAACCGTAATCGCTAAAAGGAGCATCTGAATGGCAAAAGTAAAAGGGCTTGAATCTGCTAAGGAACTTCAAAGCACCGCCCAGGCATTGTCCGGCGAAATCGCGCAGACGATGGCTGGGGCGCAGGAGTGCATGGCGTACCTGAACAAAATGGAAATAAAGCTGGTTCAGCGCGAGGCTTACCAGGCGCAACAGGAATCTGAAAAGGCGCGATTGGAGGCGGAGTTGGCTATGGCCAGCGAGAGCGCCGAAAAAGCGCAAAGATCGGAAGCTGTCGAGCCGCCGAAGGAGCAGGAGACAAAGCCCTCCGCCCCGCAGCCTGAGAAAGCCTCCGAAGCCGGGGCGGATGAACATCCCAAGGCTGACGCTCCTGTTGCGGCAAGCGGAGAGACGCAGGCCGTTTCAAGGCCCGCCCCGCAGCGGAAAGCGGCGCCCCCTCAGGCAACAAGGCCTGCGGATGGGGCACCCCGCACATCCGGGCCCGCCCAAGCGGAACGGGCTCCCGCAGCTAAGAAGCCTGAAGGGCAAAAGCCTGCCGGGCGCGCCTTTACAGACAGAAGCAGGCCTCCGATGCCGAAGGTTTTGCCGGGCCAGCAGCGCCCGCCAATGCAGCGTCCGCCACGGCCCCAGGGTGAGCAGCGTCCATTCCCTCCCAGGGAAAATGCCGGCGCAAGACCCGGGGGATATCAGCAAGGCGCGCGCCCCTTCACCCGTCAGCCGCAGGAACAGCGTCCATTCCCCCCCAGGGATGCCGCTGCCCCAAGGACAACCGAAAAGATCGACTTTACGCCCGTGGAAAAAAAGCGGGTAAGCAATTACGATCCCAACAGAAGCTCCTACCAGCGGGTGTACGACGTCGAGCGCAGGGCCCCCAGAGCAAAGCGCGAGGTCTTTAAAGAAAACGTCGCCAAATCCGGCGGCTTGGACGAAAACGTCCGCTTCCGCAAGCAGCGCAGCAACAAGAGGCATCAAATAGCCATAAGGCCCGAGCCTATAAAAATCGAACATGCGGTGATGACCACCGACATGATCAGCGTGAAGGATCTCACCGAAAAGCTGGGCAAGCCCGCCGGCGAGATAATCAAAAAGCTGTTCATGCTGGGCATAATGGCCACCATAAACAACGAGATAGACTACGACACCGCAAACCTTGTCGCCCAGGAGTTCGGCATTACTCTTGAACTTAAAAAGGCCAAGACCTTCGAGGAAACCTTGGCCGAGAAGGGCGATCACGAGGACGAGGATGAAAATCTTACCGAGCGCCCGCCGGTTGTGACCATAATGGGCCACGTCGACCACGGCAAGACCTCCTTGCTGGACAGAATCCGCAAGAGCTCCGTCACCGAGACGGAGGCAGGCGGCATCACCCAGCACATTGGCGCTTATACAGTCACCCAGGGCGGCAAAACTATCACATTCCTGGACACCCCCGGCCACGAGGCCTTCACGGCCATGCGCGCAAGGGGCGCTCAGGCGACGGATATCGCCATACTGGTGGTGGCGGCTGACGACGGCATAATGCCCCAGACGGTCGAGGCCATCAACCATGCAAAGGCTGCGGATGTGCCGATAATCATCGCCATAAACAAGATCGACAAGCCTGCGGCCAACGCAGAGAAGATAAAGCAGCAGCTCACCGAATATGAGCTGGTTCCCGAGGAATGGGGCGGCTCCACCATCGTGGCGGAGGTTTCCGCGCTTACCGGCCAGGGCATTGCAAACCTGCTGGAGATGATTCTGCTTGTGGCGGAGGTGGCTGAACTTAAGGCCAATCCCGAAAGGATGGCAAAGGGTATAATCGTCGAGGCGAAGCTGGATAAGGGCCGCGGCCCTGTGGCAACGGTTCTGGTGCAAAACGGAACCCTGCGCGTGGGCGACACCATAGTTGCGGGCACCTCCTCCGGCAGAGTCAGGGCGATGCTCGACGACAAGGGCAACCGCGCTGACGAGGCAGGCCCATCGATGCCCATAGAGGTCATCGGCTTTAACGAAGTGCCGAACGCGGGCGAGATACTGAACGCCGTGGACGACGATAGGCTCAGCCGAATGGTCGTTCAGGAGCGCAGGGATAAGATAAAGGCGGATCAGCTAAAGGCTATGTCCAGAGTCACATTGGACGATCTTTTCAGCCAGATATCTGCCGGAGACATCAAAGATCTTAACATTATAATAAAGGCGGACGTACAGGGCAGCGTTGAGGCCGTGAAGCAGGCCCTTGAAAAGCTGACAAACGACGAGGTGAGGGTAAATCCCATACATGGCGGCGTCGGCGCAATAAACGAGACCGACGTTATGCTGGCCTCAGCCTCCAACGCGATAATCATCGGCTTTAACGTGCGCCCCGATGCCCTTGCCAGAACCGCGTCCGAGCGCGAGAGCGTGGACATCAGGCTCTACAGGGTTATATACAGCGCCATCGAGGACGTTGAGGCGGCCATAAAGGGTATGCTGGCTCCCAAGTTCAAGGAGATCATTCTCGGCCATGCTCAGGTGCGCCAGGTGTTTAGGGTAAGCGGAGTTGGCACCGTTGCCGGCTCTTACATCACCGACGGCGTGGTAAGAAGGAACGCTTCCGTGCGCCTCTTAAGGGACAATGTCGTCATATTTGAAGGCAAGCTTGCCTCCCTCAGGCGCTTTAAGGACGACGTGCGCGAGGTTGCCTCCGGCTATGAGTGCGGCATCGGCCTTGAAAACTACAACGATCTCAAGGAAGGCGATGTGATCGAGTGCTTCATTGAGGAGCGCATCAATCCGTAATTTAGGTTTACACTTGCGCACCCTTGTGGTAATATAGGTTTAGCAATTCGCAGCCGCGCACGGAGGGGATCGACGCTCCGACGTTGCCCTCGGTCGCTGGCGGTTGAATATGCATATAATAAAAGGAGAATGGAAATGGCAGAAATTATCAAGAATGATATCATCGAAAAGTTTAAGAGGCATGAGGGTGACACCGGTTCACCGGAGGTGCAGATCGCTCTTTTAACGGCGAGGATCAACCACCTGAACGAGCACCTGAAGGAGAACAAAAAAGATCATCACTCCAGAAGGGGTCTGCTTGTAATGGTTGGTAAGCGCAGAGGGCTGCTGGACTATCTGATGAAGGTTGACATCAACCGTTACCGCACGCTCATCGCTGAACTTGGAATCAGAAGGTAATGCATTGGGCTCCCCGGATTAAACTTTCGGGGGGCTGTCTTTATTTCCCGGCAAAACCGGGAATGCTACTATTGCAACCGGCACTGTCCGTCGTGACGCGGCGTGGGGTTTGCCAAGCTTTTTTGTATCGCCCAATGCTCGGGCTCCAGTATGCCCTTAGCATTGGTTTTTCAGCGGTTCGGCATCCGAGCAATATGAAAAAACTGGGCAAACCTCGCGCACGGGCGGATATGCTTGTTATATCAAATTCCGTGAGGAGGAAAAATTTTAATGGAACACAAAATTTACACGATGGAGCTGGGCGGAAGAACCCTTAAGATGGAGTTCGGACGCTATGCTCAGCAGGCCAGCGGGTCTGTTTTCATCAGCATAGACGACACCGTCGTCATGTGCAATGTCACCGTTTCGGACAAGCCCCGCGACGGCATCGACTTCTTCCCCCTGGGCGTGGACTTCGAAGAAAAGCTCTACTCCGTGGGCAGAATCCCCGGCGGCTACATCAAGCGCGAAGGCAGGCCCTCCGAAAAGGCGGTCTTGACCTCCAGGCTTATTGACAGGCCTCTGCGCCCCCTTTTCCCCGAGGGTTTCCGCAACGATGTCAACATCGTCTGCACAACCCTTTCGGTGGAGCCGGACGTGACCCCGGACATCCCCGCCATGATTGGCGCTTCCGTGGCCCTTTCAATATCGGAAATCCCCTTTGCAGGCCCCGTGGGCGCTGTTTGCATCGGCCTTATCGACGGACAGTATATTGTGAACCCTAACATGGAGCAGACTGAACAGTCCCTGATGCATCTGGTGGTCGCCGGAACCAAGGACGCCATAATGATGGTTGAGGCCGGCGCCAAGGAGGTCTCCGAGGAGGAGATGCTGGGCGGCATTCTTTTCGCCCATGAGGAGATAAAGAAAATCGTCGCCCTTCAGGATCAGATAGTGGCCGAGCTTGGCAAGGAAAAGAAAGAGTTTAACCTCGTTTTGGTGGGCGATGATGTGGCCGAAAAGGTTAACGAAGTCTCCCTCGAAATGGTTGAGCACGCCTTCAGCACATATGACAGGCAGGAGCGCAAGGAGCGGGAAGAAGAAGCTTCCAACAAGACCCACAAAGCCTTGGCCGAGTCTTTTGAAGGCAGGGAAAGGGAGATCGACGATGCGCTCTACGAGCTGAACAAGATCGTTATGCGCAGGAATATACTGGAAAAGGGAATCCGTCCTGACGGACGTTCTTTGACGGAAGTGCGCCCCATATGGTGTGAAGTGGGAATATTGCCCCGCACCCATGGCTCCGGCGTTTTCACCAGGGGGCAGACACAGGCGATGACTGTTGCCACCCTTGGGCCGATGAGCGAAATCCAGAAGCTGGACGGCGTTTCAAATGACGAATTTAAACGCTACATGCACCACTATAATTTCCCGCCCTTCTCCACAGGAGAAGCAAGGCCTATGCGCAGCCCCGGCAGGCGCGAGATCGGCCACGGCGCCCTGGCGGAAAGAGCGCTGCTGCCGGTACTTCCGGACGAGAGCGATTTCCCCTATGCCATAAGGACCGTCTCCGAGGTGCTTTCCTCCAACGGCTCGTCCTCGATGGCATCGGTCTGCGGCTCCACACTTTCGCTGATGGACTCAGGCGTGCCGATCAAATCCCCCGTGGCTGGCGTCGCAATGGGCCTCATCAAAGACGAGAACTCCGACAAAGTGGCCGTTTTGACGGATATCCAGGGCCTTGAGGACTTCCTGGGCGATATGGACTTTAAAGTCGCCGGAACAGAGGATGGAATTACCGCTATACAGATGGATATAAAGATAAAGGGCATAGACGAGCAGATTCTCCGCCAGGCGCTCAAACAGGCCCACGATGGCAGAATGCACATTCTTGGCAAGATGCTTGAAACGCTTCCTGCTCCCAGGGAGAGCCTGTCAAAGTATGCGCCTAAGATCATCACATTCACAATCGATCCGGATAAGATCCGCGAAGTCATCGGCAGCGGCGGCAAGGTCATCAACAAGATCATCGCCGACACCGGCGTTAAGATCGACCTGGAGGACGACGGCCGCGTATATATCGCCACACCGGATGAAGAAGCCGCCAAGAAGGCCAAGGCCATCATCGACGGCATCGTGAAGGAAATCGAAGTGGGCGAGGAATATCTCGGCACGGTTGTGAGAATACTTTCAGAAGTAGGCGCTTTCATAGAGCTGCTCCCCGGCAAAGACGGCATGGTTCACATTTCCAGAATCGCCGAGGGCAGGGTTGAAAAGGTGGAAGACGCCGTCAAGATTGGCGATAAGGTGCCCGTGAAGGTTGTTGAAATTGACAGTCAGGGAAGAATTAACCTTGACCGTACCGATATCGACCTGAGCAAGAAGCCCCCGCGCAGGCCCAGGGGAGACAGGCCCTCCGGAGGAGGCCGCTCCGGTTCCGGCTCCGGCGGCAGAGGCGGACGTCCGCCCAGGCGCGACTGATAATCCCAGCGCATGGGTTTGGGCCTTAGCTTGTTAAGAGCCGCCCAGGTTTGATCTCTGCGCGGTTTTCCTTGAAGTTGGATTTATCGGCAGGAGGGACGGCGAGAGTCGTCCCTCTTTTGATTCAAACTCCGGCTTCTTCATTGCAATCACAGCAAAAGCAAAGAAGGATAAAAATACAAATATAAAGAAAAAAGAAACAGGTGAAATATGCACAAATATGACAGATTTACCCTGGACAACGGCCTGAGGATAATTGCCCAGCCAATGCCTGCATTCAGATCCACCGCGATAGGCATATGGTTAAGGGCCGGCTCTGTGGACGAAACCGCCCAAAGCAACGGCTATTCTCATTTTATAGAGCATCTTCTGTTTAAGGGCACCCAGAGCCGCAGCGCCAAGGATCTCGCCGAGGAAATGGACCTTCTGGGCGGCCATGTGAACGCCTTCACTTCCAAGGAATGCACCTGCTTCCACGCAAAGGTGATGGACGAGCAGATATCCGACGCGCTGGAGCTGTTGAGCGACCTTGTTTTAAACGCGAAGTTTGACCCGGGCGACATAGAGAAAGAGAAGGGCGTGGTGCTGGAGGAAATCTCCATGGTGGAGGACAGCCCCGAGGATGTTGTGCACGATCTCATCGCCAGCGCAAACTTCGGCGAAACGCCCCTTTCCCGCACAATATTAGGCCCTGCCCAAAACATACAGGAAGTCACCCGCGAAAGCATTCTTGCCTACAAAGATAGCCTTTACAGCCCACATAACTGCGTCGTGTCGGTTGCAGGAAGCTACGACAAAGATGAGTTGCTAAGGCTTGTGGAAAGATATCTGGGCGGCTGGCAGGGCAGATCCGTTCCCGAGAGAAATCCCTTCAAGGGCGCAGAAAAAAGGCAGCTTTACAGGGAAAAGCCCATAGAGCAGGCTCATCTATGCCTGGGTTTTGACGGCATTCCCCAGGGAGACGACAGGGTCTATCCCCTTTCGATATTTAACAGCGTTTTCGGCGGAGGCATGTCCTCGCGCCTTTTCCAGAAGATACGCGAGGAGCAGGGCCTTGCCTACACCGTGTACAGCTATCCCTCCTCCTATGTTGGGGTGGGCGTTTTCACCATATATGCCGGCACTTCCCCCAAAAACGTGCAGGCGGTTATCGACACTGTGGCGGCGGAAATTCAAAGCATCAAAAAGAGCGGCATAACCAAGGATGAGTTCGACAAGGCAAAAATTCAACTGAAGGGCGGCTATATACTTTCCCAGGAGAGCGCCGTCTCCAGGATGAACGCCATCGGCAGAAATGCGCTCATGCTGAACAGATTCACCACCGAGGAGGAAACCATCGGCAAAATTGAAGCCACCACAATGGATGATGTGATGGAGGTCATGGAGCTGCTGCTTTCATCGCCCATGAGCGCGGCCCTGATCGGTAACGGCTGCACTGCGAACTATTCCGTCCTTGCAAAATAAAAATATATGCCATAATGATATATAAGAGGAGAGAACGTGAACAGGGAATATGAAAAGGTGAGGGAATTCCACCTTCGCTTTGGTTCGCCCCATGCCGATAGCCCCAAGCTTCTCGGCAGAGATCGGGTGAAAAAGCGCAGCGATTGGATGCGCGAGGAGATTGACGAACTGAACGAGGCTCAGGACATATACGAGCAGGCGGACGCCATGATCGACCTGATATATTTTGCACTGGGCACTCTGGTGGAGATGGGCGTAAAGCCCGATGAGCTGTTCGATATCGTCCACGAAGCGAATATGTCAAAGCTTTTTGAGGATGGCACCGCCCATTCAAACCAAAGCACTAAGATAATAAAGCCCCCGAACTGGCAGGACCCAAAGCCGAAGCTGATCCGGGCCATAGACTCCATGAAAATCCCTGAGGAGAGCTAAGCCGTGAGCCATTCCTCCTCGCCGGCCTGTAAAAACATTGTTAAGGCCATTGAAAAAGACATCTTTGTGGCGAGCGGGTGCGCCATTACGGGCCTGCGCCTTTTGCGCGCCAAGGACGGCATCCATGTTTTTAAGGGCAGTCTTGATGGCCAGCGCTGCGTTTTCAAGTATTTTGAAACGACGGAGCATAGGCGGGAGATCGAAAACTACCGCATATTGCAAAGGCTGAAAGTTCCCACCATAAAAACTTTTGCTCTCGGGGAGAAATCCATCGCCATGGAGGATATCGACTTTTCGCATGAATGGCGGCTGGGCATCCCTGAGGACATGCAAAACATCAGCGTAGCAAAGGCATTGGCCAACTGGTATTTTATGCTCCATGAAAGAGGCGCAAACGCGCCGGAGCTGGACTGCCTTTACTGCGAATATGACGATGTGAATGAGGAAGGCGTCGAAAGCCTATGCCAAAAGCTGCCCCAGTCGGCTGAAACCTTCGGATATATTCAGGGAAACTTTGTAAGACTGAGGCAAATAATCGATTCGCCGGATCTCACGCTGGTCTACAACGATTTTTACTGGACCAATCTTGCAGCCCGAAAGGATGGCCAAAGCGCCATGATGTTCGACTATAATCTGCTGGGCAAAGGCTACCGCTATGGCGATATCCGAAATGTGCAAAGCTCTCTTTGCAAGAATGCCGCCGCTGCCTTCAAGGCGGAATATGACCGCCTTTATATGGGCCGCCATCGCTCCAGCCGTAGCGCCTCAGAAATGCTGGAGAAAAGGGTGGACGATGTCGCCTCCTGCATTTTCACACTAATTTGCGCCTATAAAAAGGAGTCCTTTCCTTCCTGGGCAGAAAAATCCCGACAGCAGGCTCTAAACGGGGAGTTGCTCCTGAATGCAAAAAAGCTGCTAACTGATCAGCTTGCATAATTAGTCCAATAAGAAAAAAGACCGGGGCAATTCCCGGTCTTTTATAATTCGAACTTAATCGCAAAATCGCAGCTTTCTTGTATGTCCAGCGCCTCAAAATAGAAGTTCTCAAGGGGAATCCAGCGGTCAACGAAAATCTTGTGAAGCTCCGGACCGTTTCTTTTAAGAATGCGCCGGCTCTGCTCCTCCTCATCGATATCAACGAATACCTTGATATCATAGCTTCCCCTCAACTCGGGCCGCATGCTGTAAGAACCCTCCACAATCCTAAGGGGCGCCTCATCAATAGGAGGGATGCTCCTTTCACCCTCAAGCCTCATCAATGAGCAATCGAATACCCTGTATGAAAACCCCTGCGGACTTTTGAGCCCCGGCAGGACCTCATCAGCAAACCTTTCATAGTCCACATTCCCTCCCGGCTCCTCAAAGCGCTCTTTTGTGCGCTTTTCCAGCGGCAGAAAAAAGTCGTCCATTGCGATTGCGGCCGTACCTTCCTCTGCAAAGACCGTCCTTATCAGCTCCGCCAAAGTCGTCTTGCCACCCCCGCAGCGGCCGTCGATGGCCAAAACCGCAGAGCCTTTTTCTTTAAGTCTTTCGGCGATTGAGCAAAGCAGTGGCCAGGCGTGAACATACTTGCTCAGCACGATCCTGTACGCAGGAGAATATGCCCGCCTGTATACCTCGCTATGGCTGACAGGGGGATAGCCCATCTTATCGTATTCGGTCAAATAAGCAGCCAGCTCCTCTTGCGGGAAAAGAGGCCTCTCTCCCTCGCAGAGCCTCTGCAACTTGCCAAGCTTCTCGTCAAAGGAGGCCTTGCTGCCCTTTACGGCGTTGGCGCTCAATGCAAAAAGCTTGCTTATGAGCGGAAGTAAATGCTCCGGCGCAAGGGCGATGTCAAGCCGCGCTATCCCCCCGCCAATGTCCTCAAAGAGCCGTCGGCCCTTGAGATCAAGCCCCTTCAGGCTATGCCATTCTTCCTGAAGGCGCACAAAAACAGCTCTTTCATCAGGTATCATATGCCCGCCGCCGAATTCGCTCTGATATATCAGCTTCACGGCATCGGTGATCTCCATCAAGGGGTATTTTTTTTTGTTTTCAAGCAGCAATCTTTGAATATCTGTCATTGTCTTTGATCAGGTTCGCCTTCTTAAGGGCGATAATTATCGGCGGGATAATTACTATGTGCAAAATGATTCCCGGGACCGCGTTCACGAATCCTCCGGCGATGAACATGGCCCATGTGAAGCCGCTCTCACCGAGGCCGGCTATGATGACTCTGGCCGCGCCCCATACAAGGCGCCCCGCAAACATGGCGACTATCAGCGTCACATATATGAACAGGTTTTTCTTCGGCAAAAGCTTATATAGCATGCCCGTTAAAAAGCCGTAGGCAGCAAGCTCAAAGGCCATTGCAATGCCTGTGGGAAATATGGGCGGCATCCCAAAAAGAGCAAATCTCAGCAGCGGCGACACAAAACCCACCACAAGGCCGTATGGCCAGCCGCATATGAAGCCGCACAAAAGCACGGGTATGTGCATCGGCGCAAGGGCGCTGCCTACCTGGGGGATTTGCCCCGTCAGAAGCGGGAGCACCATCGCAATCGCCAGAAAAAGGCCGGATAAAACCGTGTTTTTCACAAAGTTGTTTCTCATTTTCCCCTCCACAAAAATAAAAAGATATGCGTCTGTCTTCGGCCAGACCCATACCTTCATGGCATGATTATCAATTTTATATCATAAATGCGGCATCATGTGACGGCTTCGGCCAGTCTTTGATCTATTATAGCATATGCGCTGTTTCCGGTCAATTTTATATCTCCAACCTACGCATCTTAGCCCTTTTCCATCTTTTCCGCCCTTTCTCCTTTTTCGCTCCTTAAAACCCAGTAGCCCCCGCCCCTGTTCACCGTTTCACAGTTTCCAAAGAGCTGCGACAAAAAAGCCTTCGCCGAAGGCGCGCCCTGCTTCTTGCGAATGACTATGTAAAGAGCGCCTCCGCTGTTCAAACGGTCATAGGCCTGCCTGAATATGCCGTATATCACCTGTTTGCCGGCGCGAATCGGCGGATTTGTGACGATTAAATCAAAAAGTCGATTCTCCGGCAGGGCCTTCATTCCGTCGCTTTCCAGCACCTGTGCGTTTTCGGCGCCGTTTAAAGCGATATTTTCGCCGCAAAGCCCCACCGCCCGGCGGTTTATGTCAAGCATAGTGATCTGCGCCAAGGGGTTCTCCCTGGCAAGAATTATGCCTATAGGGCCCCATCCGCAGCCGATATCCGCCACTTCTCCTTCCGCCAGCGCCAGGCTTTCCAGCAAAAGCCTGCTGCCCGGATCCAAATTATCTTTTGAGAAAACACCGCTTCCCGTGTAAAACGAATATCCCTTGCCGCGAAATTCCAGCTCGATTTTGATCTTGCTCTCCTTTGATGCGGGCTCATTAGTGTAATAATGGTCGCTCACTTTCATGTCCTCCCATATTTCGTCAGCGCTGATTCGCTCATATGATAAGCGGGCCAGAGGATCAGCCTCTTTGCGTGCGCAGGTCAGAGCCCTGCCTCGTCCCTTCCACCGCCTTGTAAAGGGCATTAACTTCCTCAGGCAAAAGAGGCCGCCACTCCCCTTCCGCCAAGGAGCCGTCCAAGGCCACCTCTCCCATCATTTCCCTGCGCAGAATTTCCACAGGCTTCCCCACCGCAGCAAACATCCTCTTCACCTGGTGGAACTTTCCCTCAGTCACAGTCAGCCTGGCTTTGCTGTCATCCAATATCTCAAGCCGAGCAGGCCTTGCGGTGAATTCCCCCAGCTCAAGGCCGGTTTCAAAGGCGGCAACATCCCCTTCGGTTAATACTCCGTTCACCTTTGCCGTGTAAACTTTAGGTATACCCCATGAAGGCGATGTGAGCTTATGGTTCAGTTCGCCATCGGTAGTGAATATGAGCAGCCCCGTCACATCCTTGTCCAGCCTGCCCACAGGGGCGATACCTCTTTTCACGAAGACCGGATCTATAAGCTCCATAACCGTGGGGGCGCTTCTGTCCCTGGCGGCGGTGAGGACTCCGGCGGGTTTGTTCAGCATCAGGTGCACATGCTCCTGATAGCGGATCTCGACGCCGTTTGCCGTCACCTTGCCCTTTACTTGTTGATCCTTCGAGACCACGGCCGCACCGTCCATCAAAACCGCGCCCTTTCGGATGAGGGCTGCGGCCTCCTTGCGGCTGATGCCCAGAGAAAGCGAGAGATAGCGGTCGATGCGCATAAGGCAAACCTCCTGACGAGATGAAGATATATTTCGCCAAGGGAAAGGCTAAAACCTCTTTTGCACATATGCTAAGCATGTTTATCATCATTTTGCCCATAACTATTGTTAGTCACCATAGGTTACGGGGCAGAGTGATCAGAAAATATTTTTACAGAAAGGAAGTGAATACATGCTGTTTTGGGATTGGACATTGATAATAATATTACCCGCCATAATATTCGGTCTCATTGCCCAGAGCGGGATTCAAAGGACCTACGCAAAATATTCCCAGGTTTACTCCCGCTCGGGTTGGACTGCCGCACAGGTTGCCCGTGATCTTCTGGACAGAAACGGCCTTTACGACGTGCAGGTGCAGCGCACCGACCGCCCCGGCCTTTCAGACCACTACGACCCGCGGGCAAATGCGCTCCGGCTATCCCAGGGTGTTTATTCCTCCAGTTCGGTGGCGGCCATAGGCATCGCCGCCCACGAGGTGGGCCATGCGATTCAAAAAAGCCGCTCATACATTCCCCTGACCATAAGAAACTCCATACTGCCGGTAGTGCAAATAAGCAGTTTTGCGGCTTGGCCCCTGCTCTTCATCGGCCTCATACTCGCCAGCTACGATCTCGCCCTCCTGGGGGTAGCGCTGTTCGGCGCGACGGTTCTGTTTCAGCTTGTGACATTGCCCGTTGAGTTCAACGCCTCCAGCCGAGCGCTGGCTTCCATAAACGATATAGGATATCTGGAGCCGGACGAAACCCAGGGCGCAAAGAAGGTATTAGACGCCGCCGCGATGACATATGTGGCCGCAGCGCTGATGAGCGTCATGCAGCTTTTGCGATTTTTGACAATCGCTCAGGGTTCACGCCGCCGGTAATGCTACACCATTAAGAAAGAGGCAGCCATGCAAGAAAAATTCCTTATTCGAAAAGCCCGCGCCACAGACGCCGAAGCCCTGCATCAGCTTTATTCCCGCCACCTGGCGCAGTCTCCTCCCCCGGAGAAGGATGATATGGCGAAGAGGCGGCAGCTCATCGAGGGCTTTTACGCCGATGAAAATTATCATCTGCTGGTGGGCGAAATAGATGGAAATGTGGTGTCGTCCGTCACCGTTGTGGTAGTGAACAACCTGACCCATGGGCTGCGGCCGTATGCCGTCATCGAAAATGTAGTCACCCATTCGGGCTTTCGAGGCAGAGGCTTTGCATCCAGACTGCTGGGCCGCGCCTGTGTGATCGCCAAGGAAAGAAACTGCTACAAGGCCATGCTCATGACCGGCGCCAAGGACGAGGCAACCCTGCGCTTCTATGAAAGGGCGGGCTTCACAAGGGAGACAAAAACCGCCTTTGACAAACGCCTTTAGAGCCACAGGCGCTGGAGGGAGAAAAAACCCGCAGCTAAATTGCTGCGGGTTTTTTCGTGGGTGGGTGGGGCCCTCCCAGAGCTTTACCTCTCCCTGCAAACTTCCCTGCGATTAAAGCCTTACGATATTGTTATTGCGTGTGATCTCGCACAGCTTGTTATCAGGGTCGATTTCAACGTAGCAACCCTCAAGGCTGTCCACATTGTGAAGGTTGAATATCACATCCCGATATCTGGGCCAAAGATCCCGCGGCGCTTCCAGAGGGGGTAAAATCGCCTTTTTAAGGATCTTTCCTTCAGCGTTTTTAAGAACGACCTCCGCTTGCGGGCTGTCCACGTTGCCCAGGGAATGCACCGTCACATTCATCCCATGGTCATAAAACTTAATATCATCTCTGCTTATGCCCAGGTCACAGCGGTCGAAGTAGCTCCTGCCCTGTTTTACAAGCCTTAGCTCCACTATCGTCGTCGCCTTCGGCGCAAACTCCGCGCTTACCCATGTGGATCTTTCAAACGATGTTTCATGCTCCGCTGGGCTGTCGGCAACATCATCGCCATTTTCATCCACGCCGTAGCTCACATTCCATGTCCCCGGCAATATCTCGTTGCCCAGAATCCTCGCTTTCACGGTATCCCCGCTCAGGTTGTGAACGATCAGCTTCACATGATCGTTTTCCGCAATCGGCGAAAGGATTCCCAGCTTCTCATCGTCCCCGGCGTTTTCAAAGCGCCAGGCAATCCTGTTGCTTGGGTACATGAACCGGCTTTGCTCCACGAGCGGATCAGCCAGCCTGTCGTTCAAAAGGTCATCTCCTGTGAGATAAACCCTGTCAATCCACGGATGCCCGTGGGTGTTGTAATATTCACGCACCCCCGCGATAAATGCCCTTTGGTCATACCGTCTTGCAATCTCTGCCTTCCATGCCTCGGCATTTTCGCTGCAAGGCGGCTTTCGGTTTTGGATAACCTCCATATATTTTGTGTCGCCCGTCTGATAATATGCCGCGTGCATCATGTTGTTTTCCTGGTTTTGCACTCCGCGCACCCTCTGCATGCTCAGCTCCGCATCGTCCTCAAATCGGATGTTGTTATGGAGCGTTCCCGTCTCAGGGTTATAATGGGCCGCCAGGCTGTCTGCCATTTCAATCAGCAGCCGTCTCACCTTTTCATTGCCATTGAATCGGGAAACCTGCCACACAGGCGATATCGCCGCATGTAAAGGCCCCTTCTGGGTGTTCCAGGGCGCTTCAAGGGCCATCTCGCTGCCGCTGAAATATGATGATTTTATATGCCTGTGACCGGCGGCATTTACCCCCGTCAGCCAATACATGCTCCTTGCGGTCTCCATCGCTCTTTCCAGCATCTTCGGGTTGCCGATGTCGGCGCTCAGGCTGCCGTTCAGGGAGATCAGCCCCTCCTCGGAGGAATGCAGCTCATCGGCGATTATGGAGCTAAGGCCGTTTGTAAACATCCCCTGCTCATAAAATGCTTCAAGGTTCTTGTGCATCACCCGGCGGATTCTGTCCGGATCACAGCCCATGTTCACCAATATCACCCATGTGCATACAAAATCGCCATCATCGGAAAGGCCACCGCCGAACTCTCCGTTATCGATCATCCTGTTGTCTATCAGCCAGTTGATAACATGCTTGTATTTTTTCAGAAATTCCACCTGCTTAAATGCCCAGGCGGGAACACCCTCCGGCACAGGCTCCGTCTGATAATCCGGCACAAAATCCGCATCCAGCACGCCATAGCGCTCGTTAAGGGTAAATTTATCGTAGTAATAATATTGAGCCAGCTTATGGCCGGGATCGATTCTCAAAATATCCCTAACGTCCGCCGCAAACCGGTTGAAGAGATCATGCTCAGTTGTGCCCGGCTGCTCCTCCACCAGATGACCGTATACATCGCGAACCTGCGTAAACCTGTCGGCAATATGTTCGGTTTTGGCTTCCTCCGCGGATTTATATACCAGACCAACGGTCGCTTCCTTCAAGAAGTCAACGCCGTAGCCGTCATCGCTAAAGGCGATCGTCATATACAGGCATTTGTTTTCAGGCAGAATTCTATCGCGGGTGTCAAACCAGACCGTCTTTTCCTGACCGGACTTGGCACTGAACACAAAATGCGCCAAATTCCTGTAATACCACAGCGGATCCTTTATCTGCACCGCGATTTTGACATCATCGGGCAGCTTCGGCAGCTTCAGCTCAACGCCGTCAAGACCCAGAGAGTCATCCGCCTCATATGGTATAACAATGTTTACAAATGGATAGCCGCCGATGCTGTCATGGCCCGTGAACTCTTTTTCTTTATCACTTTCCCCCGCTGGAATCGCCGTCATTATGTTCCGCTCGTAGGGTAAATAGCGGCCTTTTATGAAGGTTATCAACTCGTGCTGGGCCTCGGCTTTTTTGCTATAGCCCTCAAAAAGCGAGTAGGAAACCTTTTTAACGCCCTCGGGAGCCTTACCTTCGGTGACATTGTATAGCGAAAAGTCGCCTATCGGTTCTTCTTTAAGCACATTTGTGAAGCGGATTTTGCCGCCCTTCAAAGGCTCAATTGCGTTCACCGACCGCTCGATGCCCTGCGCCCTTTCAAACAGCGGCTTGATCACGACGCCGCCGTCGTCCACCAGCTCCAGTTTGCCGAAGGCGGAGCCGGAAACCTCGATGTGATTGTACTCCTCGTCGGGGGCGCTAAATGTGATGGCCTTGCCTGAAAGGGAGTAGCAGTCCCAGTCGGGAAGCTGGAAATAGTCGTTTCGCCCCTTCAGCCTGGAGCGGTTGTAAACCCCCGGCCAGGTGGTCTCGCGGATGCCGTCGCAGCCCTTCCACCACCAGCGCTTCAGATCATATGCGTCGTGGATCTCAACCTTGCGAACCGACGCCTGGTCTGCTATCTGAGGTACATCGCCGTCAAACCCGCTGCGAAGCTGCCAGCCTTTGTTGACCGCTTCGTCAGTAAAATTCAGCTCATAGGGCTCGCAGACATCCACCAGCCTGCCGTCGGCCAGAGTAAGCATCTGGGAATCATCCAGCATCCTGTCATATATTGCAATCTCGTCGATATCGCCGCCACGGGTGAAGTTATATGCGCTTTGGACGTTGGTGTTCGAGATTATCCGCGAATGGGGGCCGAACTGGTCAAGCCCTGTGAAATAAACCGCCGGCCTGTATTCCTCCGCCACCTTTTCGCCGTTGATGTAGAACTTGATCCCCCAGTTCTCATCCCAGGCGAGGGCAAAATGCGACCATATATCCGGCCTTGGAGTTTCGCCCAGCGTATGCCGAACCCTGGCCCTTGAAAGGTTGATATCGGTTATGAAGGCCTCGTAGCCCTCGCCGCTCCAGTCTATCCTTAGCCAGACGGCATCCCAACTGGAGTGATCGGAAAAGCCCACACGAAATATCGGAAAGGCAGTCGGCCCAACGGGATACCGGGAGCGCCAAAAGAAGGAAAGGGTGCCCCTTTCGGCATAAATATTTCGGGGAGCACGCCAGGCCAAAAGCTGATAATCACCACAGCTTAGCGCCTTTCCGCAAGCACCGTCGTCGATAACGCTCACTTCATGGTCAAATGAGGGGGTCGGCCTGCCCTTGGCGAAGTTCGCCGTTGTGCTGTCGCCGGCAACATAGAAGAGTAATCCTTTGTCCATTCTCATCACCTCATTCATAATAGTGTTGGTTCCTCAGCAACGCTGATTGCTAATAAACCGCAAAGGGTATTATATCCCACTTGCCCTGCTTGGCCGCCTCAACCGCCAGCACCGCAATGGGATCCTGGGTGTCGATATTGCAGCCGCTGAAAGCCTGTCTGTATGCGGAAAACTCCGGACTGCGCACAAAATAGCCGTCTTTAACGCCCGTTTCAATTATATTTTGGGCGATTTTGTCCGCCAGCTCCAGAATCTGCTCGTCTCCTTTTTCCCTGTATATATTCAAAAGTGCCATGACCGCCGCCGCATCCGCACAGGAGTTGTCCATGTTCACCGCGGCCCCCCGGCCATTTTCCCCGTCCATATCGCCGATATTTCCCAGCCCGAGGCCCTCAGCGATCTTTCTGCCGACTTCCCAGAGCTCCTCATCCTTCGCAAGCAGCGCAGTCTGGGTGTAGGAAAGGAGAAATCTTCCCGTGGCGGCAAAGGGCTGGAATGCCTGCGCCTTGTAATATCCCGGCCTTGCGGGAACAAAGCCGTTCAGATTTCTGCCGTCGGCCATTATGGCGTTAAAACGGTTTGCCTTAGCATCATAGGCATATTTCGCATAGGCCTTGAGGCCATCCACTGTGTCCTTCAGCATCTGGCCGCCCTGCGGCGTTTTATATTTGTAATAAAGGGCTATTATCTGCGGGTTTAGGCCGTATATGCTGTTGGCGTGGTTTGAAAGGAGCATGTTGCCCTCCAGCGCATCAGGGCCGAGCTCAGGCCCAAGCTGCCGCTCAGCGCGGTCGCCATAGAAGGAAAGGGTGATCGTGAAATCATCCGTGTGCTCCCTCTTTTTCGCCTTTGAAAACTGATATACCCCCAGGCCAGTCTTGGGATGGCGGCATTTGACATACATGCTATACAGCCTGCTTCCCCAAAGCACAGCGCCCTCGTCGCCGGTCTTTTCAAACAGCTTGACGGCCGCCAGCATCAGGTCGTTGCCCGTGTTTATAAACGAAAGCCCTGCGCGCTCCTGGAATGGCGGCGGATCGCCAAACTCACGCTCCCATATGCCCTCGATGCCCTCTTCGCTGGGCTTGCCGTGGCGGCCCATTTCAAAGTCCTTAAAATCGTAGACATGGGCGTTCCAGAAAGCTTTCACGAATACCTCTGCCTTTTCACCGCGGGACTCGAACATCAGGCTGTAGAAGGGGAAGTCGTTCTTAAGCTCGTGGACCATTCCCTTTTCGCCATTGGGCTTAAGGGTCAGCAGGTCGATGTAATAATGCCCGCCCCACTGGAAAAGGCCCGTGTCCAGCAGCAGATTATCAAAATGATAATCATACATCGCTTTTGCCCGCTCGCAGTAAGCCTCATCGCCATATAGTTTGCCGTAAAGATGAAGCGTGCGCAAAAAGTTTTGCTGGTGGGCAAAGTCAGATGATATCACGTCCATGCCACCGTAATATGCCTTGCCGATTGGCGGCCTGCCGGTGCCAAAGTCGACGTAGTCAGCCAGAAGCGGTGATTTAGGAGTATTATAATGATCTCCCGCTTTATCCAGCACTTCATCCAAAAAAGTTCTGACGGTTTCTCGTCTGGTTTCTTTCAACATTGCTGTCTCTTCCTTCCCGGTAGTGCGTCAGCAAACAAAAACACATATTTTCCATCGTGAAAATACGTGTATCGCGGCTAGGCAAATATTGCGGCTAAACTGCAGCAAAGCCACATATGCGGGCCTAAACTATAATCCGAGTTTTCAGGTTCCCTGGGGATGATGTTTTCTCGATTGAAATACATCTGCCCCTTTACAATGGTGGCTGTCATACCTCGTCCTCGTTCGCTATATCAGCACTAAGTTTGATATAACAAAATTATACATATATATTCGGATTATGTCAATGCTGCCCAATGCAGACAAAACCGTTTTCTAAAAAGACAAAAACATAGAAAGAGGAAAAAGAGTTGCATTGTGATTGAATAGAGATGTATAATATATGATTGTAAGCGCATAACCGCAAGAGAGGTCCGCAAAAATGACTTTCAAAGCTCAAGATTTTAGAATAATCAATTCTCACACTCATATTTTTCCTCAAAAAATCGCCGATAAGGCCTCCGAAGCCATCGGCGACTTCTATGGGATTCCGATGCACTTCCCCGGCGAGGCGCAGATGCTGATAGAGGACGGCAAGCCCTTTGGCATAGAAAAGTACCTGATCTGCTCCACCGCTACCATCCCCCATCAAGTGCAAAGCATAAACGATTTTATCCATTCCCAGTGCCGGGAGCATAGCGAGTTCATCGGTTTTGCATCCCTTCACCCGGCCATGGAAAATATGGAAGGAGAGGTCGAGCGGATAATCAGCCTGGGCCTTCGGGGCATCAAGCTCCACTCGGATTTTCAAAAGTTTGATATCGACGCCGAGAGCGCCATGCCGATGTACGCCCTGGCCGCAAGGCATGGCCTGCCGATACTCTTCCACATGGGTGACGCAAGGTATGAATATTCCCGCCCTCATAAGCTTTTGAAAGTGGCCAGGCGCTTTCCCGACCTTATATGCATCGGCGCACATTTTGGCGGCTATCAGCGCTGGGATGAAGCCTATGATTTGCTGCGGCTGGAAAATATATTCCTTGACACCTCCAGTTCATTGGATTTCATTTCCCGCGAAACTGCGCGCGATTTCATAAACAATATTGGCGAGGACAAATTTTTCTTTGGAACCGACTTCCCCATGTGGACCCATGAAGGTGAAATCAAACACTTTTTGGGGCTCGACCTCACAAAACGCCAATACGAAAAAATCTTTTTTGAAAATTTCGCCAAACTAATGGGGATAGAATAGTTCACTTTCCTCAATAAGGAGCGCACAAAAACCCTTTTGCACTTTTTTCCTCCTCTTTATTTCACACCCTTTTTTATGCTATACTTGTTCTATATAGCTTTTACTTTGGGAGTCAATGGCAATATCTGCTCCAGATCCCGCCGGTTCTCTGCTTTCCCTTGGCTATCTCAATAATAATTTTCCAGCGCAATGGAACTATAAAAGGGAGCCTATATGGGGCGCGAGGCCGGAGCCCTAAAAAGAACATGACGATATCCTATACCTAAGAACTTTGGCAGGCAAGCCATAGAAACAGGAGGAAAGAGATGAAGTTTGATATCAAAAGCACGATTAACCTATCCAACGGCATCGAAATGCCCCGATTTGGTCTTGGAGTGTGGCGTGTGGAGGACGAGGACATTCTGCGCGCCGCAATAAAAGCCGCCCTTGACTGCGGTTACCCGCATATCGATACGGCGATGATATACCAAAACGAGGACATGGTGGGCCGCGCCGTCGAGGACTTTGCCGACAGAAAAAATCTTTTTATAACAACCAAGCTTTGGAATGAGGATCACAATGATGCCGAAAGAGCCTTTGAGCTGAGCCTTAAAAAGCTCCGCACGGACTATGTCGATCTATACCTGATCCATTGGCCGTCGCCGAAAAGGGGCAATTATGTGAAGGCCTGGAAGTCTTTGGTGGAAATATACAAGTCCGGCCGCGCCAAAGCCATCGGAGTTTCTAACTTTAAGCCCGCCCACATAGAAAAAATTGTGGACGCCACCGGCTTTATGCCCATGGTTAACCAGGTTGAACGCCACCCCATCTTCCAGCAGCCCGAACTGGCCGCCTATTGCCGCCAAAACGGAATAGTCACCCAGGGCTACAGCCCACTGGCCTCAGGCCGCATGGATCAGTTCGCAGCGAAGATTGAGCCGATAGCATTGAAGCATGGCAAGAGCGTCGCGCAGGTTGTGCTGCGCTGGCATCTGCAGACTGACTGGGTGCTGATTCCCAAATCCGCTTCGCCCTCAAGGGTTGCTGAAAACGCAGATATCTTCGACTTCAGCTTGGACGATGATGATCTGCGCACCATAAAAGCGATCGATGAGAACCGTAGGCTGATGGCGGATGCGGATGAAGCGACTTTTTAGTATTGAAAGTTTTATAAATTTTATAAAGATTAAAGAAAAAGCCAGGGAGCGATTATGCCTCCCGGCTTTTCATTTTACCCATTTATCACATTCTCTTGACACATGTTCCACGTCAATATATAATCCATATATGTTAAATATGCATTATTTGATGCGGTTATAATATCAGTGGAGATAATATAGAACTATTAAAGAAGAAATAATTGAAAACCAGAGAGAAAGAGAAAGAAACAAAATGAGATTTTCCTCTAAGGGGCGCTATGCCATGGCCTCGATGATAAGCATCGCCCAAACCGCCGGCGAAGGCGAGAGCGTTACTGTGAACAGCCTTGCCAAACGCCTTGAAATTTCTAAGATATATTTGGAGCAGATATTTTCTTTGCTGCGCAAAAGCGGCCTTGTCATATCAATAAAAGGTTCCCAGGGGGGCTATCAGCTGGCGCGGCCGGCCGGAGAAATAACCGCCTACGACATACTCTCCGCCACTGAAACCTCCTTGTTTGATGAGCCGGAGTTCACCGTTTCGAAGTCCGCGCCGGATATCGAAAGCGCCATGCAGAGCCTTGTTTTTCGTCCGCCAAACAACGCCCTGACAGAGATGTTTTCAGGTGTTTCATTGGCCGACCTGGCAAAGGAAGCGGATCGCAATCGGCAAAAGGATGCCTATATGTATTATTTGTAGCCTTTTCGCGGCTTGTTTACAGCCATGTTCCACCAAAACCATGGCGGCCGGGAACAGTGCCAGCGGTTTTCATGCTGCGGCATCTTTTTTACCGGCCGGAGATTACTAATAATCCATCTGGAGGTTACCATTTTATGAAGTACCATTTTGACGAAATCATCTGCAGAAAAAACACCTGCTCCATCAAGTATGACTTTGCTGAGGAGTACGGCCTGCCCGAGGATGTCCTGCCCCTTTGGGTCGCCGACATGGACTTTCCCGCCCCGCCGGATGTGCTTGATGATGTCAAAAAAGCGGTAGAGCATGGCATTTTTGGCTATACAGAGGCGCGAAGCCGCTATTACGAAGCCCTGCAAGGCTGGTTCACCCCTCGCTTTGGCATTTCCTTTGAGGCGAAGGACGTGGTCAAAGTGCCTGGGGTGGTGTTCGCCCTTGCCCAGGCTGTTCTGGCCTTCACCCAGCCGGGGGACTGCGTGCTCATACAGCCGCCGGTGTATCCCCCTTTCTACAGTGTGGTGAGTAAAAACGGCCGCATACTGGCAAAAAATCCGCTGATATACGAAAACGGCGCCTACTCGATCGACTTTGTTGATTTTGAAAGCAAGATTATCAGCGAAAATGTGAAGATGTTCATTCTTTGCAGCCCCCATAACCCCGTCGGCCGGGTATGGACCCACGAAGAACTGGAAAAGCTGAATGATATCTGCCAAAGACATGGCGTTATAGTGGTTTCCGACGAAATCCACTGCGATTTCATCCGCGAAGGACATGTGCACACCAGCTTTGCCATGATTGATCAAAACGCAGTCATCGCCACCGCTCCCAGCAAGACATTCAATCTTGCGGGGCTTCAAGCTGCAAATGTGATAGTCAAAAACCCGGAGCTTTGCCGTAAGCTCAAAGAAGCCATAGACAGAAGCGGCTATAGCCAGCTTAACACGCTGGGCCTCATCGCTTGCCAGAGCGCCTACGAAAAAGGCGGCGAATGGCTCGGTCAGCTCAACGCATATCTTGCTCAGAATATAGATTTCGTCAAAGGCTTCCTTGAGGAGAATCTTCCCAAGGTCCGAATGGTTGATGCCCAGGGAACTTATTTGCTATGGCTGGACTTTTCCGCATATGGCCTCCCCCAGAAGGAATTGGATAGAAAAATTACCCACGAAGCGAAGCTGTGGCTCAACAGCGGCACATTGTTCGGCTCCGAGGGCGAGGGCTTCCAGCGCATTAATATCGCCTGCCCAAAAGAGATACTCCAAATAGCGCTTGAGCGGCTGCAAAGAGTCTTTGGCTAAGATGCGTTTTTTCAAAAATATTTGCGGTTCGTATTGACAATCCCGTCATCTGAACATATAATATACCATATAAAACATATCTGCATGATATGCATTAACCTTAAGGGGGCCATACCCATGACAAAAATAGCACAAAGCATCACCGATCTGATCGGTCGAACCCCACTATTAAAGCTAAATAACTACGCCGCTGAAAAAGGCGTCTCGGCGAATCTGATAGCCAAGCTGGAGTATTTTAACCCGCTGGGCAGCGTTAAGGACCGTATCGCCTATGCAATGATAGATGCAGGCGAAAAGGCCGGCCTTATAACCAAGGACACCGTCATAATCGAGCCCACCAGCGGCAACACAGGCGTTGGCCTGGCCTTTGTGGCGGCCGCAAAGGGCTACAAGCTTGTTCTGGTCATGCCCGAAACCATGAGCGTTGAGCGCAGAGCCTTGGTTGCGGCTCTGGGCGCGGAACTCCTTCTCACCCCGGGCAGCGAAGGCATGAAGGGCGCCATCCGCAAGGCGGAGGAACTGGCGGCCGCTCTGCCCTCGGCCTTCATCCCCCAGCAGTTTGACAATCCTGCAAACCCGAAGATCCACCGCGAAACCACCGCTTTGGAGATCTGGGAGGACAGCGGCCATGATGTTGACGTTTTCGTTGGCGGCGTAGGCACGGGCGGCACCATCGCCGGCGTCGGTCAGGTTCTTAAGGAGAAGAATCCCGGCGTTAAGATCATCGCTGTAGAACCTGAAGATTCCCCTGTGCTTTCAGGCGGCAATCCAGGCCCGCATAAAATACAGGGCATCGGCGCAGGCTTCGTGCCAAAGGTGTACGACAGCAGCGTGATTGACGAGATTTTTCAGGTGAAAAACGAGGACGCCTTTGAAACCTCTCGCCTAGTTGCCACAAAGGAAGGCTTGCTGGTGGGCATTTCCTCCGGCGCGGCGCTATACGCAGCCACACAGGTGGCTCTGCGCCCTGAGTTCGCCGGCAAGAATATCGTGGTTCTGCTGCCAGACACCGGTGAGCGGTACCTCTCCACCCCGCTGTTTAACAAGTCCTAAGCCCAGGGCGAAAGCTTGGCGAATATCTTAAATAAATAACTGTCTGCATACTTACAAAGACAAGAGAGCCGGCTGAAAGCGAACTTCATCGCTTCCTGCCGGCCCTTTTTGTTTAAACATATTTTCCCATTAGCACTTAAAAGCTATCTTTGCACCCTTGCATTGCCCTTCCAGACATTCCAGATCTGATCCTCGTCCGCCGGCTGCACATAGTCGGTCAGGAAAGAGGTCACCAGCGCACCGCTGGCCCATGCGAACTGAAGCCACTTTTCGGGCTCCCAGCCTTTGAGGACGGAATAGAGGAAACCGCTTACGAATGCGTCGCCGCCGCCGATGCGGTCCAGAACGGGGATCTCACGGGGTTCCACCACGTTCCACTCGTCGCCCACCAGCGAAAGCGCGCCCCAAAGGTGGGCGTTGACGCTGATGACCTGACGAAGGGTGTTGGCGAAGACGCTCACATTCGGGAACGCCGCCTTGACATTGGCGATCATGCCCTTGAAGCTTTCTATCTGGGAGCCGATGTCCTTGCCGCCGGCCTCGGGGCCTTCGATGCCCAGGGCCAACTGATAATCTTCCTCGTTGCCGATGAGGATATCCGTCACTCCGGCGATCTCCTTGAAAATCGCGCTGAGCTCTTCTTCCCTGCCTTCCCAGAAGGAGGCCCTGTGGTTAAGGTCAAAGGAGATAAGCGTGCCGTACTTCTTTGCGGCCCGTGCAAGCTCCAGGCAGAAAACGCCCGTCTCCGGCGAAAGCGCGGTGATCAGGCCGGACAGATGCAGTATCTGGCAGCCCTCCTCGCCGAAAATCCGCTCAAGGTCGAAGTCCTTTATATTGAGCGTCCGCCCAACCTCGCCGGCCCTGTCATTCCAAACCCGCTGGCCGCGCACTCCAAAGCCCCTGTCTGCGATGTTGATCTGGTGGCGATATCCCCAAGGCCCTCCGGCGTCAACTTCTTTTCCTTCGTAGTCGATATTTCTTGCGCGAAGTTCGCTCTTTATTAGCTGCGCAATGGGGCTGCCCTTTACGAAGGTTGTGAGCACCTTTGTGGGCAGGCCCAAAAAGGATGCCACACTCAGCACATTCGTTTCGGCGCTGGTGACCTGAAGGGTGTATTGCTTGCTAATATGAACAGGTTGTCCCTCCGGCGGGCATATGCGAATGCCCATGCTGGACGGAACGATCAACGAATACTTGCAATTTTCCCTTAACTTTTTCATCATTATTTCCTCCTGAACTTATCTTTTTGATTTTGCATCAAAGATAATTATATCGCAATTTACATATATTAGCAACAAGAATACTATATATTTACATGATTCTCCCATATCCTTGGCCGCAGAAGCATAAGCCATCCATTCGGCGCATATGCTCAACGGGGTGTTTTCATGAGAAATCAGCAGACAAGGAACAATATAATGCTTTGGACAGCGCTCGCCCTGGCAGTGCTTTTAATCGCTATGGAATCCTCAGCCATACTGGCGTCATCCGCGCCCAAGGCGATTTATTCCGGCAAAAGCGGCGTGGCGCTTATGTTCAATGTATATCAGAACACTGAAAACGTTGAAGAAATCAAGGATATCTTGGGGCAGTACGGTGTTTCCGCCAGCTTTTTCATCGGCGGTATCTGGGCCGAAAAAAACCGCGAACTGATATTTGATCTCTATCTTGAAGGACACGATATCGGCAACCATGGCTTCAAGCATAAACTTCCCACAAAGGCCGGCCCTGCCGTGACCAGAGAGGAGATTCAGCGCACAGACATAGTAATCCGCAGCATAACCGGGGAAAAGCCCTTGCTCTATGCACCTCCTTCCGGAGATCACGACCAGAGAACAGTTGAAATTGCCCAAGAGGAGGGCTATTTGACCATACTCTGGAGCGCCGACACCATCGACTGGCGCGATCAGGACGCAAAGCTGCTTTTAAGCCGCACCCAAAGCAAGCTGAGCGATGGCGGATTCCTGCTGATGCACCCGACACCGGCGACAGTTGAAGCGCTTCCACAGATAATCGAGTGGATTTTTGGCCAGGGGTATGAAATAAAGCCCGTTTCGAAGATCATCCTCGGTGAATAGCGCCAGCATGTGTTACGAAGCCGGAACAAGCATTTAAATGGCTTTGGATGCGCATCTTTAATGCTTTAATTCACATCCCCGGTATGCCGATACATAAAACCGCATACCGGGGCCAGTTTTGCTCGCCCGCTTTAAGAAGCGGGACAAAAAATCAGTACATCTTCGCTTCGTTTTTGAAGGGTTCTGTAGTAAGATTGTTGTCTATGGCGTATTTCTTGCCTTCGGCGGCCCAGAGCATCCCCCGCTCCATGAGTATCTGCGAGTTAGGAAAGAGGTCAAAAACATCGTCATGGTGGCCTAAGGCGCTATAAAACACCCGGCCATTCCCCCAGAACTTCGTCCACGCCACCGGCATGTCAACAGGCTTGTTGGAAATATTGTAGTAGCTGACGCTGGGGAAACGGGTGGTAGCCAACACCTCTACCGCCGGGTCCACATGCAGATAGTATTGCTCGCTTATGACATCAAAGTCTTCCAGGCCCTCAACCAACGGACTGGAGCCCTTGCATACATTCACCCTGTATTCAATACCGCTGCCGCCGGGATGGCTCACCCATTGCCCGCCGGTCATAAACTGCCAGTGGGTATCCTTTCTAAAGGCGTCGCAAAGGCCGCCATGGCAGCCCGCAAGGCCTACGCCCGTGCCGACGGCTTCGGAGACATTGTTCACCTGATTCCTTTCAATCTCCCCCTGAGTCCAGCACATCACGATCAGATCCAGGCTCATCAGATAATCCAGATCATTCAAAGGCTCAAGATTTTCCACTATTTTAGCCGAATACCCGTTCTTCTCCATTATTTTAGCGAATCTTGCGGAGGTTTCAACGGGCTCATGCCCAAGCCAGCCCCCCTGCAAAAGCAGAACGCTCTTATTGCTTTTCATAAACTTTCTACTCCTTCATTGATTTTCTTCCACAGCCGCTTTCTCATTACAAGCTGGCTGGCTGTTTCATGATGCACCAAAAAGCCTGATTGCTTATACAGCTCTGCGAGGCAAAAATAGTCCCGAGCCTCGCTGACGAAACCCTTTTGCGGATAGCCTTCCACGAAATCGAAGCCTTCCCGGGCAGCATCCCGGCATACCCTCTCCAGCAGCATTTTTGCAAGGTCCTTTCT
>JBMNOE010000028.1:0-28665 GCA_050942895.1 Christensenellales bacterium
CTGTAATTTCAATCCACGCCCCTATGCGAGGGGCGACTGAAGCCCTTCGCGGACAGGGATCTTGGCGATATTTCAATCCACGCCCCTATGCGAGGGGCGACTGGGGCTACGACATACAGGGCGCGATATATCAGATTTCAATCCACGCCCCTATGCGAGGGGCGACTTCCATGAACTCGCTGCCGATTCCTAAGTCGTCATTTCAATCCACGCCCCTATGCGAGGGGCGACTGTCCGTGTGCTGGGTGTGCCCGATTGCCTTGATATTTCAATCCACGCCCCTATGCGAGGGGCGACAGACATGCCGCATATGCTTATAGCAGGCGCAACAGATTTCAATCCACGCCCCTATGCGAGGGGCGACATACAAGCTAAACGCCGCAACAGTAAAAGCAATATTTCAATCCACGCCCCTATGCGAGGGGCGACCCCCGGTTTGACTTGCTCTGATCTTTCGCATTGATATTTCAATCCACGCCCCTATGCGAGGGGCGACCTGTGCTTCTGACGATCCGATATATGATGTATACATTTCAATCCACGCCCCTATGCGAGGGGCGACGTGTTGACGATCATCGGCTTTACTCCGCGCTCCTTATTTCAATCCACGCCCCTATGCGAGGGGCGACCACCGGATTTTCGGATGAGCGCAAGGAGTGCCATATTTCAATCCACGCCCCTATGCGAGGGGCGACCGTAATACTCGCCCATGTCGATCCCCTCTTCGTAATTTCAATCCACGCCCCTATGCGAGGGGCGACAGCGTGACCCGGTCATGATGGACTATCTTTCCGGCATTTCAATCCACGCCCCTATGCGAGGGGCGACAATGGAGGACGATTGGAGGGTCGGTGCGATTGAATTTCAATCCACGCCCCTATGCGAGGGGCGACCAGCCGCCACATCGCGCCTGAACGCGTCCATGGTATTTCAATCCACGCCCCTATGCGAGGGGCGACGTTTGGCGACCCATTGCTGGATATGAAGATTTATATATTTCAATCCACGCCCCTATGCGAGGGGCGACCTTCGCCATACCCGCCCCCTATTCTTCATACACATTTCAATCCACGCCCCTATGCGAGGGGCGACTGTCCTGCGCCGTAGAGCGGAAGTCCGGGCCAGATATTTCAATCCACGCCCCTATGCGAGGGGCGACGCTAATAGAAAACATTTCATCCATGGCTGAACTATTTCAATCCACGCCCCTATGCGAGGGGCGACACGATGGGTGGATTGATAGTTGTGCGAAATGCAGATTTCAATCCACGCCCCTATGCGAGGGGCGACTGTCTAGCTTGCGGCGTTCATGTTTTACGCCCATCATTTCAATCCACGCCCCTATGCGAGGGGCGACGCAGGTCCGACGAGGCCACGTTCTCCGCGCCTGTATTTCAATCCACGCCCCTATGCGAGGGGCGACCGCAAGATATGCGCAAAGGAACATCTGCAAAGGCACATCTTGCGTTTGACAGATTACCGGCTGCCCGATAATGTCGAGTTCGCGTCAAAAACAACCGTTTTTTCGGTGCGAACACTCCCGTAGTTTATGTCCGCTTGCGGTTCGCACCAGAGGGGGATTTAAACGATCAGATCGCCATCCAAATTAACGCCGGGCTTAATGCCGACATGAATTACTTTTTCTGAGTATTTATTCCCTAGGTTATAGCACCGCAAGCTGTCTTCTTCGGTACTGATAATCGCCCTAAGCTCATTTTGCAGCTTAAGGTACTGGCTCCAATCAATATTGCATTCAAAGACAGAATTTTGAACACGCTGCCCATATGCCATGCACTTTTTTGCCACGCGCCGCAACCGGCTTTTACCCGCCGCAGTTTCGGTTGAAACGTCATAAGTTATCAGAACAAGTATAACTCTCGCCTCCTCTTGCTTTCTTACTTCCATAGAAACGGAGGATATCCTTCCAAATCACCGCGTATCGTACGTGCAAGCAATAATGACTGGCAGTAAGGCACCAGCCCCCATTCAACTTTTTCCTTTAAAAACGGGTGCATGATTTCTTGTTTCTTCCGGGCTTGCCATGACGAAAGAAACTTCTTGCGCGACTGGGAAGCCAAATACACCGCCCCAGAACTTTGAAATTCAAAGTCCGATTCCGACACTTCGCTGCGGTTTATCAGCGAAAGCACGAACCGATCCGCAACGTGCGGGCGTAATTCCTCCATCAAATCAAGCGCAAGGGATGCCCTCCCCGGCCTGTCCGCATGGAAAAAGCCCACATAGCTGTCCAGACCAACGGCTTCAAGGGCGCGTCGGCACTCGCCTGCAAGCAAAGTGTAGGCAAACGACAGCATTGCGTTTACTGCATCCGTAGGCGGGCGGCGGTTTCTGTTTGCAAATCGAAACAGCTCCTTGTTTTGCAGTATCAGTTCATCGAACGCGGAAAAATAGTGCTGGGCGGCGTTGCCCTCGACAGCCCGGAGCCTTTCTTTATTATCGATGCTTAAAACCTGCTTTAATTGCCCGCTGATAAACCCGCACCGTTTTTTTAGCAGCTCTGCGTCAATTCTCAGCGAATAATCCCTGACGCCCCGCTCAACGACCCATTTTTGATTATGCAATTTCCCAAAGATGAAAGCCTTTGCGTATTCCAGCGCCCGATGATCGTCGGCAATGCGGTATTGCTCCCGCCTCAGCAGCACATTGCCACTTGATTCGCCATGAAAGGTGCCGTGATAACTGCCGTGCTCGCTCAAAAAGCTGATAGATATCTTCCGTTTTGCGCATTCCCCCATCAACTGCGGGGTGGCGCCGTAGTAGTTGAACAGAACAAGCTGTTCTAAATTTAACAGCGGAACACGCATCAGCACTTCGGAGTCTTTTTTTACACAGACATTTTCAGATTCAAGGTTAACGATTGCGTCCGGCTGTGTCACAAACAAAACATTCAGCAGTTTTCTCATTCCAAATGCGCCTCCATATATTTCCTTACGGAGGTTTCGCCGGCTTTTCCCAGGCCGGGCAAACACAAATCCTTGATGCTGCAGCTTTGGCAGTGCTTCCCTTTTACTGCTTTGGGCGTATGCTTTCGGTCGAACAGCCGATGCATCGCCATAACGGTGTCTTTCAGCTTTGTCCGAAGCTCCTGCGTGAGCATAACGGTTTCACGCCTTCGAGGCTCGCCATAGAACAGCGCGCCGCTCTCGATTTTTACGCACAGCATCTCCTCCAGGCAGACCGCCTGAGCGCAAAGCTGCAGCCGATCGCAATCATCCAGCTTGCTTTTGCCGCGCTTGTACTCCACCGGCAGCGGCAGCCACAGGCCGGCATAGCCGCTCAAAGTTATGCCAGCGTTTGATTTGTGAAACTCAACGATGTCGCATTCGCCGGAAATGCCAAGCTCTGCCGAGCAAACTTTAAGCCCGCGGTAAATAATTAAATTGCCTCGCTTTTCCTGCGCTTCGCCACCGTGGGCTTTGCTGTGCAGTATTCTGCCGCCCATGGTCAGGTAGTTCTCATTCCATTGTCCTTCGATGTGGATCAGCGCCCACTGCCGGGGGCAGAAAGCATAGTGCTGAACGCCTGACAGCAGCAGGTACTCATCTTCTCCCCCGGTCATCCTTCTATGATTTCAGGCTGCAAACCTTCAAGGGCTTTAACGGTGACATTTCCGTCTTTGTCCACCTCCACGCTGCCATGAACCTTTGCCGAGGAATATTGGCCGGATTTGCAGTTATGGCCAAACCACACCAGCTTTTTAACCTGCATGGAGCCACCGGGCCGGGCGGAAGATTCATCACCCTCAAAAATGGAGATCAGCGCATCTTTAACCGCGCCGGCGTCGGCATCGCTGAAGCCGGTTTTCTCCGCAAGCTGAGGGCTGATGCTGCCGTATGTTACATAAACTGCGCTGCTCACGCGATGCTTCATCCCCATCGTATCGGAGGATTTCTTGCCATCGGCCGTTGTTTCGCTGTTTACGGACTTAGTTATCTGAATTGATTCAATAATAATGGGTTCAACGCTGAAGGCGGACTGTATTGTGACGGGTCCGCGCACGCCGATTGAAACCTCTGCCGTATTGCTGCTTTTTTTAAATGCGAACACCTGGCCGAAGGAGCGAACATCCAGCCATTTTTCGCAGACTTTTGCGGCAACAATGTCTCTGGCTTTCTGATCTTCTTTGCTCAGCGCCGCAAGAAAGGTGTTAAAGCGATCGGAAAGCGACTTTTTGCCGTCGCTGTTGTTCTCATCAGACTGCACAAAGATCTCATGGCCGGCCGCCTGCAGGCGGTTGCGGATTTTGCGTTTCAGGCAGACATCCGACACCTCTCCCAAGCCGTCGCTGGTCGTGCGCGGCCTGTTGCCGCCCAGTGGGTCACCGTTGGGGTTTGCATTCTTCACCGTAAAAACGAGCGCAAAATCAATTTTATTCATTAGTGCTGCCATCGTCTGCTCCCTCCGCATTTTTATTTTTACTCTTACTAAACAGCGCCCTGCTTTGCGCCGAATAACCCAGCAGATACAGCGGCGAGAGAGGCGCGTTGTCTTCGAACTCTCCCTCCCGGAACAAATCCTGGATCTCGTCGATCAAGGCTTGATAATAGCCCGCTCCGTTCAACTGGTTCTTATAGGGAATAAGCTGACCAAAGAGGACTCCCCAGGTGGAATATGGTTTTACCTGGAATGCGCCCATCAGCCTCACGGCGTTCGTCGCCCTTGTCCCCTGCTTGCCGGCCCTGTAAAGCGCGGTGCGCTCAAGGGCGTCAGCCACCGCCAGCAGCCTGCCGAACAGATAATCCCTGTCTTTTCTTTCCATGTTCAGCGCCAATGCAATCTCCTCCCCCTTCTGCCTGTAGAATTTTCGCGCCAGCCCGCAGCTGATGTTGACGGCCCGCGTCCATTCGAATTCGCTGAAACCGCCCTTTGAGTCCGTGAACGACATCGGGCGCGAGGCCCGGTTTACCGCCGTTTCAACCATGCTCCCCGGAAGGGAGAAATTGCCGAACATGCACTCCAGCAATTGCTTGCGGGTTTTCTTTTTCAGCGTAGAGGCGGCCTTGCCATCGCCCACCTTGCCATAAACCGCAAACACAATGTCATCGTAGGAAGGCGCGCCGATATAATGAACGGTAATGCTCTCGTCCTTGCCCTTTTCATCCTTTCCTTTTTTCCACGTCGTTAGAAAATAGGACGTGTCCTCATGCCAGCTCACAATGTTTTCCAGATAGTCGTTTTCCGGGAACTCCTGATAAAACACCAACCCCATCCTGCCGGTGGTGGCCGCATCAAAGGCAGCGATGCAGATTCTGCGGGAATGCTGCTTGATGCTGTTTGCACTTGCGTATCCCTGCAGGAGATACCTCATTTTCTTCGCATAATCAACATAAAGCTGGGTGCGCACATCCCCCAATAGATCCTGCGGGATTTGCGTCGATTGCATCCCTTCGAACAGCACAAATGAATTATGCTGGGCCTTTGCTTTGACCTGCGGCTGGCTGTCGATAGCCCAGGTGATGATAACCTGTGAATCCACCGCATAGCCATAGTTTGCGATGAGCCAGCGCAGCATCTGGTGCATCTTCTGGGACTGGGTATAGTCGATTATGATAGCGTCGTCCTGGGTTGCAAACCGCCCGCGGAATGTGAACCCGCTTGCATCGTTGCACGAAAGAAGCTTTGCGTTTCCTGTGAAGGAATTGATGTTCTTGGGATGCTGCGCCGCAACGTTCCTGGCGGTCTCTCCGCTCAAATAGTCGAAAAGAAAATCGTCGCAGGCTGCACCGGCGTTCATATGGCTTATCCAGGCATCCCGCAGCGCAGTGCTCTCCCAAACATTCACCACACTGCCGCCGATTTCAACGCTAAATCGCACGCCTATTTTCCTGATCTTTTCGTTATCCAGCAGGCGTCCGCCATCCTCGGCGCTTTGCGCCTTATATTCTCCGCCTTTGAACGCGCCGCTTTCCGACAAGTCGCCGATGAGGGTTTGTCCGGACACATATTTATATATCGCGTTAAGCTCCGTGATTCCATCCTTCCAGGAATCCAGCTGCGAAAGATAGGCCTTTGTTTTTTCTGTGTTGAAGCCGCCCACATAGTCAAGATGGTCACAAAGGGGATGCGCGGCGATTCCCGAGGCGCGCCCCGATGACTTTTCAGTGCATGGAATGATGATGGTGGTCTCCTTTGAATCACGGCTTGCTCTGATGAACTTCCCCCATTCGTCGATAACGATGCGGATTTCCGATTTAAATGTCATGTGGCAAATTGGCAGCAGAGTTTTCTTTTCGTTCGCGCTGCCGTCCGAGTCAACTTGCAGTACGCCCACCATCGCAGAGCATTTTTCATAGGTTTCCAGCAGATTTTGAAACAGTCCCATCAGTCATCACCGCCTTCAGCGTCAACGCAGAGCAAATTCTGCCCTATGACGAACTCTTTTATGGGCTGATTTTCAAACACGGTTCTCCGCTTTATCAAAGGATCATCCGGCGGAGAAAAAACAATGATTCCGTCCTTCATTGCACAATGATGAAAGCGCACATCTAAGTTTCCCGATGATGTTCCGTCTTCATTTTTTGTCTTATTCTCGTCAGGATAGTCAATTCCGTGGAACATGAAGCCGAAGTCCAGCTCCCCATAGTCGTCATAAAATCCGTTGCCGCTTCCGAATTCACAGGGCTCAACATAGCCCTGGCACTCCCTTGTTCCCAAAAAGACATCCCGCCTGCCGCCTTTCTCTATGCTGCGCTTTGCGATGTTGTGATGTTTGTTTTCGTTGCGGTCGCTTTGCAGGCCGGGACGGTTTTCATTCCATTCAAAATGGGCAAGCACCTGGTAGCGGACATTTTTTAGATAAGTGTAGTAGGCCAGGTCATTGCCCCCGCTCATCTTAATGGGGCGTATCCCCTTCCCCTCGGTTTGAATCTTTTCAATAATACGCACGGCATCGATTACCCAAACAAAAGTCGGCTTCCAGTATATCGACTCTAAAATTCCTTTCAGCGCCTGATAAGTCGGCGCCTGATATGAGAACTTCTCTCCGCCGACACGGGTAACCGGGTCCGAAAAGAGCGCGTATTTTCCATAGACTTCAAACTCAACGGAGTTTCGCTTCTTCAAGATGGCTTTCAAGACTTCATCCTTCATCCTTCCCCTCCTCTCTAAACAATAAAAGTATCCCAAATGGGCTCCAAGACAACGCCCGTGTCCTGTGAATAGTAATTCGCGCCGAGAACCAGCGCGCCTGTTTCCTCATCAAGCGGATAAAGCGCATTTTGCGCTCCAAGCCTTTCCCTTTCCCATGCATATAATGAAACGCTGTGCTTTTGAAGTTCCCTCAAGATTGCTATTTTTTTCGTCACAACTTTGGCCGGCTGCCTCCGGTATTCTTCTATCAGGCCTTCTGCGCCGCCGAACATCACAACAACGGAAACTGTGTTCTTGTCGATGACGCTGAAGCTTTCATCTGCGGAATGAAACGCATGGGAGATAAGATGCGAAAACATCTCGCCCGTTCTGTTTTGGTAGTTGCTCTTTCCGCATTTATTCCCGCAGAGCATGGCGTAGACCGAGTCCCCTACTTCTGTCCGGTAGTCCATCTGGCCGTCCTTCCCAGAAAAGTACCGCTTATAAAACTCTGCCATAATCCTTTCGTCCAGCAAATCGGCATCCCCATTTTCGTTTCTGATAATCTGCTCCGTGACCTCTTTGCCGGATCTGATATCAATAAGCTTATCAAGATTTTCATCTTTCAGTGCAAAGGTGTACACTGCCTTGGGTTCGGCGCTCTCTGCGCTTCTATTGCATCTTCCCGCCGCCTGGGCGATCGAATCCAGCCCAGCCATGGCGCGCACAACGCAGGCAAACGAAATATCAACGCCTGCCTCTATCAGCTGCGTTGAAACACAGATAATTCTTTCACCGACATTTAAGGCGGCCTTCATCTCCTCGATGATCTGCACCCGATGGACAGAACACATGGAGGTGCTCAAATGCAAAATTTTAAAATCGTCAGTCTTGCTTTTAAGCCGCTTATATATTTCCAGCGCGGACTTTTTTGTGTTCACAATCACAAGACAGTTGCCGTTTTCACCGGCCTTTTCAAGAATGAAGCTTGATGCGCTTTCACAATCCTTTTCGCTTTCCGCCTGAACCTTTGCTCTTTTGATGGACTTAAAATCCTCCCTGCAATCAATGAGCCGGGCATCCGCCGCCAGCATAAGGTTTTTGCGCTGGGTGGCTTCAAGTGCCGGCTGGGTTGCCGAGCAAAGAATGATGGTTGCATTCAATATTTGCGACAAGAATGTGGCGATCTCGTTAAAGCAGTGGATCGCATTGATAGGCATTGATTGAATTTCATCGAATATGATGACCGAATTTGCCAGGGAGGCAAACTTGCGCAGCTTCCCGCTTTTTGAAGACATCAGCGATTCCAGAAACTGCACCATGGTAGTGATGATTATGGGGCTGTCCCATCTGGCTGAGGCCTGCTTTCTTATTTGCGAAGCTGCCTCGTCCTCCGGCTCCGCGATGTTTGAGTGGTGTTCAAAGATCACATCATTGTCTTTTGGAAGGTTCAAAATATCTCTCAGACTTTTTGCCGTCTGATCAATAATCGACAAGTACGGGATGACATATATAATCCTCTCTTTGCTATATTCTTCACAATTATGAAGCGCAAGGCGCAGGGATGACAGCGTCTTTCCTCCGCCGGTCGGCACCAGCAACTGATAGATCCCTGGCCTTATTTTTGCTGCATGCCTGCATTTTTCGGATACGGACCGGCGGATCTTGTCCATCGGAGTACTGTCCGGAAACTTGCTGATATTTTCTTCAAAGATATCGATAAGCAGCTTCCAGTCGGTGGTTTGCTTGGAATAGGGCGCTTTGATCTCAGACAAATGTGCGTCAAGCCTGTCCGCGTCTACCAGGCAGGAGAACAGGTATTTGATGAACAACCCCAGCGCAAAAAAAGCGCTTTTTTCCTCTTTATAAACCGCCCTAATCGTCGCCAACACGTCGGTGATTTCCGATTTTGCATCATCGAACAGCCTTTGAAGTTCCGCTTTTTCTTCCGCCGTAATCTTTTCTTTGATTTCATCAAAAGAATACTTTTTGTCGTACGCATTTGAAAACTTGTCAATATAATTTGACGATCCGTCGGGTGAGACGCCGTCAGGAAGATAATTGTGATGCCCGGTGACGCAAAAGCCAATAATCTCTTTCAGCAATGCCGCAGAGGCGTCGTCGCTCGGAAACAGTTCGTTTGCCAAAAATGCTCCCTGCCATGCGTGAATAACGCTGCCGCGCTCACCGCCGCATTTAATGTATCTTTGAAACATCGCAGGTATCTTGCCCACATCATGCAGATATGCGATGAGCTTTAATATTTTTGGCCAGAAAGATCGTAAAATGGCGATCTTTGCCACGTTTTTTGAATGCTCACATAAACCCTGCGTCCTGCCATCAGGGTGTTTGCGAGCAATAAAGAACCGGCTCATTTTCAACACCTCGTCACAATAATTCTTACTGTTAATGTTGAATCAAACTATAATTCCTATAATTTTGTGTTTGTGCAATTTGGTTAAATCAATACTATCATGCATCATAGTAAAAATCAATGACTTTTTGCCATTTTCTTTATAATACAGCATAAAACCACAAAACAGAACAGGTTTTTTATTGCCTGCGCATTTTTTCAGCTCATTGCTTTGTCCAGCACATAAAAAGCAGCGCTGATAACGCATATTGTTTTCGCTTTCTCATCCCTTTACACAGCCGGTAAAAAGCGGCGCAGGTAAGTGAGCATAAAAACAAGCCAAGCCTGAGACAAATTTCTTCTTGTCTCAGGCTTGACATTTGGGTGGTCGAGGTGACAGGAGTCATAGACGGGCATTTCCTTCGTTGTCAGGTCTTTTCCCGCATTCGTCTTTCGGCCATTTACAGCCTTTTACCTTGCTTTGCCTTTCGCCAGCCCTCCCCCACTTTTCGCATCAAATCCACTTTTTCGTGTAAAAATCGTGTACGGCTGTAGCGCCTAAACGAAAGCGGCACCTCGGAACCGCCTTGGTTCGGCAGCACCGGTGTTGCAGTGATTGGATTTAGATGCTATTTAGATAAAACCTTTTCTTTGGCCGGATATCCACTTCACTTTTATTCCATTATTGATAGTACTTATTCATACTTTTCCAAAGCATATACCTTAATAGGTGGACCATACCCTTCTTTAAAAACATAAATTCGTTCGCATTTAGGGCATCTCCATACATCATATGTTGGTAAAGGAAATTTCCACGACTCAATTGTATCATGTTCCAGGATTTTGTCCCATTCTTTATCAGTATAAACTCTAAGTTGTATATCATTAGGTGCCATTGTGTTTGATAGCGTTTCTCCGCATTTACAATCCATTCTGGCCATTTTTATTTACCTCCTAAAACTGTTCCAAAATTTGTCCAAATTTCTATTTTCCCAGGAATATTGTTATTATAGATTCCCTTGACTCTGTTTAAGACAGTATTGGCTTGCTCGACTGTTAAGTTTGTTGTTCTTGCATCGATTATAACCGTTGATGCTCCTTGCTTAAACCCATCTATGATTCTTGTTACAGGAGTATTTAAACTCGTACCATTCAGTGTTTTTAGTTCAGTAAGTACTCCATTTACTTTAAAGTCAGGCGCCTGAATGTTTTGTAAAGTAGAACGAGGGATAATTTCAACATTTTTACCTTGGCTTAATAAATCATTTACCATTGCCCTCTCAGCTTGTGTTAATTTATCTAAACTTCCGGTCAGCTTCCCCGCGCCCTCTACAGTTCCAGCAGGGTTACCCGTCCCCTGGTTCAACCGCGCATTGATCTTTTGCTGCTGCTCGGGGGTGAGGTAGTCGTTTTTCTCCAACTGGTCCCACGCGCTGCGGAGCGAGTAGCCGGTGGCGGGGTCGAAGGCCGGGCCAGTCAGCAATCTGTCCACGAGATTGCCCGCCATCAGGGCCAGCAGCGCCGTTATCTCCGCCTGCCGCTTCCGTTCATATTCCTCGTCCAGAAGCGCCAGGTTTTCACCGCGGTTTGCCGCTTCATAGGCCAGCAAAATGTGGCCGATCTCGCCGTAGTCCACCCACAGCACCATCGTCTCTGTAAACCCGGCGTCTTTGAGCATCCTTCTGGCGGTTTTTTCGTCGTAGTTCTTAACGACATACAGAGCGGACAGGATTTTTTCCTCACTTGGGCTATCGTGAAAGAACTTGCCGTATTGATAAGCAATGTTCTCCACGAACAGGAGATCCTCCAAGGAGGCGTTTTGCTTCAGTTCCTCCAGCGCATCTGCGCTGATGCCCAGTTTTTCTGCGTAAAAATTCCTGTTTTCAGTATACCCGAGGTACGGCCCGTCCACAAGAGGATTTAGCTTGCAGCGGCAGTTTGGGTGCAGCGGCGGCGTGATTTCAAGCCGCTCAAACTCCTGCGCAGTGCCGGTTTTCCCATCATGCTGAGTACATGCCTTGCATGTGCTGTCGTCCCCATCGGCCTCAAAACGGTAAGTAAAAATGTTATTTTCCAGCAGCAGAGCATTCGTCTTTAAAATATGTTCCAGCCGTTTCAACAGCATGTCCGCAGGCAGATTGCCCCTCAGCCCCCGCCTTATTTCCTCCGACAGCGCATTTTTAACCGTGAGCGAAAATCCGTTCACTTTCCGCTGGTGCAAATCCGGCAAGTTTTTCAACAAAGATTCCCTGTACCCGTCCACGATATCGTACAATTGCGCCTCAAAATACTTCAGCTTTTTCGGCATGAATCCGCCGCGAACAGCCGCCTCGTTAGCGCCGGCCCCAACAGGCAGCGCGTTATATTCCTCCTGGTACATCCTGTAATTCGCCGCCACAAGATAGTTGCCGACTTCATCTCCTTCGCTTTCCCCGCCCACAAGAAACCGCAGATAAAACCACGCTACAGCGCTTTCCAGCCGCATCAGCGCCCGCTCTGCCGCCAATGACAGTTCAACCTCCCCCATTCATCGCCCTCCCATCGAATAACATCTTATCTGGATGCTACCATAAACGGGCAGGGGGTTGCGGGGGATAATCACAAGCGAGCACAATAAAACCCGCCTATCTCCGGGCACAAAAAAAGAGCGACCGAAGCCGCTCGATGTGGGGTAGACGCCATTCTATGATATAATAGTAGCTGAGTTTTTAAACCATATAAGCGCGTCCTCGATGGCGTTTGTAATGGTTGTCTTGTCGAAGGTAACACCCTGATCTTCCAGCCACTTCTGCACATATGCAAACTTTTCCTCGCCTCGTCCGGAACCCTTGTACAAAACTTCTGCCGCGCTCACTCCAATCTTCGCCCACTCCAATAGTTGCTTCCGCTGTTCCGCCGTGGTTTTAGATTTAATCCACGGTATCAAAAACGTGGTTATCGCTGCTACTGCCAGCGTTATCAGCGCCAAAATTATTTCAGTCACATCAAATGTCATGGCCTGTGTCCTCGCTTTCATCTTCCTCTTTTTCATCCGATTTCAACTTCCTGATAAAAGTCAGAAAACCCAATTCGCCCACCGTCGCTGCAAAAACCGCCGTCACCAGCGCCGTCGGCTCCATTCCCCCTGTCGCATAAAACAGCCATAGCACAACGCCTGTGAATGTCAGCAGGAACACCAGCAGGCATATCACAATCTTTTTCGTGAAATTATCGCTCTGCCCCTTCACCACTGGAACACCTGCGCTTTTTTGTTGGTATCCCTGCCATACATGCCGTCGGCCTTAAGTCCGTTGGCTTTCTGCCAGTCCTTCACCGCCGCCACGGTTTTCGGCCCATACTCGCCATCAGCCACAACATCCTTGTAGCCCTGCGCCCTTAGCCAATTCTGGATTATCTCCACCCCTGCGCTCTGGCTGCCGTTTTTGAACACACAGGGCACACCGCCCCAGCCCGGAAGCCTGCCATGACTGCTGTAGTTGCCCTTCCAGCCCCACCTTGCCCGGCTTGGTCGGGTGTCGATGTGAATATGCGTCTGCCTGTCCAGCTGCCCTGCGTAATAATACAGACCTATCCCGCCGATCTCCGGCAGGGTTTCCGCAAACTGCGCCAGCTTCACCGCCGGAATGCCGGGTATTTCGATATCAACGCCCCTGCCGTATTTGTGCTGGCTGTTCTTCGCGCCGCCGTCGGTGGATAGACGATAGCCCGCGCTGGCCACAGGCGCGTATTTATCGCCCTTCTGTCCGTTGTATTGATTGCGCAGCCGGGGCTTTTTCCCAAATTCCCTATACAGTTTTTCCAAAACATCAGCTAAAACGGTATCCAGCTTAATTTCCGACAGCTTCGAGTTCGCCCAAAAATCCCCCACAGTGAAATTCATTGACAACTTTTTGCCCGTGTCCGCTCTTGTAAATTTTAATACTGCCATGGTTATCCCCCTTCCTTCTCTATGCCCAGCCTTGTTTCAACCTTTGTCATGCGTTCAATCAAACTGTTGTGCTTGTCCATCTTTTTTTCCAGCTGCTCAATCCGGTAGTTAACCAGCCGGTTAGATGTCAGTATCCCGCTGACGCTGCCGATGATCGTTCCGGCGAATGAAAATAATGCCACAACAATAACATCGCTCATGCCTCGCCCTCCTCTTCCGACAAAAGGGCCGACACAACAGCCCGTAGAAGTGTCGGCACATCATCAATCGTCTTCAACCCTTTTAAGATCAGGTCTGCATATACTTTCGCCATTACCCTTCACCTCCGGCCGTCGTTTCTATCAACGTCTCATAAACTTCGACAAGCGCCAGTTGTAAATCAGTAACGCTCTGCTTCAGCTCAGCATTATCGCGGAGCAGTTCTTCCTGGGTTTTTTTCTTTTCGTTGATTTCCTTTATGCTGGTTTTTATATGCCTGATCATTCAAACGCACCCCCTATTGAACTGATGAAACCTCCCTGGCCCGCCGATGCCCGGTTGGCCGTGACAATGAAATTAAAAGCGTTGCCGTTTACAGCCGTTTCATTTGCGAAAACATAGTTGAACCCGTTCAGCACGTTTAGCGTTATGTCCTCCCACGCGGGGGAAGGGTCTAAGGCGTTGTTGGTCACAAGCACCTGGAAGTCCGCGCCGGGGGGGATGCTCCGTGCGATGCTGAGCACCATCTTTTGGATAGTATCGTCAGCGTCCAGCGGCTCCGAGAGGGTTATCATGCAGCTATAAACAGCCTTCGTGAATGTCAATGTATGCGATACGCTTTTTCCCTTCGCATCCGTTGCCGTTATTTTTAACGTATGATTCCCGTTCAGCAGCTTCATGAAAAAAAGCCCGGTTATATCAAATGTGTTTTCTGCGTCAAGAACCGCTGAATAACTGCGCTTTTCCACGCCATCCAAAGTTTCGGTTACCGTCACTGCGTCCCCGTCGGGGTCGTTCACTGTGTAGGGTATAGTAAATCCCTCATCCTTCACGCCAATGTCGCCATGCGCGCAGGTGATAACGGGCGGCTTGTTGTTATCCACGACCCTTAAGGGGCTTGTAGCATAGCCGGATTCATCGCCGTAGCTATCATATGCCTTCACCCGGTACTGGACGGTTTCCCAGCCCAGGGTGATGCTATCTGCGTAGGTCAGCGCAAGTCCCTGGTATATCTGCGCCCATGTGCCCCCATCAATAGATCGTTCAAGCCTGTATCCTTGCAGGTTGCCGTCCGGATCGGAAGATGCTGACCATGCTATCATCAGGCTGCCGCCGCCCATCACGGATAAGGGCACAGTGATGCTGGGCGGTGCGGAGGGCGCGGCGTTGTTGATTACTGTTTGCGTTGCACTGGTATACCAAATGCTGGTTAGTCCCTCGGTGTCATATGCCCGGACGCGGTACTGAACCGCACCTGTAAGCCCCATCTGCAAGAAATCCATTGTCTGGGCCGCGCTGCCCTGGTATATCTGCGTCCAAGCGCTGCCGCTGTCCACAGTTCTTTCCAGATAGTAGCCCTGCATGTTGCCATCGGGGTCAGAGGCACCAGACCATGAGATTGGGAAGGATTGGCCGCCCCTGATGGTATCAGGGAAAGAGAAGCTTGTAGGAGGGTTGGGCGCAGTGTTCAGCCCACGTTCCACGACGACGCCCCCGGTATAGCCATCTCCGCCATTGCCACCAGCCTGATTATGTGCCCCTCCGCCGCCGCCTCCAGCCCCGCGTCCAAGCGCTGTGGATGGCCCTGTTGAAACACCGATTGCGTCGGCACCGCGCTCACCGGGATTGCCACTGCTCGTTGATGGTACATAGCTACCATAGCTTCCTCCACGCGCGGCACTGTTGCTGCTTGTTTGCCCCATATATTTTGATGCGGAAATTGCTCTCCCGCCGTAACCGCCATAGCCACCGATATGGACTAATCCTTCTATTGCGTTAGTATATGCCTCGCCGATTGCTCCAGTTGTTCCGTTGGAGCTGCCCGCGCCGCCTATGCCGCCTGAGCCTTGTGCGCTTAACGTAGCGGCCCCGCCATTGTTTCCATTTGCACCAGCATCGGACTGCAAACTGCCAGATTGTGCATTATTATTATACGAAATTGACGCCCGACCGGACGAATAAGTGATGGTTACCGTTTCACCCGCCAAAAGAAAAAGACTAACAGCGTTATAATAACCAGAGCCGCCGCCACCACCGCCGCCGCCGCCGCGATAATTGCCAGTGTTTCTTCCGGCTCCGCCCTTACCGCCGTTGCCGCCGCGTCCTATAACATGCAGCCTGTACCAGCCACTCGCGGGGGCGGTAAAAGTTGCGTTTGAAATGTATGTCGCCAGCCACTCGAAACTGTTGTTATCTGGCGGCACTGTAGGCCATTGTATGGGCATTGTCATAAAACTCCCTTCTTTTACCTAAAACTCAATCCGCGCAAGCGGCGCGTTCCAAACTCCTTCGACTATAACGCCGTCCAGATCCTCAAACGTAACCAAGAACGGGTTGGAAGAAATGTCGTTTATCAGCATATCCTCCAACCTGCCAACGCGCCCGCCCAGCAGCGATATCTGGTTGCGTATGTCCGGGTGCGCCTGCGGGTCTGTGTTGTGGGCATCGATCTGCTTTTGCGATTCCACTAGAAACAGCGGCAAAACTACCGTAATGCAGTATGCGCTTACGTCCTCAGCGGTCATGAAGGCCAGCGGCGGGTAGGATATAACCACTTCCAGCTCATCGGTTAGAACGATCGACACCGGGAAGCGGCGGATATCCACAGCGCCGTCCTGATAGGCAGTCACATACTGCGGGTAATCGCCCAAGGTGGCGTAGTATAGCAGCACCTCTCCCTCGTCAGGATCGAGGGCATATATGCCAAATTCGTATATCCAGATCCCTTCGCCCAGGCCGCCGTTTAAATCGCTGCGGTATTCCACCACGAAGGACAGCGTAGAGCCGTCCACAAGGGGCTCTGTCGAGGTTGCTAGGGCGACGGGTGAAATCATATCGATTAGCGTTGCTGGGTCTATATCGTCAGCCACACGCCCGCTACCAACCATCACGCGGGTTATTTCCAGCTTCGGGCTGTTGCCAGCCACAAGCTTGGCCATTAGGGAAAACCCTTTGGCCGTTATCGTAAAACCATAGCTCAATTTATTACCTCCTTACTCCTGCGCCTGCGGCAGCTTTGACCGCGTGACGCTCCATAGCTTCGGTACCGCCCTGATAGCTTTGCGCGACGCGTACTCCCAGACGATCTGCGGCAGCGTTGTGGACGAAATTGCGGGATAGGCCACGCCCACCATCTGCAGATTACCTGACATCGGGGCAAAATTGATGATGATAGCATCTAGCCACGCACTTTTACGCTTGATGATTTCAAGAATTTCAAGGAATTCCTCAATATCTGAACGTTCAAGCTCGTAATTATCGCTGATGATCCTGAACCTGTGATGCTCGCCGCCATATTCAAACCATTCTTCGATACTCCCGGCGCCGAAGTAAATTTTAAGCACGGTTTCCACGGCCCATTTCGTGCCAAGGCGGGAATGCACCAAATCAGATGTTTTGATTAATGCTCGCTTTGTGGAGATATCCTTCGCAAGGTAATACCATTCGATATTTAATTCCCAGGCCAGCTCGTCCAGCTCGCTTTCGGGCATATGATCGATGCGGTTCCAAGTTTTTAAAAGCTCCGCTTTGGCCGCCAAAATGCGGGTTAGCGGATTAGTGCTGCTGGCGAAACCTTTTATTGCATCGTCATCCCGCATGAACTGCGGCAAAAGCCTGATAATATCTGCTTCTTTTAGCCTCATTCGCTCACCACCTCATGGCTGACGGTGATCACACCGGAAAAGCTGGCGATTGAAAGGCCGTCCACAACCTGGAAGGCAGGTTTTACCACGTCCATCCGCAAAGCCCCGCCTGTTCCGGGCGTTAAGACGAAACGGCGGAGCTGGTCGGGGTTTATGTCCCTGCCCATCGCACCGGCCTGCCAGTCAATATACTTTGCGATTGCGCCACCTTCGCCTTCTATGGCTTCCACAGCGGCGGTTTCGCTTTCCGTTGTGACATAATATTTAAACTCAATTTCAAAGGGCACAAGCGAAGGGGCTTGCACCTGCACATAATCAGTTAGCGGTCGCACTTCGAAGGCGTTGCAGGCTTCTAGAATCTGATCCAACACATCCTGGCTGGGCGGCTGCCTGTCCCGCATGAGCGGCACTAAAAGCACATGCCCCGGCTCCGGGGAGGCTACGCTGACACTGGCGATATTGGGATTGGCCGTTCGGGCATGGTATTCATACGACCGCTCAGGGCCGGCTGTTGAGAGCTTCGCCGCCGAAATGCGGATGCGTTCGCGGTAGTTTGAGTCGCCCGTTTCGTCATAGGGCTCACCATCATCGCCTCCGGAAGTTTCGTTCAAATTCGCCACACTGGATATATAGGGGATCATGTCAACCAGCGTGCCGATAGCCCCCACCGGCAGGCCGTTATAGATCATCCCCGTGCCTGCGCTTTCGGCCAGGATATCGACAAAAAGCGATCCGGACTGCAAGACCGCCGCTTCCGCTGTGGAAAAATAGATTGCGCCATCAGGGGTTAACCGCGTGCCCTGGGGAATCACGATATTTTGAAAGCGCGGGGCCGACACAGTGAAGCGCATAATTGTGCTTGCGGGGCTTCCGGAAAGTCTGGACGCATTGGTTCTTTCCCCCAATGCGTCCAGCACATTCCCGCGCGCATAGCGAAGCATCTTTTGCCGGGCAGCATCGTCCACCAGGCTGTAAACGCTAACAAAAAGTGCTGCCAGAGCCTCTGCGTATATGCGCCGCTCATCGCCGGGGTAAAGCGGCTCTTTTACGCTTTTTTCAAGGTCTTTTATTATCTGGCTATATATCTTGGCTGAATCCGTTTCATTAAAATGAACGGTATCAAAATCCGGGTATGCCGACAAATCGGGCAAGAAGTCGCTCATGCTTTCTCCCTCCTTCCCGCTGGATTGATATCAAAATTCGCGCCTAGCTCAAAGCCGCCTATCTTCGCTTCAAGGGCTTTTAGGTCTATCCCGTCGAAGCTTGCGCGGGGTTCATACGTGCCCACCAACCAGCGAATGTCGGCTTGCAGGCTGTTCTTGATGGTTGAGCTTGGAGCGTCTATGATGCGGCTATCCAGCCCTTTTATCCGCTCATACGGCACCTCGCCGCGAACTGTCATCAGCAAATTGTTTACGCAGACTTCCGGTCTGCCGTTTCCGCTGCTTCGCACGCTATCACCCTTTCTTATTATTTTTGCTCGGGCTTCATGGATGCCTTGTCCGCCGCGCTTGCACCCACGCCAGCTGCAGAGGTAGTACCCAGCTCGCTGTAGGTTGACGCTCCGGCTATTCCCGGTGCGCCCAGCCGGGAGGACTTGCCTTTCTGCTTGCCCTTGGCTTCTTCTTCCGCATCTTCCACAAGATTAATAGTCAGCTTTGCAAGCCTGATGCGCCCCATGTCGTCTATGCGGGTGCCGGATATTTTCACTTCTTCCAAATAAAACTTATCGGCGCCAAATTGCTGGCCGCCCAAAACAAAAGGCCCCGATTCCCCCACCAAATCTGCCCATGAATCGATTTCCCCTTGAACATCCGCGCCAACACTGTCACTGATAAATGTGTCAAAAGTTAGCTTTTGCAGCTCCATCTTGCGGAAATTTGCGGATGGCTTGCCCGCCTCGTCGTTATTGGTGTCGGCTTTAAGCTTGAAAGCCGTGGTCAAGTTTTGCAGGGCAACAACCCTGCTTGGGCTCACCTCCCACTGCTTTCCCTGCCACATAGCCATTACAGCCATTTTCCCGCCACCTTTCCTTTTGTTTTAAAATGGCCCGCTGGTCGTGCCGCCTTCGCTATCGGTGTGGGCGTGGCCGTTATAGCTGCCAACAGATGCCGATGCATAGTCAACCGATTTTATATTGCCTAGCACCTCCACGTCCCCCGGCACCATGCCAGGCCAGTTTCCGTCCATGCGGGATAGTATAACGCCGCTGCCGTCTTCAAAAAGCGCAAAGGCTATATCCGTTCCCGGCGCAAGCTGGCCCATTTCACCGCGCAGCCACCAGGGGATTGTGATGGGCGCAGTCACAACGCCGTCGGCGTTTGATGGCAGCACCTTCGCCCTGGTCATATCGCCGTTGCGGTCGACAGGCCCTTCTTGTGAAGATACCTTGCCCTTTTGGATCATCATTTGTGATGTGTCCTGCATTGCCCCCTCCTTTAGTAGCCCTCAAGGGGCTTTCTGAAAAACAGCTTTGTTTTTTCCCGGCTATAATCGTGCCGAATCCGTGTGATGAAGCATTGCCCATCCCATGATTTTTCGCCATGGGTTTCAAGGTTTGCCACGCTGCCGGCGGCATACTCCGATTTCAGCGGCAACCAGATCGTGCCTGCGGTCATATCCTTATTGGCGCTTCTAAGCAAGCCCTTCGCGAAGCGGTTCGCCTCGGCCTGATTGCTGATATTTAGCTGCAACACCCGGCGCAGTTTCTTATCGCTGTTATTGCTGGCTGAAAATTCGCCCGTGAACTTACTGTTCGCTACCTCACAGTTCCCATAGGCATAAATAACATTATCCTGGTAGGTGAAATCCTGCACGGTGGATATTTCTATTGTGCCTGCGGCCGGCTGATTTTCCATGTACGCCTCGCCGTAGACCACAAGTTTGTTGTCGTACACCAAAAACGCGGCGCCTTCCAGCAGGCAACGCTGTTGCAAGAAAACAAAATCCGGCGTGTTGTTCTGTGCAACGTATTCATATTGCTGGTCGGAAAAACCATAGGTTTCAACCCCTAGGCCATGCCGCCCCGCAACTTCTTGAATTAGCTGGAAAAGCATCACGCTGTCCCAGCTTTTGTTGCTCTTGTCCTTAACTGTCTGGGGCGTTGAAAAGGCATGGAGCGTAACGAATCCGTTTTCCGGGATAACGCTTTCGATGTGCATCAGCCCCGTTTTCGCTTTGCCGTACTCAACAGAGATATTGTCATTCTGCTTGGGGCTCCAAATATCCCATAGCCTTTTGGTATCGTTAAAGCGCAGGTAAAGCTCATCGCTTCTACCGCCTGCGTACATGTCGTGATAGCAGGCGTTGACGCTGGTATCGGGGAATATGTCCTTTCCCTCATAGATAATCTTCATGCGCCTACCTCCTCCAGGGTGGCAGGGTGTCCACAGTTTCAACCGCTTCAAGGATGGGGATTGACAGCTTCACGCCTGCGTCGAATATGATCACATCGCAGTGATCAGGGTTTGCGGCGATGATGTAGCTGGCCATTCGCTCTTCGCTGTAAAAATACAATGCGATGGCGTCAAACATATCACCCTGCCGGGTGAGGTATTCGCTACGCCCAACTTCCTTCTGGCTCATAGCTGCCCGCCCCCTTTCGTTTGAAATATTCGTCTATTAGATCATAAAATTCCGGCATATATTCCTTTAGCGCTTCGATTATTTTCATGGGATCGTCGTCGCCCTCCACGGTGATCTGCGGTGAGAAGGTAATACCGTCGATCTGATACACCGTTGTGGCGTTGTTTGATGTGGAGGATGAAAGAATGTCGCCATCGACAGCGCCAAGCATCTGCCCAGCCCGCGCCCAGTAGGATAGGTTTTGCGTCCTATATGCAGGATCGAACGACAGTACCGCTTCAGGGCCTGCTTCGCCTGCGAATGACAGACCGTCAGTGAATCCGCCCTTTGCGAAGGTATCAATTTTGGGAATTAGGGGAATGTCGAAGCTTTTGCCGCCAACTAACGGCACCCAATCGGGAATTGTAATGCCGTTAAGCCCGCTTATCATGTTATTTACAAGGTCTATGATGTAGTTTAGCGGGGTTGCAAGAACATTTCCAATTCCTTTAAAAAGGTTAACGAGAATATCTTTTATGTTTTGCCATGCCCCCTCCCAATTGCCCGTGAAAACGTTTTTAACAAAACTGATTAAAAGCTCGAAGTGAGTTTTAATATTGCCGACAAACGCTATGACGAACTTAAACGCATCTGCAAACTGCCCTGATATCTTTTCCGATATCGCAGTGATTATGGGCATCAGCGGGGTTAAAATGGCATCAATCAGTGTTGTGAAAACGCCGATCAACGGGGCAAGGCCGGAGGATATCAGGTCTATGATTGGCACAATTAGCCCTTCAATCAGCACCATGATAGGTTCCAGCAATGCCACAGCTACGTTCAGCAGGGGCAGGAACGCATCCATCAGCTTCAGCGCCATGGGCATAATTGCGTTTACAATTCGCATAAACGGGGGGATTAGTTTCGAAAGCACATTCTTGCCCAAGCTCATTATAACGGGCAATATTTCTTGAAGCACAGGAAGCAGCCCTGAGAATAAATCCTCAATTAGCGGCATGAAAAGCTCGCCTAATTCGGCAATCGCCGGCGCCATTAGTTCCATGCTCTGCGTCACAAGCGGAATGAACCTATTCAGCGAATCAAAGACGGTGTTGGCCAAAGGCCGCAGTGCAACTTCGGCGTTTTGCCTGAAAAGCTGCATTCGTTCTTCAAGATCGTAAGTGTCCTCGGCCACGCCGCCGATGGTTTCCCCGCTTCGCGCAAGCTCGGCTGCAAAATCGCCTATGGCAAAGGTTCCGTCCTTAATCGCCTTAGCCATGTCCGGCCCTGCCCGCGCGCCAAATAGCTCCGCCGCAATGGCTGCGGCTTCCGTTGCGTCTTCCGTGTTTTTTATTTGCTCGTAAAAATAGGCGAAGCCATCAGCGGCATCAATGCCCTCTTTTGACATTGTGGCAATGCTTTTCTTGAGGGCCGAAAGCATTTCATCGGTATTAACGCCCTGCTTTTCAAGGTTTCCGATCAGGGTTGATGCAGTTTCAAATGAATAGCCCACGCCTTGCAGTGTGGGGCCAAAGGATTGCATTTTACTTAAAAGGTCGGAAAAACCGATGCCTGTTGATTGGCTGACCTTAAATGCATAATCCATAATGGGTTTTTACTTTCGGAAAGCCATTAATTTGGGCGGAGTGAGGTTTAACCTCTCAAAATCCGGAATCGGTGCCTCTGTCGGCGTAAAAGGATTACGGTTAGGCTCCGGCCCGCGCGGCAATTACGTTCATATGGGCAGGAACGGCGTTTATTACCGCGCGGCCTTATCCTCCCGCAAGAACGCCAAGAAAGCAACACCGCGCAATTCGGACTGCGGGGACACTGCCGCAGCCAATATCTATAATCAAACAGAAATTGATAGCGCCGATGTATCCTACATTAGTGACGCCCTGTCGGAAGATCTACTTGATGAGATAAACAAAAAGAACCACCGTTCGTATCTCTGGCCATTATCATTCCTTCTTATATTGGTACCATCCTATGGCCTTCCTCTTACTGTGCTTTTCTCTTTGCTGATCTACTATTTAATCGATGTTCCCCGTAAAACTACAGCGATAATATATGATCTTGATGAAGAAACGGAAGGCGAAATTCAGCAGTTTTATGATGCCTTTGAAACCATCAAGCAATGCAGAGGAATATGGCATGTGTCCTCCGTGTCCTCGACTTCCGATACAAAAAGAAATGCAGGAGCCAACACGCTAGTTTCCCGTTCACCAATTATTATCAACAGCTCAACCCCAAAAGGAATAAAAACAAACGTAAAGATTCCGTCCATTCCCGTTGGCAGACAAACCCTATACTTTTTCCCTGACCGGGTGTTGATTTACGACGGGAAGCGAGCAGGTGGCATTGGATATGATGGTTTGCGAATCACTTCCTTAGATAAACGCTTTATAGAAAATGATGCTGTTCCCAGTGATTCTACCGTTATAGGTTCGACTTGGCGATATACTAATAAATCAGGCGGCCCTGATATGCGTTACAAAGACAACAGGCGAATACCGATTTTATTATACTGCGAAGTGGACTTCAATTCAGATAGCGGCATAAATGAACGGATACAGCTTTCACGTCCTAGCGCGGCTAACGGTTTGATAGAGCAGTTTGAGGTATATAAGAATTCTATTTTTCTGACCACGAATAATGCCGCTTCTAAATCACTGCTGGGCGAGAGCAATTTGGAAAGTAGCCCGCCCTATACATCCTGAGCGGACAGAGTAAATAAAAAAGCCCGCCCCCTGCGCCAACAGGGAAACGGGCTGGAGCGTGCCGGATAGCACAACTCATACAGTGTAATTATATCCGGTTTTGCTCCTTTCATCAAGCTTTAATAACGAAAGGAGTATAATTATGCCTATTTATAAAATGCAGGGCAAGAAGGACGGCAGGCAGAAGTACCGGGTGCGAATCAATTATAAGAACGCCATGGGCGAGGACAAGCAGATCGACCGCGTGGCCTATGGTTACGAAGAAGCCAAGCAACTGGAGCAAAGGCTATCTGAAGATATAAAAGAAAAGCCGCCAGAAAGCCGGATGACAGTGCAAGCCCTATTTGATGAGTATATCCGCGCCAAGCAATACGAGGTAAGGGAGACATCACTTGACAAAAGCAGGTGCGTTCTAGAGCTTCACATAATCCCCTTACTCAGCAGTAAGAAATTGGACGATCTAAATATAAAAAACTTACAGCAATGGAAAGAGAGCATTGAAGAAAAAAAGCTTTCAATAAAAATGAGGCAAAACATTTTCGGAGAACTCAGGGCCATGCTAAATTACGCTGTTAAGTTTGGTTACATCAGCAGAAACCCGCTTCTTTTAGTAGGTAATTTCAAAGACGCATATGCTACAAAAAGAGAAATAACGTACTATGAACCAAGGGATTTCATGAAATATATATCGTCAGCTAAACAGGAAGCGGAGGCGCAGGGCTTTTATGAATGGAACTACTACGTGTTTTTCAACATAGCATTTTATACGGGTTTAAGAAAAGGTGAGATCTACGCCCTAAAATGGACAGATTTGTCTGGTGACGTGATAAGTGTCCGTCGCAGTATCGCCCAAAAACTAAGCGGTGGAGACAGAGAGACGCCTCCGAAAAACAAAAGCTCATATCGAGCATTGAGAATACCTAACACCCTCAAAGCAATTTTAGGCCAGCATTACAAACGTTACGAGAAGATTGAAGGCTTTAACGATGACTGGCGAATATGCGGGGGCGTGACATGCCTAAGAGATACAACGGTTGATATCAGGAACAGATTGTACTCTAAGCTCGCAGACATTAAAACCATCAGAATACACGACTTCCGACACCCGTATGTCAAGCTCACGACAAAAAAATATTTGGGGTTTTGCCGAAAAATGAGCCTCGTGCAGAGAAAGAAAACTGCATGAGGCTCATTTCAGATTATACAAGGGCTTCAAAGAGGTCTGGCATACTAAAGGCAATCTTTATCGTGCTATCCGGGAACACATATACCTTGTCAATCAGCTCGTCGGCCAACGCCGGGGTGATGGCATCGGCATCGCGGACTTCACGGATTATACTCTGGCGCAGTACCTGCTCATCGTGATTTTCCTGTGCTTGCTTCGCCTCTGCCGTTAATGCGGCATGGGCGCTTTTTGTTTTCAGGAGCACAGCATCTAGGTTGGACTTCTCCGCAGAATACTGAGCAGCGTCGATTTCGCCTCCGACATACCGTTCATAAAGACGCATCTTTTCTTCTTGCAATGCCGAGATTTGTTCCTCGCACTCAGAGGTGACGGATGTAGCTCCCGTTTTGCATATAGCCTTTTCGTTGTCCGCCATAAGGTCAATATGCTTTTTTAGCACATCGAAGATGATCTTTTCCAGTTGCTCGGTCTGTATTCTCAGTCCATGACAGGAGAGTGTTTCGTCCGGATCCGAAAACCGGCAGTAGTAATACTTGTTTTTGCTGGAGCTCCGGGACATGACATGCTTGCAGCAGCCGCAGACGATTTTGCCCTTAAATAGATACTCATGCCTCTTTTTGTTGGGCTGGGTGAAATGCCTTACCCTTTGCTGCGCCAGGTCAAATAGCTCCTTGCTGATGATGGCGGGATGGTGATCCGGGATGATGTGCCACTTCTCTCTGTCCTTCAAGCGGCTCTTGTTGCCTCCCACTTCTATCACGGCGCGTTTCCCGATGATATAGGTGCCGATGTACCGCTCATCCGCTAGTATGCGGAGGACGGTTGAACTGCTCCAGATGCCTTGTGAGCGTGAAATGTCGTGGGTATGATTGCCGCGCTGCGCCTTGTACTCGCCGGGAGTGAGAATAGCGCGCTGACGCAGTTCCTTGGTTATGGCGGCGGCGGTCATGCCGGAGGATGCAAGCTCAAATATCAGCCTTACTACAGATGCAGCTTCACCGTCCGGCTCCATGCGGTTATCTGCGCTTTTCTTATATCCATAGGGACATATAGTGCTCTGATACTCGCCGCGCTCCATCTTGGCATACTTGGCGCTCTTGGTTTTGATGGACATATCGCGGCTGTAATACTCGCTGATGAGGTACTTGAAAGCCACGTCCATGCCTCCCGTATCACCCTTGAAACGGTCAGAATCATAATCATCACTGATGGAGATAAAGCGTGTATGAAACAGAGGGAATACTCGCTCAATGAAATACCCGACTTCAAGACTGTTGCGTCCAAAACGTGAGAAATCCTTTACGATGATGCAGTCGATTTGATTTGCCCGGACAAGCTCTACAAGCTCCTGTGCCGCCGGTCTCTCAAAGTTTGTGCCGGTATAGCCGTTGTCGATGAACTCCCGAATTTCGGCGTTGTCCGCTTCTGGAAGCGAGAGCGCGAACTCGTTTAAGATGAGCTTCTGATTTTCGATGCTCAGACTGTCGTACTTGGCATCCTCCAGCGACAGGCGAATATAGATCGCAATTACATATTGACGCATGTGGATGCCGCCTCCTTAATTTCGGGGAATTCGCTTTGAAAGCGAAACCGGATGCTCAGATGCTTATCGTGGTCGATCTCAATGCGCTCAACAAGCCTGTCAATCAACTCTGCGGTCAGCATCGGATTGTCCCTAACCGCTGAGAAGTCACGAGAAAGGCCGTCAAGTTTTAGAAGCTGCCTCTCCATATCGGAAACCTCGCACTCCGTGCGCTCCATATCCTGTTCCAGACCGGCTATCTTGTTCTCGTACTGCGCTTTGAACTCAAAATACTCGTCGTTTGTTATGACGCCGCTGACGAGGTTTTCATAGAGGCCGCGAATCCGGCTGCGGTATTGTGCGGCGGCCTGCTGGTATTCAGTGACCTGCTCAGATAACTCATCCCGCTTTCTCCGGTGCTCTGCTTCATCTGAAAGCAGTACGGAATACTGACCGAGCGTAACCTCCATTTCCTTTTCAAGAATGATTGTCAGTGCGTGCATAAGCCGGTCTTCCCGCATGGTGACACCGGGGCAAGCACCACGGGCGACGCGGGAGTTGGTCAGGCAATGGTAGAAATACACATCGTCGCTCTTTTTTCGCTTGTTCCGTTGGCGGTGGAGGTTTGTCCTGCAATGAGCGCAGAAAATCTTGCCTTTCAGCGGATTCATGGTGTAGGGGTCAATCTTCCTGTTTTTGCTTGCCTCGGCAACGGAGTCAAGAAGCGCCTGTACGCTGTCGAACAGCTCATGGGAGATAATGGCCTCGTGTGTGTCACAGACGGTAATGAAATTATCAGAACCGGCTTTCATCTGCTGATGGTCAACGGTTTTGGAGTGCCCTTGTACCAAGTCCCCGGTATAGGTTTCGCAGCGCAGGATTTTAGCTACCGTCCATGTCTGCCACTTTCCGCTACCTATCAGATTTTTGTGGGTGATCTGCCCGATTTCCTTTTTATAATGGCTGGGAGAGATTACGCCCGATTCGTTCAGCTTGCGGACGATGGTGTTGATGCCGTCACCCTCCGATGCCCATTCAAACATTTGCTTCACGACTGAGGCGGCCACAGGGTCAACGATAAGCTGATGGCAGTTATCCTTGGCCTTGATATAACCATAAGGTGTTCTGCCGCCGACGTACTCACCATCCTTCATGGCCTGCCGCTGCTGTGCCTTGATTTTGCGGCCTATATCGAGTGCGTAGGCTTCGTTTATCATATTTTTTAGAGGCAGGATGATACCAGCGTGGATGTCGCTGGGGTCGGCGCTGTCATATTGATCGGTAACGGCAATAAAGCGCACCTTCCGCACGGGGAAATACTGCTCGATATAGTAGCCGGTGTCGATGGTGTTGCGTCCAAGACGCGAAAGGTCTTTCACGATGACGCAGTTGATATAACCAGCCTCAATATCAGAAAGCATCTGCTGAAACGCGGGACGGTGGAAATTTGTGCCCGTCGCGCCGTTGTCGATGTATTTGTCATATACGAAGATGTCGGGGTGTTTTTCGAGAAAACGCTCCAATATCAACATCTGCGTCTCAATGGAAATAGTCCGGGTATGCTTATCCTCGACAGATAGGCGGATATAGAGCGCGGCGCGAACGGTCAAATCCTTTTCCGGCTGAGAATCCTTTACCTGTGCTTTTCTGCTTGTCCGAGCCATTTCCTATCCCACCTTTCTTATGGCGGCTTGATTTGCAATATCAAGCGCCTTTTCATATTCATCGTCATAATTGAAGCGGATTGAAAGCTCCTTCTTTCCAAGGACGGTTATGCTCTGAATGAGCTGAACGACAGCTTTACGGTCTAAAGTCTCCAATGTGGAGAACTCCTGGAAATGCGCCATCCACCGATTGCGCTCACTTTTGTTTTCAAGTACGTCCTCCAGCTTGTTTTTAAGCTCGGCAATCGCCGCTCGCATACGCTCCGCTTCCGCAGAATACTTGCCCTTGAACGCGGCGAACTCCTCTTTATTCAAGATACCCTGCACAAGATTCTCATATAAGCGGGCCTTGAACTCCAAGACCTTTTCAAGCTGACGCTCGTTGGCGGTGATCTGCTCGCCATATTCGCGGGCGAGCTGCTGATTGATGATCTGTCGGTCGATGCCGGAGAGAAGCGTTTCAAGCGAGACCACGTTATCTATATGGCCTTTCAGAATGCCGCGAACACAGTCGGTGAGGTCGCTTTCCTTGACCATCACAGGGGTATTGCACCCGTGCTTCTTCCCGGTCGGGCAGTAATAGTAATTGTACTCTCGGCCTCCTGCGCGGTTTGTTTTACGGGTCATGCGGCTGCCGCAGCACCCGCAGATTAGAACGCCGGAGAACAGATATACCGTCTTTTTATCCGGTGCTGACCTTGTATCCAGATGCCGGATGCGCTGGACAAGCTCAAAATCATTACGGTCTATAATAGGCTCATGGGCGTCCGTGATTCTGATCCACTCCGAGGTCGGAT
>JBMNOE010000029.1:0-28404 GCA_050942895.1 Christensenellales bacterium
GCCCGTCAAAGGGGGGAACGTGCTGGGGCGCCGCCCCAGACCCCGCAAGGGACAAGCCCCTTGACCCCTTATCAAGGGCAGCGCCCTCGAAATCGTCCCCCTGCGAGCGCAGGGCAGAGCCCCGCATAGCCCCCCTCGCCGTGTCCCTCTAAAAAGCGCGCAATATTATCCTTTGAACGAAGTAGGAAACCGGGCCCAGCAGCTCCTTGAGACTGGTTTCAAGTGTCTCGTGGTAAAACTGCATCTTCCGCAGCTCCTCCAAAGTGGCGGCCTTTTCGCCGTAGCGCTGGCGCATGACTATCCGCCCGACCTCCTCCATGCTGTAGAATGACAGCTTCACATAGCGGTCAGCCTTTTTGCAGAAGGAATGGATGGTATCCCCCGGCTGCACTGTGACTGCCCAGAACGAAAGCTGCTTTATTATATCGGCGTAGTAGTAGTCCACGCGCTTTTCCATGGACGGAATTTTCCCCGTCACATATCTTATCGTGTATCGCCTGAAAAAGCGATTCATCTCAAACCTTATCAAAAGCCACAGGGCGGCAGCGGCGGCAAGCAAGCCTGCGCCTATGTAAACTATGCGCATGTCAAAGGCCTTTGGGGCCGCCCCCTGGCCCGCGCCGCCGTAATCCGTCAGCCAGTCCGCGGCCTGTTCTTCCTCGTCAAACTCGTCCTCCAGCAGGCTGTCCACAGCGGATTCCGTAGCCACAGGAACCCTGGGCGCCTCCTGAACGGGGGAATAGTCCCAGTCGATGGGATCGAATATTACCCAGCCGATGCCGCTGAAATACACCTCGCACCAGGCATGAGCGCTGGAGTTAAGGGCCTCATAAGAGCCTGCGCGGGCGTTGCTGCCCTCAGTCATTCGAAGGCCGTAGCCGGTCACATACCGGGTGGGAAGGCCCAAAGTTCTGCCCATGACAGCCATGGCCGAGGCAAAATATGTGCAATAGCCCTCTTTCGTTTCCAGGAAATAGTCGACAAAGTCCCTGTCCTCGGGGGGCGTTCCCGGGGTGGTGGTATAGCTGAAGTTTTCGCTGAGCCAGCTTTCAAGGGCGACGGCCTTTTCATAGGGCGAATCGATATCACCGGCGATTTCATGAGCAGCTTCCCGCACCGATTCAGGCAGCCCCTCCGGCAGCCATGTGTAGCGGGTTAATATCTGCGAAAGATGCTGATCCTCACGGGAATATGCGATCTCCTCCAGCCTTTTCATATTGCTGTCAAAGTTTGGAAGGTTCCGGTCGATGAGCTCGGCAGTCACCGCATATCTGGAGTTGATCACGCCATAGCCCGCCCTCGTCAGCTCTCCCTGAAGGTTGAAATATACCCTGGCATCGCTTTCGCTGTACAGAAAGCCCAGGTCTTTCACGCTGCCCGCCGCCATGAATGCACGCATATTCCTGATGCCGGGGGAAACTTCGTAGTTTATCTCGGTCACCATCTGGCGGAAAATGTTCTCAGCCGCCCTGCCCCCAAGCGGCAGGTTCAGCCCGAAGGCCTCGATCCGCTTCGCACGCCATATGATGCTGCCGTAGCGGAAGCGGCCGTTCTGCCAGCCGTCATACCAGTTGCGCCCGTCATAGGTGTCCATGACGCTGCCGGCAAGATATGCGGGCTTGTCCGTCTCAACGCGCATAACCCTGTTGTTGTTAAGGCTGATATCGCCGCCCAGGCGGTTACTAAGGGGCATGAAGCCCGAATCGCCGATGCTGAAGCCGCTGCCAACGCCGCCGCCTTCATCTCTGAAATAGTAATCATAAAGATCCTGAAAGTCGGAGATGATCGTGTTCAGCGTTTCGTTTTTCCATACTACTTCGCCTTTTGGCACTATGGCCATGGCCAGCAATATGCAAAGGGCCGCCACCGGCAAGGCGATTATCTGCATCGACGCCCGGCTTATCCGCTCCTCCTCGGGCCTGCCCTTGTTCACCAGCCGGTTTACAAGCCGCGGCAGGCAGATTATGGCCGATGCCAGCATGAGCAGCAGCGCCGGCTCGAAGCTTTCCATGTCCAGGTAAAAAAGAGCGATTGACGAGGACAAGGCCAAAATGCAAAGGGCCGTGAATGAGAAAAACTTGCGCATGTATGTGTAAATAGCGGCGCATATGGGCAGAGCCGCCATCAGCTCCACAGCGAATATACTGCCGTCATAGCTGTACGGCTCCAGCGCAGGCATCCCTGCACCCAGCCAATAAAAAAAGCCTGTAATATATTCAATTATACTTTCAAAAAGCTCACCTTGCAGAAAAACCAAAGCTGATACCACCAGCATTGCGCCGACGAGCGCCGGCAGCACCCACCACCTGCGGGAACAGATTAAAACAATTGCCATGGCGCAAAGCACCACAAGCAGCCCATGGCCGAAGGCGATATCAAAGGCCAGAAGCTCGAAGGCGATCAGCGTCATCGCCTGGCTGAGCAAAACTGCGGCGATGAAATCCATCCCCCAGGTCAAAAGGGCGGTTTTATCCACGCGGCCAAAGATGGGCCATCCTTTCAGCTTTTCAAATATTCTCGCTCCGTCCGTCATAGCGCTCCCCCCAAAATGGCGGAAATATCCTGGCCGGATTTTATTCTCACTTCCCTCACCGCCGAAGGAAGCCTTGCGCTTTTGCTTTCATCATGGGCGTCCACCAATATGCATGTCACCTGGCAGCCCGCGTTAAGGGCCATTTGCGCCGCCTGCGTAAGGTTTTCGTCCTCCCGGCAGGTGATCATATAAACCGCCTGAACGCCGTCGCTTTTTCTCAGTTGGGCGCTTAAAGCAGGCGCAAAGCTGCCATCATCGTGAAAAGGTATGTGGGCCAGCCAGTCATATACAGGCTGAAAGCCCGCCAGATTTCCAGCCGAAACGCTCATCTGCCTTGCGCCGGTTTCAACCAGCGTCACAGGATGCTCTGCCGCCAGAAAGTGCCGGGCGATCGCCGCGGCGCACTCGCAGACAGTGTCCGCATACAGAAGCGACGACTCATCCGGCTCTCTGGGGATATTGTGCAAAAATATCAGCGAGCGGGACTCCATCGGCACATCGAACTGCCGGGAATGCATCCGCCTTTGCCGAAGCGAAAGCTTCCAGTGTATCTTTTTGGCGGGGTCTCCCGGCCGGTACAGCCTTGCGCCGGAAAAGCTGTCGCCCTCCTCGGCAGCGCTTAAGTTCATGGAGTTAAAATGCTTTGAATCCCCCGGGGCGGCCTTCAGCCTTGGCAAAATCAGCAGCCTGGGATATACCAGCAGCAGCTTTTGCCGGTAATATGCCAGCTTTCGCATGTCAAACTTCATGCGTGCCAGACCGAATATGTCCGTTATTTCCAGATATGTCATGCCCACGGCAAACTCACCTCTGTAGGGCAGCGCCATGGGCAGGTTGAAATCTATGCTGCTGTTGGGCATCAGGCTGAATGAAAGGCTGGTGTTGTCCTTCGGGGAAACAGCCTGAACATGAACCTTAATGGTGGTGAAGGGGAAGGGTTTATCGTTGTATATGCCTATGCTTAGGTTGCAGACATCGCCCTTCACGGCGCGCCTTTCATCCGTCTTTTGAAGATATGCAAAGGAAAGCGCAGTCCAGACATTCATTAAAACACTTGCCAGAAGTAGAATTATCTGAACCAGCAGCACAAGATAATAGGCCCTGATGCCGGTTATCATCCCCTGAACCCAGCAGGCGGCCATCAATATGTAAAACAGGCGCCTAAATGTCTTCATGATACCGCCGGAACCCTCATGTTCCTGATTATATCATCTATGAAATCCTCGGGGCTTAGATTTTTAAAGCTGGCTTGAGCGCTCATTATCATCCTGTGGGAAAGCACATGGGACGCCATTTTCTGCACATCGTCCGGCAGCACAAAGTCCCTCCCCTCAAGCATTGCAAGGGCCATCGAGGCGTTCATCAGGGCGATTGCGCCCCTGGGGCTGACGCCGAGGCTCACCTGCTCACTCTGCCTTGTGGCGGCGGCTATGCTTACTATATACTGCAAAACAGGCTCTGCACAGGTGATCTTTGAATGCTCCTCCCGCAGCCTTAAAACCTCCTGCGCTCCGGCTACAGCGCCTATTCCCTCTGACTTTTGGGCCGTCGCGCCTCCCTTGTTGCGAAGAAGTATGCCCACCTCCTCATCCCTTTTGGGGTAGCCCATTGAGATGCGCATCAAAAACCTGTCGAGCTGGGCTTCCGGCAATGGGTATGTCCCCGCCAGGTCCACCGGGTTTTGCGTCGCCAGCACCATGAAGGGCTGCGGCACGGGGTATGTCACCCCGTCTATCGTCACCTGATTTTCCTGCATGACCTCCAAAAGAGCGGACTGCGTCTTGGGGCTGGTGCGGTTTATCTCATCCGCCAGCACAATCTGGCTCATGACCGCCCCGTGGCGCACCTGTTTTTCACCCGTTTGCATGTCGAACACCGTAAAGCCGGAGATATCCGAAGGCATCACATCGGGCGTGAACTGTATTCGGGAAAAGCCCAGATCCAAAGATTTCGCCAGCGCGGAAACAAGGGTTGTCTTGCCCAGGCCCGGCACATCCTCTATCAAAACATGTCCGGAGCATATCAGGGCTATGAGAACAAGGTCTATGACCTCGCTTTTGCCGATTATCACTTTTTCAATATTATGCTTAATATCCTTTAAAACTTCTCTGCCGGAGCGGTCTTGCTGCAAATATATCATCCTTTCAACTGCATGGCTCAAACAATGCTCATTTTTATAGTAGTTTATTTCATTATATATATTAAAGCCTGATTGCGCAATCGCTATTTTTCAGGGCTGAACAGTCAAAACCGCCTTAGCTTCACAAATGCCTGGGGAAATATTTGTTTTCAATTGTGTCTATACTGTGTTATAATATGTTTAGCTATTTTGAAAATTATCATTTACCCGACGAGGTGGAGTTATGTATAGAAAAAGTGCCGCAGGAAGCAATAAGCGTCTGATGATGTTCATCGGAGTGGCCCTGGCCATAATAGTAGGCCTGTTGGCGATCATCATCATCACGGCCCAAAACAACGCTGAAAAAACGAAGATATACGCCATCGCCACCCTTTCGCCGTCAATGACTCCCGAGCCTGTACCCACGCCGGGCCCTGATACGGCCGACCCGTCCGGCAGCCCTGATATCAGCCCCTCACCCGCCCCCGGCGACGAGGACACAATCAGCATCAGCATAAAAGCAGTGGGCGATATCGCCATACAGACTGACGTGCTTGCCGGCGCATATGACAGCTCCACCGGCGGCTATGACTTTACAAGGCTCTTTTCGAAAATTGCCGACTCTCTTAAGTCTGATTTTACAATCGCATCCTTTGAAACCGTCACATTGGACACGGCCACGGCGGCCTACAGCGGAAGAAACCAGTACAACTCCCCCTTTTCAGTTATCGATGCCATGAAAGAGGCGGGGATTGATGCTGTAACCCTTGCAAACAGCCACATTCTGGACCATGGCATGGACGGCATCAGGCAGACCACCGCCAAGCTGGACGAGGCGGGAATCGCTCATTTTGGCGCTTATAATTCCCAGGAGGAGGCCGAGGCCAACCGCCTGCAGCTTGTGGATGTGAAGGGAATAAAGATCGCCGTTTTGGCATACACGGAGGACGTGCGGGGAAATCTGCAGAGCCTGACGACTGCCCAGCAGAGCTTTGCAGTCAACATCTCCAAGAGGGAGGACATACTGGCTGATATCGGCCGAGCAAGAGAAAAGGGCGCGGAGGTTGTTATAGTCGCTTTGCACTGGGGAGAGCTTTTCACCAACGAGCCTTCCTCCACCATGAGGAGTTTGGCGGAGGCCATGCTCACCGCCGGCGCCGATGTGATTTTGGGCACCCACACCCAGATGGTGCAGCGCATCACAAACAAGACGGTCGATAGGAATGACGGCAGCCAGGCACGGGGCATAGTGGCATACAGCCTGGGGAACTTCGTCTCCGAATACCGCGATGTGCGCCAGGATAGCGGCATAGTCCTCAACATAAACATCGAAAAGGACGTGGCCAGCGGGGAGGTCACCGTAAATTCCCCCACCTTCACCCCCATATGGATAGACAAGATATCTGAAAGCGGCACATATATATTTGAAGTGGTTAAAATGCAGGACTATTACGACAGCGCCGGAACCATGTCCTCCGCAAGCCACACCCGCCTGAAAGCCGCTTGGAGTGAAATCATGGGAACGATAGACAGCGATGCCGCCGCATTGGCCGAATAATAGATAAACCAAAACAACCATGAAAAGCTCTGCGCCTTTTTAAATCCGGCGCGGGGCTTTTCTTTTGATTGTTTTCGGAATCAGTTGGTGATATAATTAATATTATATGTATTAAAAATAAGAAAAAAGAAAAAGAGGGCCTTCAAAGAATGATACATGAACTTGCACAAAATGTGAAAAAGAATGTAGCAAAAGTTATCGTCGGCAAGGATGATATAATCGAGCTGGTACTAACAGCCGTTCTGGCCAAGGGCCATGTGCTCCTGGAGGACGTTCCCGGCACGGGGAAAACAGTGATGGCAAAATCCCTCTCCCGCTCTATCGACTGCGAGTTTAAGCGCATACAGTTCACGCCGGATTTGCTTCCCTCCGATGTGACGGGCCTGAGCGTTTTTAATCAGCAAAAGATCACCTTCGAGTTTAAAAAAGGCGCCATTTTCGCCGGCGTGGTGCTGGCGGATGAGATCAACCGGGCCACGCCCAGAACCCAGTCCGCCCTTTTGGAGTGCATGGAGGAAAGGCAGGTCACAGTGGACGGCAATACATACCCGCTTCCGGCGCCCTTCATAGTGGTGGCGACGCAAAACCCGGTGGAGATCCAAGGCACATTTCCCCTGCCCGAGGCGCAGCTTGACCGCTTCATGGTACGCCTTAGGATGGGCTACCCGGACACGGACGGCTCCATAGGCATACTTAGCCGCTTCATAAACGACGATCCTCTTGAGGAGCTTGCACCTGTGGTCAGCGCTCAGCAGATAGTTGAAGCCCAGGAGGAAATAAAGAAGGTTCATGTCTCCCCTGCCATAATGGAATACATAGTGAGCCTTTGTGAAAACTCACGAAAGATGGAGCAGGTCACTTTGGGGGTAAGCCCCAGGGGCGCCCTGGCCTTGATGCGGGCCAGCCAGGCATATGCCGCCCTTCAAAACCGCGACTATGCCACCCCGGACGATGTTAAAAAGCTGGCCGTTCCCGTCATGGCCCACAGGGTTATCGTCAGGGGCGCTTACGGGCGCGCGGATAAATCCGAAGAGGTGATCGCTCAGATACTCAGGCAGACGCCCGTCCCCACGGAAGCCCCTCTTTAGGACATTTTGTGCAGCTTTATTTATAGCCTGTTTATAAAGAAAGAGAGAACAAATGCAAAACGTGTTTTGGGTGACCGCCAGCGCGCTGATACTCATCGTGGTGCAGCTATTGCTGTTCGGCCGCTTTTCTGTAAGCAAAATCACATATAGGCGCTACTTCACCAAAAGCAAGCTGTTTGAGGGTGAGGAAATGGAGATGGTGGAGATAATCGCCAACCATAAGCTCCTGCCTGCGCCGTGGATATTGGTTGAATCGCGGGTGCCGAAGGAGCTGAGCATCGTGGGCGCAAAGCAGGATCTGGACGTGGAGGGCGAACTTTACCACCGCTCCGCCTTCACCCTTTCGCCTTTTCAGCAGATAACCCGCCGCCACCGGGTAAAATGCGTGAGCCGCGGCTATTATAAGGCGACATCGGCAGTGCTGACGGGCGGTGATCTGCTGGGGATAATCAGACGAACGGTAAACGCAGAGCTTGAAAGCTCCATCACGGTTTATCCTGCGCCTATATCGGCTGAAAGCATCCCTCTTCCCTCCCTTAAGTGGCAGGGGGATCTGATAGTTAAAAGATTCATACTCCCTGATGTGTTCATATACGGCGGCATCCGCGATTATGCCATGGGCGACCCGATGAAGTCCATCCACTGGGGCGCTTCCGCCGCCACGGGCAGCCTTAAGGTCAAGCAGTATGATTTCACCGCCTCACCAAAGCTGCTGATGATATTAAACACACAGCCGGATGAAAATGTCTGGGGGGAGATCCCCATGGCGGCCCGCCCGCTTATAGAGGAGGGCATAAGGGTGGCCACCTCCATCGCGCTGCATCTTCTAAACAGCGGCGTTGAGGTGGGCTTCGCCACGAACGGCTCCATGACCGACAGCAAGGATGATGTTTTCATCAGCCCCGCCAGCGGCCACGAACAAAGGGAGATATTGCTGGATTGCTTCGCCAAACTGCGCGTTTCAAGGAAGCACAGCTTTCATCAGTTCCTGGCGGATCTGCCGCCCTTTAAGGAGCATGATGTGCTGCTGATCACCTGCTACCGCTCACCGCTGCTGGACAATATATGCGCTGATATCGCCCTTAGGGGCAACAGCATCGACTATTATATGCTTAAGGGGGAGGAGTAAAATGGATAAGTCCACCGTTAAAAGCCGTTTTCTGCGCGTTCTTTTAGCCCCTTACGAAGCGCTGTCCTTCTTCCCTTTTTATCTTCTCATAAGCCGGCTTATGGGAACAAATCTGGCCCTTGATTGCACTTATGCGCTGCTGCTGGCAGTCTCAGCCTATTTTGCAGGGCTTTTTTCCAGTTTGCCAAAGCTGATTTTGGGCATTCCCGCATATTTGGCGGTAACGGCCGGCTTTTTTATTGTTGCGGGCGCTAATCTGGGCAGCACTTTGACAGCCGCCGCGGGCCTTGTCATGTTTTTATACTGTCTTTTGATCTGCACAAGACCGGCTGATCAGGTCTACAGGGGCGGCCACCTGGCTCTTCCCGCGGCATCATATCTTTTGATATACATGCTCATGTTCACCAGCGAGATGTCCGGCCACCATCTGCTGGGCTATGGCGGCATGGTTTTCATCTGCATATCCCTTCCGCTTTATAACTACTATGCCACCGCCTCAAACGTTTCAGTGCGCAAAGGCGCTTCCAGGCGCATGAGGGCGCTCAATGCCGGATACACCCTGGTGGTGGTCGCTCTCACGGTAGTTCTGGCCAATATCGCCGCCCTGAGGAGCGCTTTTGTGCGCCTTTTCCAGAATATAGTCTTTTTCATTCTCTGGCTCTTTGAAAAGTTCGCAGGAGGCGAGGCTGATTCATCCTCCGGCGGCGGCGGAGGCGGCACGGGTATTCCCCCGGAGCTGATGGAAGACGCAACCAGCAGCCGATTCTGGGACATTCTGGGGATTATAGTGCAATGGCTGGTGGTTATAGCGCTGATTGTCGGCGCGATTTTAGGCTTGTATTTCGGCGGCAGATGGCTGTACCGCTTCATAAAGAAAAAGTTAAGCGTGTTCATAGAGGCATATAACGACGGCTATGCCGATGAAACCCAGACCCTGAAAACCATCAAAGAGGCCGGCGATGAGTTTATGAACACCTTTAAGGACAGGGTTAAAAAGCTGCTTATAAGGCCCAAAAACTGGGAGAAGCTTTCCGTGAAGGAGAGGATCCGCTATGTCTATCAGGTGCTGCTGCAAAGAGCGGCTGCCATCGGCGTGGACGCAAGCTGCATGACCCCGGGAGAGCTGATGAATAATCCCAGGCTTCAAATATCCGGCGACAAGGATCTTTTCAGGCAAAGCTACGACGAGGCCAGATATTCCACCCATGAAATAAGCCCGGGGCAGGTGGACAACGCAAAGACAATACTGCACAGCAAAAAATAGACGCATTGCCCTTTTCAAATTTGTTAAATAACATGTGAAAGAGATATAGGAGGTAGCATCATGTCGTTCAAGATCACATTCGTCGGCGCGGGCAGCGTCGGGTTTACCCGCAGGCTCTTTTCTGACCTGATGACGGTGCCGGAGTTCCATGATATCGACGTGTCCTTCATGGATATAAACCCCCATAACCTGGATATGGTCGCCCAGCTTTGCCAGCGGGATTTGGAAAGCAACGGCATTCCCATCAGAATTCACGCCACCACCGACCGCCGTGAGGCGCTGAAGGACGCGCGCTATGTGGTGGTCTGTTTCCGCATCGGAATGCTGGAGGCCTTCGAGCTGGATGTGGAGATCCCCCTCAAATACGGCGTCGACCAGTGCGTGGGCGACACCCTTTGCGCGGGAGGCATCATGTACGGCCAGCGCGGCATCGCTGTGATGCTGGATCTTTGCGAGGACATCCGCCAGGTGGCGGAGCCCGGCGCGATAATCCTCAACTACGCAAACCCCAACGCCATGATGACCTGGGCCGCCAACAAATATGGCGGCGTCAAAACCCTGGGCCTGTGCCACGGCGTGCAGGGCGGGCATAAGCAGATCGCACAGGCGCTGGGCAAGGAGCCGGAGGACGTGGACATCATCTGCGCCGGCATCAACCACCAGACCTGGTATATCTCCGTTAAGCATAAGGGCGAGGATGTGCTGCCTAAAATCCTGCCCGCTTACGAGGCAAACGAAGAACTGAGCCGCACCGAGAAGGTCCGCATTGACATGCTGAAGAACTTCGGCTATTATTCCACCGAATCCAACGGCCACCTGTCGGAATATGTCGCCTGGTACCGAAAGCGCCCGGACGAGGTTGCAAGCTGGATTGACCTGGGCAAGTGGATCAACGGTGAAACGGGCGGCTATCTGCGAGTGTGCCGCGAGGGGCGCAACTGGTTTGAGGAGGACTTCCCCAACTGGATGAAGGGGCCTGCCCACCGGTATCTTCCTGAAAGCCGCAGCAATGAGCACGGCTCTTATATAATCGAAGGCCTGGAGACCGGGCGGGTTTACCGGGGCCACTTCAACGTTATGAACGAGGGCTGCATCACCAACCTACCCTATGAATCAGTTGTGGAGGTGCCCGGCTATGTGGACGCAAACGGCATAAACATCCCAAAGGTGGGCGATCTGCCCCTGGGTTGTGCGGCCATATGCTCCCAGAGCATCTGGGTGCAGCGGCTTGCGGTTGAAGCGGCGGTCCGCGGCGATATCAACCTGCTGCGCCAGGCCATGCTGATGGACCCGCTGACCGGCGCGGTATGCAATCCGGCGGAAATATTCCAGATGGTGGATGAGCTGCTCATAGCCCAGTCAAAGTGGCTGCCCCAGTACGCGCGGGAGATCGAGGGCGCAAAGGTTCGCTTCGCCGACCCTGAAACCCACATTGCCCCAAAGAACATAACGGGAATTCGTCTGAAGGAAAAAACCCTGGACGAAATGCGCGCAGACAAGGCGGACGCTCGAAAAAACGCCGCCGAAGCGGATAAAGCGAAGTAGCGAAGCTTTGCCCCGACAGCATATTCCGATAAAAATCCCCCGACCCAAACGGGGGATTTCTTTAGCTGGCTAAGCCTTTACTGCCAGCCGCCCCTAAATGGGGGTTATACGGTTTGGCATGTGCGGGGAGCCTGTTACTTGCTACCCATAAACAGGCCCATGTCTGCCAATGTCAGTTGTTCGCTCAACTGGTCTTATTCTAACTGCTTGGCAATATACTCCTGAATCTCTATTGCGTTTTTTCCTGCAGTGCCAACATAGCATCCCCTGCGCCAAAATTCCCGATTTTTGATTACTTCTCTTTTGGTAATATTAACATCATTTTATGGATATGTACAGCGCTATCGCCGAGCATGGCGGGCGGCACGACAGCGGAAAACAAAAACGGGAACCGCTAAGGGCTCCCGTCTTTAATTGCTTCGGTTATAGGAAAATCAGAAGGGTCTTGTGTCCGGATCTCTGAAGGAGATTTCCTCCGCCGAAAGCCTGGATATCAGCTCCATCTCGTCCTTTGTAAGGTCGAAGTCGAATATCTGGGCGTTTGAGATGATCCGCTCTTTGGTTACGCTCTTGGGCAGCGGCAGGAAGCCGTTTTGCAGGCTCCAGCGCAGAAGAAGCTGTGCCGGGGTTCTTCCCTTGATCTCAGCAAGCTTTACAAGCTCAGGAAGGCCCAGAAGCGCGCCCGTTCCCAGTGGGCTGTATGCCTGCAGCAATATCCCCCGCTTTTCGCAGTAGTCGATGGTAGGCTGGTGGGCATCCCCCGGGCAAAGGCGAATCTGGTTTACGGCAGGGGCCATCCTCTCGGTCTTTTTAAGCGCCTCCATGTGATGGGGCAAAAAGTTGCTGACGCCTATCGCGCGAAGCTTGCCGTCCCTCACCGCATCCTCCATCGCCCGCCAGGTTTCAGCGTTGCTCTGCTCCCATGTGTCCCTAAAAAGCTTGGGCGCCGGCCAATGGATCAGCATAAGGTCGATATAATCGGTCCCCAGGAGCATTATTGATTTGTCTATCTGCGAAATTGCCTGCTCATAGCCGCGAACATAGTTGGGGATTTTCGTTGTTATAAAAAGTGACTTTCGGTCGATGCCGCTTTCAATTACCGCCCTGCCGACGCTGCTTTCGTTGTCGTAGGCCGCCGCAGTGTCTATATGGACATAACCGTTTTCAAGCGCTATCGCCACAGACTCAACCGCTATGTTTCCATCGGGAACCTGCCATGTGCCAAAGCCCACGCAGGGTATCTGAACGCCGTTGTTGAGCACATATGTATCCTTTAAGTTGCGCATATTTACACCTCCCATCTTCAGTATAGATTGTTTAACAGGATTTAGCAAACCTTCGTCTGAATTTTTATGAGTTTTTTGCCTTTTGATAGCAGCGGACAAGGCTTAGCTAAAGCTCTATTTCCCAAACGGCGATCTGGCGGCGGCAATATGTATAACTCACATACATTTTCCCGCCCCTGATGAAGGCAGCAGGATAAGAGTATTCCACCCGCCCGGCATAGGCGTTATCCTTGTATCTTTGCTTCGCCTCATCCATTTCATACTGGGTGGGGCTGCGTTCAAGCTGCAAAAACTCCTCATAATCATCGTCGTCAAGGCTTTTGAATTTGATTATCGAAAGTGGATGGCGCACTCCCTTCGACGGCGTTACCGCATTTGAAACCGGATTCAACACCATGTAAAGATTTTTGCCATCGCTGACGGTTTCAGCGCCGCTGTTGTTGTTGGGGATTTCCGTTCGCCGGGCCAGCGACCAGGTTCGGCCGCCGTCAAAGGAGTCGCTTCGGTAGATGGCCCCCGCAGTTGTGCGCAAAAATGCGTGGACGCCCCTCTTGCTCTGCCAAAGGGTGGGCTGTATGGCGCCCTTTCCGCTCATGAATTCAGGGGCGTTTTCATCGTCTATGTTCACGGGGATATCCGCCAACTTTTCAAAGCTTTTGCCGCCATCCCTGGAAATATCGATGAAGGGCAGCCACTGCTCGTCGGTTTCAACTGAGTTCGGCGCCAGCATATCGCCATTTTTGAGCAGCAGCGGCTTTGAGCGCACCGGCCCACATGCGCTGTGGGGCTCCGGATACAGGAATGGCGCGCTCCATGTTCGGCCGCCGTCTTCAGATATCCTGCTCCTGCTCTGCCATATGGGTATATGGGCGCCCACCTTGTACACAAGCCTTATAATGCCGTCGCCGCTTTCAAAAAGCACAGGGTTCCAGTGGGGCGTATGCTCATCCTTTGCGATGCACTCCGGCTCAAGCCAGATCCCGCCCACCCTTCTGGAGATCCAAATGCCAACATCGTCGTGCTTTTCCCGGGTTCCGGCGAAATATGCGCAGAGTATGTCCCCGTTTTCAAGGGGTAAAATGGTCGATGCATGGCAGGTTGGAAAAAACTTTCCATATTCAAAAATGATCTTCTTATTTGCTTTCATCGCTTCCTCCGAAAATATCCATTCATGAAAAATCGTCTTTAAAACAATCTGTGAAAAAAGCCCGCGGAAATCCGCAGGCTAAGCAGGCTCGTCTGCAAGGCTGTTTATCAGTCGCCCCCGGCGATCTCCCTGCATTTTTCGTAAAGCTGTGGGTCTATCTCTTTGAACATCGCCTTGAGCTCGCCGTTGCTCATTGTGGTGTTGCGCCCCTCGGCATATATCCGGTCGACCCTTTCCTTCATGGCCAAAACGGTGGCATTGCGCTTATCGACGGTGTTCTCGCCGCTCAGCTCAAAGTAGGCGTTCATCCAGTGGGCGATGCCCGCATTGCCGGAGAAGGAATCGATGGCCACCGTGGGCATACGGTTGAGTATCTTGGTGGTGTCAAATATATTGTATATCTCCTCATCCTTGAGAAGGCCGTCGGCGTGGATGCCCGCCCGGGTGGAATTGAAGCTCTTCCCGACGAAGGGCGTGCGCGGCGGAATCTCATAGCCGATCTCCCTTTCAAAATATTCAGCGATATCGGTGATGGCGGTAAGATCCATGCCGCCGTTATGGCCGCGAAGGGCAGCATATTCCATGACCATACCCTCCGTGGGGCAGTTGCCTGTGCGCTCGCCGATGCCAAGGAGCGAGCAGTTGACGGCGCTGCAGCCGTAAAGCCAGGCGGTGGAAGCGTTTGTGACGACCTTGTAAAAGTCATTATGCCCATGCCACTCAAGCCAGCGGGAGGGCACGTCTGCGTAGTGGCGCAGGCCATACATTATGCCCTGAACGCTTCTGGGCAAAGCCACGCCCGGGAACGAAACGCCAAAGCCCATTGTGTCGCATGCGCGGATTTTTATCGCTATGCCGCTTTCCCTTGCAAGCTCCATCAGTTTTGTGGCGAAGGGCACCACGAAGCCGTAGAAGTCCGCCCTTGTGATATCCTCGAAATGGCAGCGGGGAATGATGCCCCTTGAAAGAGCGCTCTTTACAACGCCAAGGTACTGATCCATGGCCTGAGCCCTTGTCATGTTCATCTTTTTGAATATGTGGTAGTCTGAGCAGGAAACCAAAATGCCCGTCTCCTTTACGCCCATGCTCTTGACCAGCTCAAAGTCCCTGTCAACGGCGCGAATCCAACTGGTGATCTCCGGGAAGCGATATCCCAAATCCATGCAGCGGCGAAGGGCCTCTCTGTCCTTTTCGGTGTAAAGGAAAAACTCACTCTGGCGGATGATGCCGTTAGGGCCGCCCAGTCGCGACATAAGCTTGAAAAGATCCACTATCTGGTTCACGCTCAATGGCCTGAACCCCTGCTGACCGTCCCGGAAGGTGGTGTCTGTAATCCAGATTTCTTCGGGCATCTGCATCGGAACCACCCTATGGTTAAAAGCCACCTTCGGCACAGAGCTGTATTCGAACAGATCTCTGTACAGGTTTGGGGTTTTCACATCCTGAAGCTGGTATTTATACTGCGCCTGTTCAAGCACATTCGATCTTTTATTATACTCTAACATTGCTTCCTCCTCTTAATATTGTCGCCTATTTCAGTTCCCCTACAAACTCTTCAACCCTGTCGATCCCCCGGGAGATATTGTCCATCGACGTCGCATATGAAAGCCTGACGAATTCGTTCGCCCCGAAGCCCTCGCCGGGCACCACCGCCGTCAGCTTGCTGTCCAAAAGTGTTTCCGTGAAGGCCATCGGGCTGTCGATCACCTTGCCATTAAAGCTCCTGCCCAAAACCTTTGATATGTTCATCATTATATAGAACGCGCCCTTGGGCAATATGCAGGAAAGGCCGTCAATTTCATTTATCCTCTTTGCAAGGAAATTGCGCCTTTTCTCGAACTCGCAGCGCATCTTCTCCATATCGCCGCTGGGCTCCTTAAGGGCGATATACGACGCATACTGGGCAATTGAGTTGGGCGCTGACGTGCTCTGGCTCTGGAAGTTTGTCATCACCTTGGCGATGTTCAGCTCGCTGGCGGTGTAGCCTATCCTCCAGCCCGTCATGGCGTGGGACTTGCTCAGCCCGTTCACCAAAATGGTCTGCTTTTTGATCTGCTCGCCAAAGGACGCAACGGAGACATGCTTAAGCCCATCATAGAGCAGATGCTCGTATATTTCGTCCGATATGACGAATATGCCCCCTTGAACGCAGACATCGGCGATATCCCCAAGCTCCTGCGCCGTGTAGGCAAAGCCGTTCGGGTTGTTGGGCGAATTTATGATTATCGCCTTCGTCCTCGGGGTGATGGCGGCCTTTATCTGCTCTGCGCTGGCCTTAAAACCCTGGGACTCCGGCGCGTTTATCATCACTGGACTGGCATCGGCCATCCTCACCAGTTCCGGGTAGCTGACCCAGTAAGGCCCGGGTATTATCACCTCGTCGCCGGGGTTGCAAATGGCCTGAAGTGCGTTAAAAAGGCTGTGCTTCGCCCCGCAGGAAACCACGATCTGCTCCGGCGCATAGTCGAGGCCGTTTTCGCTTTTCAGCTTGTCACATATGGCCTTTCTAAGCTCATGGGTGCCCGCCACGGGGGTGTATTTAGTCATGCCGCTGGCAAGAGCCTTTCTGGCCGCCTCGCAGATATATTCAGGCGTCGGAAAGTCCGGCTCACCGGCGCCAAAACCGATGACATCCTTCCCCTGAGCCTTAAGCTCCTTTGCTTTTGCATCTATTGCCAGCGTAACCGAGCCCTGAACCGCCCGTGCTTTTCTTGATAATTCCATGCTTCAATCCCCTCGTTTTTTGTTTTCATCATAAATGAACAAACTGCCACATTTATTAGTGATATCTTATTCTGCAAATCATGCAATAATCCTTCTTTAAAATGAAAATAAATAAAATATTTGCAGCTTTTTATCATCAAGCCTTCATTTAATAGGTCTACATTAGCACTTTAACGCGTTTTTTGCTCCTGCTTTACAGGTATCATTCTTGGAAAAAACAAAAATGCATAAGAGAAAGCGCCGCCGGATTTCTCCGTCAGCGCTTGCTGTTACATATCTTTTATTTAAAGAATGAGTATGGTGTTGCCATCAGTGTCCTTGACGAACAGATTTTTCCCACCCAATATGGCAGTTTTGGGCTGGTTAAGGCAAATGCCCTCCTCCAGAAGCTCATTGTATGTCTTATCATGGTCGTCGCAATCAAAAACAAGGCATACGGCGCCCTCGTTTGACCTTCCCCATTTATTTTCATCCCATATCCAAAAGACGGGCTCGTTTTGATTGTTGCCGAAGGTCACGCCATCATAATAGGGGGCATCCTACTCCCTGGTGGGCACTATCTCCAGCCAATATCCGTCGGGATCTTCGATGAAGTATATGCCCATGGACTCGTTCTCATAGCAGACGCAGCCCATCTCCTTGTGCTTTTTGAAGGCGCCGTCAAAGTCGTCCGTGCGGAAAGCCAGATGTATCTCGTTTTCCCCCAGATCGTACTTCTGCGGGTGGTCCCGCAGCCATGTCAACTCCAGCAGCCAGTCGGAGTTGCCGTCGGCGAGATAGCGCAGCTTGAAGCTGCCGTCCTTGGCGTCCTTTTCGCGGGCGATATAAAGCCCAAGGGCCTCCTTGTAGAACTCCAGCGATTTTTCCAGATCGCTCACGTTTATGTTGTTGTGAACCATTGTGAACTTCATATGCTTCCTCCGTATTTTTCTCCCGCCTTAGTCAGGGGGATTATTTCAGTTTTTTTCATGTTACCGGTCTGTTTCTCGTGCTTTGATGCAAAGTCAAAGGCGGCAAAGCTGTCGTTCCTGAAGTGCATGGGGAAAAATATGCCGGGGCTGAACCTTTCGATGAATATGTCCGCACCCAGGTCATACTGGCTGCCCAGCCTTGGGTCCACCGGGAAAAAAGCAATGTCCACCGGCCCTTTTATATCCGCCATAACCCTTTCAAAGAACTGCCTTGCCTGGTCGATTTCTTCGTATGTGCTTTCGTCCATCCAGTGCCAGTAGTTGAGATCGCCTGCGTGGAAAACCCTCTTGCCCTGAATGTTTATCATGAAGCTGACGCCCATATCAGTGGAGCCATATGCCTCGATCTCAAGGCCGAACATCTCCTTCACCTGAAGCGGAGCTATATATTCAATGCCCGCAGCGGTTCCGGCGCGGATATCGTCCGAGAGCAAAAGGCGTGCGCCGGCTTTTTCAGCAAATGCCAAAATACTCGGTGAAAAGTGGTCGCCATGGCCGTGGCTGGCCAGCACTATCAGCTTCTTTCCCTTTTCAAGCAGTGAATCGTTCACCAATGACGGCTGATCCCCCTGGTAGTCGATGAGAAAAATATATTCGTCCGTCTCGATCAAAAACCCGCTGTTGGATATGTAGGTAACAGTGAAATCCATACCGCGCCTCCTTTGCTCGTCCAGTTTTACATGCACATTAATAATATTATCATTCCCAAAGAAATAGCTATCTATAATTATAGCATAAACTTCCAGCGGCTCACATACCTTTTCAAAGAACACAGGCTTCTACTGTTTTAATCAGCATACCCCGCCGGTTCAAAGGAGAGTTGAAAATGTTTCTAAGCAAAATGTTGGACTTGCCCATAATCGATATAAGCTCAGGCGATATCGTCAGCAAAACCATAGGCTGGCTGCTCAGGCGCGATTGCCCCCAGCTTCTCTGCCTGCTGGCAAGGCCCGAAAGCTGGTATGAGAACGCCGCCTACCTTCCCTTCGGAGGGATAACCGGCATAAGCGCCCGCGCTGTGATGATAAGCTCCCGCGATCAGATCACGCCGCTGCGCCTTCATGACGAGATACCTGATTATGCCTGCGACTGCCGCATGGGCATAGGCTCCGGCGTTTATACCCCCTCGGGCGATTTCCTTGGCGAGACAGCAGATATTAAAATCGACGACAGGGGCCGCATAAAGCATCTGCTGCTGGGCAACGGCAGCAGCGTTTCCGCCTCCAGGATACTGACCATAGGCGCCGCCTTCATCGTCAGCGAAGCAAGCTCACCTTTGATCTCTTTTGCGGCGGATGAGGGCATTAAAATCGCTTCGAACATCAGCAACGAGATCGTCGTCAGGAAAGTGCAGCCATGAGCCCGGCCCTTAAAGCGTCCATATCAGCGTCCTGCGGAAGGCTGCCCATGGCAAATTCAGGCCTTCCTCCGCCCTTTCCGCCGTGGCCGGAAAAGACTTCCCTCAAAAGATTTCCCATATGAACGGGAATATCCCCTCCCCTGGCCAAAACCGCGCTTATCTTCCCTTCTTCCTTTGAAAAAACCAGTGCGATCACATCCCCCTGCTCCGCTAATTTCGACGCAAGGGCTCTTATGGCTTCCTCCCCCGCCATATCGAAGGAAGCGAAAACCGCCCTGCCCTCGGCGCAGAGCCTTGCCTTTGAAAGCAACTCCTCCTCCCTTGAAAGGAGCGAGCGTATCTGCAAGGCCAAAAGCTCGCCCTCGGCCTGCCTTTGCCTTTCCAGCGCCAAGGAGACATTCTCCGACAGGTTCTCCCAGCTTGCGCTTAGAAGAGCGCAGGCTTCGTCCGCCTGCCGCTGCAATAGCTGGAAGGCCCTGAATGCCCTCATTCCGCAGAAAAATGACACCCGCAACTTCCCTCGGTTGGGCCTTGCATCCACGATTTTAACCATGCCGATTTCCCCCGTCGAGCGGGGATGCGTCCCTCCGCAGGCGACATATTCAAAGCCGCCGATGCCAACCACCCGCACATTTTCGTTGACTGTGGGCTTTTTGCGCAGGGGCAGCGTTTCCAGCTCCTCTGGGGAGGGAAACCAGCAGTCTATCGGCAGATTGGCGAGTATCTTTTCCATCACCATGTTTTCAATGTCTGATATATCCTGCGGGGAGAGCTTCATGGGCGCGCCGTGCATGTCCACATCTATTGTGGAAACCTGCGCCCCTAAATGCAGCCCGATGGTGGTGCCGCCAAACTTTTGCCGAATCGCCCAGGCGATCATGTGCTCGCCCGCGTGCTGGCACATGTGGTCAAACCTGCGCTGCCAGTCTATTTCCCCGCGAACGGCGTCCCCTTCCTTCAGGGGGCTGTCAACAATGTGCAGAATTTTCTCCCCTTCTTTAAAAACATCCAGCACTTTTGCGCCGCCCAGGGTGCCGGTGTCATGGGGCTGGCCGCCGGATGTATAATAAAAAGCGCTGCGCGAAAGGGTGACCGCAAAGCCCTCCTCCCTCTGGGAAACTTCGGTAACGACCGCGTCAAACTCCCTCATATATGAATCATTATGATATAAAAACTCCATAAACTCCTCCCAAAAGCTGCTTTCTTCCCCAACATTATACCAAAAAAAGCAAGGATGTTCCACAGCTACATATTAAAACCGCTTTCACTGTGCTATACTTTAATTATCGACTATTGAGAAATAATATTATAGCGGGGAAAGGATGAAAAGCATGAAAAACATGAAAAGAACGGGCATATTCCTGGTGATAGCCTTCGTCCTCACATGGGGCATATGCCTTATTTTGTATCTGAACGGCGGGCTGTACAATCCCTTTGCATCAATAGCTCTGGCGGCCTGTATGCTCTGCCCTGCCGTAGCCTCCATAATAACGCGTCTCATCACAAAAGAGGGCTTTAAAAACATGTATATCAAGCCCCGCTTTAGGGGCAACGGCGGGCGCTATGTCCTCTCCTGGCTGCTCATGCCCCTGCTGATAACCCTGGGCGCAACCCTTTACTTCCTGCTTTGCCCCGCCCATTTTGACCCCTCCATGACGGCCTTCGCACAAACATCCGGCCTTGACCCTTCGCTCATGGGCATGATTTTCTGGGCACAAATCGCACAATCCGTACTTCTTGCGCCGATTCTCAACCTCATCCCCGCCCTTGGCGAAGAGCTGGGCTGGCGGGGCTATCTCCTGCCGAAGCTTGCGCAAAGATATTCGCCGGCAAACGCGGCGCTCATCAGCGGAGCCATATGGGGTTTTTGGCACGCGCCCATGATCGCCATGGGCCATAACTACGGCCTTGACTACGCCTTCTTTCCCTGGGGCGGCATTCTGGCGATGATTGCCTTTTGCATATTGCTTTCGGGCATTTTTTCATACATCACCTTCAGAGCAAAAAGCGCCATCCCTGCGGCCCTGCTCCACGGCTCAATGAACGGCTTTGCCGCCGCTCCGGTGATGCTGCTCAGCGCCGGCATCTCCCCCAGCCCCTTCGTAGGCCCTTTGCCGGTGGGAATTATCGGTGGGAGCGCAATAATAATCGCGGGGGCAATATCTTTTTTCCTCATCACAAAGCTTCCTCATCACAAAAAGGAGGGAACAGCCGATGGATTGCCTGATTTGCCGGAGAATCGCGCTGATTGAGCGGGCTATGTCGTTTTGGGCGATTATCAAAGATTCAAGGGCTACACGCTGTTTTTATGCGAGCGCCATGCCTTTGAGCTGCATGACCTTAATCACGGTTTTAAGTTAAAATACCGCGAAGAAAGGATGATACGCCAGTCAAGGGCCCTGTCTGGTGGCTGCCGAAAGAGGAAATGTACAGCGATGCCCATAGGCCGGATGAAACAGATCTTGACAGACTAAAAGAAAGGCTTAAAAGGGAAATCGCCGCCCTGCTCATAGGATAGGACCTGCAATAAAAAGCCGCCCCGGTTTTGTTCCAAGGAGCGGCCCGCTCAGCGCCATATTGAAAAAGGGTCTGGGGGCCTGCCCCTTGCGGGGTCTGGGGCGGAGCCCCAGCAATCTCCCCCTTGTGCCCTCCCGACGCACCATTTCCGTTGTTTCAACTTAAATATCTGAGGATAACTCTATATTCTTCCTTGAGCCTTTCAAGCGAGAAAGCAGCATTTGCCGGGCTGGTGGACGGCAGGCAGATTTTTTCCACCTTCCCGCCGGGATCGACAGCCTTGCAAAGGGAGTTGTATAGCTGCATGGCCTTTCTGCCGTTGAAGAAGATGGCCCTTATGCCGCTCCCTGATATTAGGTTTCCGATATCGTTCGCCTCTGCGCTGCGGATGCTCAAGTCGCTTGCGCCGGCGATCTCGCAGCTTTTCACCACATCCCAAAGGGCTATGCCGTTTTGAAGAAGCAATCGCCTTTTCTCGTCGGCGGTTTTAGGCTCGTCAGCTTCAAGCAGGCTTGAAATAACCTTCCAAAAGCGGTTGCGGGGATGGCCGTAATAAAAGCCGTCCTGTCGCGAAGCCGGCGAGGGCATGGTGCCCAAAATCAGCAGCTTGGACGTCATTTTGTCGAAAACCGGCGGAAATTCGTGGACAACTCTCTCGCTGCCTTTACCTTCTCCCTGCGCCGCCCCCACGTGAACCGCCGCCTCCTCCCACGCGCCCTCCGCCCGAGCGACCGCCTCCGCCGAAACTGCCGCCGCGGGAACCGCCGCCGCTCACACGGCCTCCACCGCCAAAGCTGCCGCTTCGCGGGGGCCTATGAGAGCGATGGTGGTGATGGTAGTGACTGGGGCCAAACCAGCCGCCGTAATATCCTCTTGGCCTAAACATGCCCAATGGCCTTGTGATGGCGCGCACCACATTGCTGATTATGATCACCGCAACAATCAATATGAATATCGCCATAACTGAAACTCTCGGGCTTTCACTCGTAGCATAATAACCCTCGTCTATTATCTGGTATGAGTTGTCAGAGCTTTGAACCGTACCGTAAATCCGCTCCAGGCTGGAATATATTGCGTCATATGTGTTCCTGACAGCAGCGTCATATCTGCCGGCGTCGAAGTCCTCCTCCATGTTTGCAGCCAGAATGGAGTCCAAAGCTCCGCTTGAAAGGCTGGACTCAAGCCCGCTGCCCTGTACCGCCCAGAACTTGCCCTCGCCCACCGCAAGAAGAATCAAAACGCCGTTGTTCTTCTGGGGGTCGCCAAGCTTCCACTCGTTAAAAACCGCGTTGGCATATTCCTCGCTGTTAAAGCCGTCCATGAAATCGACGGTTAAAACCACCAGCTCAGCGCCCGTCTGCACCGCCAGATCATAGCCTTTTTTAGCGATATAATCGATAGTGTCATCGGACAGAACGCCTGCATAATCGGCCGCATAGAATACTTCGGTCATATCCGGAACGTTCACCGACGCTCCCGCCGTAGCGGAAAAAACAAGCAGGACTATGACCGCAAAAAATATCGAAAGGATTTTTTTCATTTTATATGTCTCCTGTCCCATACCGTTCCCGAAAAGCAAATGCAAAATCATCGGAACAGTTCGGCTTTTCCTATGCCTAAAACCGCCGCGAAGAAATTAGCGGGAAAACGGGAAAGGGTGTCGTTGTATTGGGCGGCAAAATCATTGTAACCATCGCGGCTGATGGTGTCATTCCTGGACTGCATGTCCACCGGTATGCTCCTCAAATATGCCGCATCCCTATCATCCAGCGGCTCCCTTTCGGCCCGTGAAACCAGGTCTGCCGCCGCCGCCGAAAGCTTCACATTTGCGTCGAATTTTTCCCTTATTCCATTGGCGCCGGCCAAATCATCCCGCGCCTTCACAAAGCTTTGGAGGGCTCCGTCGCTTTCCGGCAGATAGCGCCTGGCCACGGTGATCAGGTTCGTGGCGCTTATCACTCTTTCATCCAGATCCCTTTGTATTGAAAAGCCGCTGCTGCCCACGCCTGAGTAAAAGGCCGCGTCCGCCGCATTTTTAAGCCCCCTAAGGGACTTTCCGGCCCCCAGCAGAGAGCCTGAAACTATCAGGAGCGCCATCACAATGGCCGCAAAACGGCTATCCCTCCAGAAAACCACTCTTTTTTCCAAATTCTTCTCCCCTTAAACCATAGCTTCAGAGAAAACTAATTGCGGATATCCAGCAGCTTTTGCTTGAGCTGGCCCTCAATCTTGCCCAGCTCCGCCTCAGCCTCCCGGCGCTTCTGACGGCCCTCAGCCTGAATCTGCACCACCTCGTCCAATGTTGAAATAAGCTGCTCGTTGGTGTATTTCAATGTCTCGATATCAACCACGCCCCGCTCCGCCTCGCGAGCCGTCTCCAGCGTACCCATCTTGAGAGCATCGGCGTTGCGGCGCAGCAGCTCGTTTGTCATGTTGGTCACTTCCCGCTGGGCCTGAAGCGCCTGCTGTGAATGGGCAAGACCCATGGCGATGACCATCTGGCTCTTCCAAAGGGGGATGGTGTTCACTATGGTGGACTGAATCTTCTCCGCCATCAGGGTATCGTTGTTCTGCACCAAGCGGATCTGGGGCGCCATCTGTATCGATATCACCCTTGTTAGCTCTAGATCATGCAGCTTTTTGTCAAATCTGTCGCAAAGGGCGGCAAGGTCGTTGGCGGCCTGGGCGTCCTCGGGCAGGCCGGAGTTCTTCGCCTTTTCGATCATCTCCTTCAGCTCGTTCTCTCGAACGCTATGAAGCTTTTTCTTCCCGGCGATTATGTACATGGTAAGCTCCTTGAAGTTCACCAGATTGCGGTCGTAGAGCTTGTCCAAAATGGCGATGTCCTTAAAGAGCTGCACCTGATGCTCCTGCAATATTCCCGTTATCTTTTCAACATTAACCTCGGCCTTGTCATATTTGACCTTCATCAGCTGAAGCCTGTTGCTGCCTTTTTTGAGCCTTCCGAAAAGCCCCCTTGGCTCGTCCACATCCTCAATGCCCTTCAGCTCGCCTATGAGGGAGGTGATCATTCCGCCGATCTCGCCCAGATCCTTCGTGCGGACATTCGCCAGAGCGCCGCCTGAAAAGTCCGCCATCTTCCGCTGGGCGTCAGCGCCGTAGAGCATCACCATGTTTGAATCGGTGATATTTATCTTCTTTGAAAAATCGTCCACCATCTTGCGTTCTTCGGGGGTTAATGTGCTTTCGTCCATGCGGATTACCTCCACAGGGCGCTGCTCCTCCAGGGAAAGGCTGACCTCAGCGCTTTCGCTCCCCTCCTGGCCTTCTTCTTTTTCCATGGGATTCAGTGTCAGAACGGGCGTGTTTTCATCATAATTCATAATGCGTGCCTCCCACAACTTTTATAAAATAACCGCTTAACCGTTGTTTTTCTCGTATATGCCACCGGCAAGACCATCGCCGGCCAGCATCTTTTCCAGCACCTGAACATCTGTGATTATGTCCAAGGCGGTATCGTCATAAAGTGCGTCCAACTGCTTTTTAAAGGCCTGCTCTATCGTGTCCAATGCACCGCCGATATCATTAAGGCTCTGGATGATATTCTCGCCCCTTATGCTCTGGCGCTCAAGCTCGGCATATTTCTCCACCAGTTTAACCACAGTAGGTAAATAGTAGTCTATGAAATTCCTTATTCGAACAGCTTTGCGAGGGTTTTCTGCAACATGGGCGAATATGCTCTGCACCACCCCGGCGATCTTCTCCAGTCTGTCGCGCACTATCAGGTTTTCAATCGCCGCCCGGCCGGCCCGCAGCCTGCGCATATATTCGCCACCCCGGGAAAGCACCTCGTCCGCGGCTGCATCGCCGGTTTCAAAACCGGCAGCGGGGGCCTTCACCCAGATATCATAGGGCCTGAACAGCCATGCCTTGCAGGAAAAAAACACCGCAAAGGTGATGGCCGCCGCAATGATAAAATCCCATATTCTGTACATGGGGAAAATGAGCGCATATAAAAGCCAGACCACCCCGGCGACATAATACGGCCAAGGGCTCTGCTTTCTTTTGAGTATCATCTCATGGCCTTCGTTTGAATATTTGCTCACACGCGCCCCTTCCCTTCAATGCAAGAATCCCCGCTACACTATGTATTATAGTAAAAAAGCGAATCATGGTCAAACGAAAATGCATAAAAACCTTACAGCCGCCGCTAAAAACCATTTATCAGCGCTCCAAATTACAGTCTACTCCATGGGCCTTGCCATTATTTGCCTCTCGTTTGTATAAACGACAAAACCCGGCCTTGCCCCGCCGGGCTTCTTCACATAGCGGCGCCTTGTGTAGTCCACCGGCACCAAGGATGAGTTTTTGCCCTTGCTAAACTTCGCCGCAAGGGAAGCTGCGTACAGCAGGGTTTCGTCTGATGGCCCTTCCTGCCCTTCCAGGCGAATGATCACATGGGAGCCGGGCATGTCCTTTGCGTGGAGCCAGATGTCGTTCGGCGCGGCAGAGAACGTGAGCCTGTCGTTTTGGGCGTTGTTTTTGCCCACATAAACGAAGGAACCGTCCGGAGCTTTAAATTCGTAAGGTTTGGACTCCTTTATCTTCGCCGGCTTTCCTCCTCTTTTTGCATATCCTTTGTCGCTTTTTTTAATCTGTCTGCGTGCATAGCCGGCCTTGACAAGCTCCTCGCGCATCTCCGCCAGCTCATCCTCGCCGGAGATATGTTCCATGTTCAAAATCAGCGCGGAAAGATACTCCATCTCCTCTTGGTTTTCTTTTATCTGGCCCTCCACAAGCTCGGCGGCGGCCTTCGCCTTGTTGTACATCTTAAAGTATTTCTGGGCATTATCGGCGGGCGACAGTGTCTCGTCCAGGGGGATCTCTATTTCCGGCAAACCCTCAGTGTAATAATCCGTCACCTTCGCCTGCCGGGATCCCTTCTTTATATTATATATGCTGGACATAATCAGTTCGCCGTATACCCGCAGTTGGTCGCGGTTTTTGATCTCCTCCCGCTTTTCAAGCTGCATGGCCAGCTTGCGCTCGCATCTTTCAAGGGCAGATGAAAGGGTTTTGTGCATAGCGGAAGTCTTTTGCCTCATTCGCTCGCTCTGGTCCCGCTTTGTGTAAAACTCATCCAGCGCCTGCGACATGGAGGGCATCACCCTCTGCCCTTCCTCCGGCCTGCTTGAATACACGAAGGATGTCACGTCAGCGATGCTTCCCTCCACCAAAAACAAAACCGGCTTTTCCTCGTCCTTAAGTTCATCGAAGAACTTTTTCACATCCCCGCTTATTGTCAAAACATGCTTAAGCCAAAGGGATGGCGGCGCCTTTTCGTCCATCAAAAGCCTGTATGAAAGCTCCCTTGCTGCCTGCTGAGAAAGTCCGCTGAGGGAGGCCATCAGCGCCTTGTCCAATGTCTGCGATGGCTGGCTCTCCAGCTTTTCGCAGATCTCCTCCGCGCTTGCAAGGCGGCCGTCCAGCTTGTCCTGCGAGGGCGGAAGCTGGTAAGGCAGATGTGGCAGCACTTCCCTCACCCGGCTGATCTCCGCCGTAATTCTGCTGGCGCTGTCCAAAATGCGCATCTCATCGTTTAAAAGAATGATGTTAGAGTGCCTGCCCATTATCTCCACGATTATATATTTCGTCGTATAATCGCCGATTTCATCCATGCTTTCAACGGTAATCTTAATAATTCTGTCCAGGCCGATCTGCTCTATTTCGATTATCCTGCCGTTCACCAAATGCTTGCGCATGAGGGTGCAAAGCTGGGGCGGCACCTCCATGCTTTTCTTCGATACGGACGAAAGATGCGCCCGTGCGTGATTTGCGCTTGAAGAAAGGACAAGCCTGTGGTTCTTGCCGCCCGCCCTTATCATCATATGTATTTCATCCCTTTCGGGCTGCTGTATCCGGTCAATTCTCCCGCCTATAAGCAGGCTTTTTAGCTCTCTGGCGACGCTGAACAGCATCAAACCGTCCATAGGCATAAAAAATACCCTCCGACCATGTAATAACTTGTTTATTATAGCATATCTTTCTACAAAGCATAATAGGTTTAACTATGAAACTTGCTGTCAGGAGGATGAGTCATGCATAAAAGATACCTTGCTGTTATTTTGGCCGCGCTGATTATTGTGAGCCTGGCGCTTATGGGCGGCTGCAAAAAACAGGATGACACCGCCGTGCCAACCCTGGAGATTCCCGTTGAGGAAATTCCAACCGCGGGTGAAGTCTCTCAATCCACCCGCACAACCACCGTTTACTACAAGGACTCGGCCGGCTATATTGTGCCGGTCACAAGAACCATACCCTGGGCGGACGGAATCGCCCGAGCGACTCTCAGCCTCATGGTCGGCAGCGAGGAGAACAGCGCCGAGGCGGCGAGCCTTGGGCTGGAGACAGTTATCCCTGTAGGTACAGAGATTGATATCAACATAACCGCAGACAAACTGGCAACCGTCTCGCTGTCGCCCAACGCAAATAGCTGGGCATCCGCCATCGACGAGGCGAACATGGTAAGCGCCGTCGTCTGCGCCCTCACTGAGTTTGAATCTGTGGAGGAAGTGCAACTGCTGATAAACGGTCACGCTATCGAGACGCTTAAAAACGGAACCGACGTCAGTGCGCCCATTTCCCGCAGCGATATCAACCTTGAAAGCCTAACCGAGCAGATCTCTGTAACGGGCGTAAACAAGATTGAGCTGTACTTTGAGTCACAGCAATCCGGGGCAATGGTGCCGGTAACCCGCATGGTCTTTTCCAATGATGATCTTGAGACGGCTGTGCTTGAGCTGCTAAAGGGCCCCAGGCCCAACAGCGGGCTTCTGGCGACGCTGCCCACAGATGCGGCGCTGATCTCAGTCACACGCAGCGGCGGCACCGTGACGATCAATTTCACTGAGGAGTTTGTCAACATCGCTAATGAAGTTGATGGCGGCAAGAATGCGATCAAATCGCTGATGCTAACCTGCGCTCAATTTGATGGCGTGGAAAACGTGAAACTGCAGGTGAACGGAAAGGATTGGGAGCCTTCTGAAGCGGCGCTGGCCATTCCCACCTTCGTTAACAGCGAGGATGAGGACGTGTACAATCTGCTGTATGAATAGCTTAAGTTGATCGAGTTTCATTAAGATGAAGAAAACGCATGCGTTTTCTTCATCTTTGCGTCTCCTCGCCAATTTCCTCAGGCCATT
>JBMNOE010000049.1:0-5277 GCA_050942895.1 Christensenellales bacterium
GGATTACAATAGAAATAGCTGGTGATACGCAGCCACTTAATAAGGCGTTAAAAGACGTAAACAAAAGTTCTCAGGATATTCAGAAAGAATTAAGACAAGTTGAACGCCTATTAAAGTTTAATCCGGGAAATACCGAATTGTTGGCCCAAAAGCAAAAACTACTTGGAGAACAGGTAGCAACTACTAGAGAAAAACTAGACCGTCTTAAAATGGCCCAGGCCCAAGTGGATGAGCAATTCCGTAAAGGCGAAATAGGCGAAGGGCAGTATCGGGCAGTCCAGCGTGAACTTGTTGAAACGGAATCAAAATTAAAACATTTTGAAAAACAACTTGCAGCCACTAAAAAAGGGTTAGCAGATTATGGTAAGGCCCTGCAAGATGCCGGCAAGAAAATGACCGATGCTGGTAAGAACCTATCTATGAAGGTCACTGCCCCTATTGTGGGCCTTGGTGCAGTTATTGCGAAGACTGGTATGGATTTCGAGGCCGGGATGTCAGAAGTAGGGGCTATTTCTGGGGCCACAGGGAAGGACTTGCAAGCATTAGAGAGTTTAGCGAAAGAGATGGGGGCCACCACCAAGTTTTCAGCGTCAGATGCCGCAGATGGTTTAAAATTTATGGCTATGGCCGGATGGGACACCCAGCAGATGATGGATGGCCTGCCTGGCGTTTTAAACCTTGCGGCAGCATCTGGTGAAGATTTAGGTAAAGTTTCAGACATTGTTACAGATGCAATGACGGCTTTTGGAATGGAAGCAGTAAGGGCCGGGGAATTTGCTGATACGTTAGCTGCAGCGGCATCTAACTCCAATACTAACGTCGGGTTATTGGGGGAGTCATTTAAGTATGTAGCACCTGTAGCTGGGGCATTAGGGTACGAAGCAAAGGATACTGCAACTGCCTTAGGTTTGATGGCGAATGCAGGGATTAAAGGGTCGCAATCTGGGTCTGCCCTGCGCACAATTCTCACTAACCTAGCAAAACCCACCAAACAAATGCAGGATGCTATGAGTCAATATGGCATTTCCCTCACTCATACCGATGGATCAATGAAGTCTCTCGATGAAGTGATGCTGAATTTACGGGATTCTCTCGGCGGTCTAACCGAAGCAGAACAGGCAGCAGCGGCAGCAACAATATTTGGTAAAGAAGCTATGTCAGGGGCATTAGCTATAGTAAATACCGGGGAAGAAGATTATAACAAGCTCTCAGGTGCTATAAATAACAGTACAGGTGCAGCCGAGCGCATGGCAAAGGAAATGCAAGATAATCTCAAAGGACGTTTAACAGAGTTAAAATCTGCTATTGAAGGTGCGGCTTTGCAGTTATATGAAGCATTGTTACCTGCGTTTGAGAAGATTGTTGCGGTATTACAGAAAGCGGTTGACTGGTTTTCTAAGTTAAATCCAGGGGTAAAAAGCACTATTGTAGTTATAGCCGGGTTAGTTGCAGCTATTGGGCCTTTGTTGTTGGTATTTGGGCCTTTATTGTCGGTTATTGGTACTGTTATTACGAGTGTTGCAGCTATGTCTACAGCTTTAGCAGGAGGGGCTACTGTATTAGCAGGATTAACAGCGGGGTTTCCGGTATTAGGGGCTGCAGTTACTCTTGCTATGGGGCCAATTGGTATAGCAGTAGGGGCTATAGCATCTATTGTAGTGGCCGGTAATGCTCTTTGTAGGCATTTCAAGCAGGATGCCATTCCTGCTGTTCGGCAATTTGGTGATGAAGTGTCAGAAACCACCCAGCAAGCTGTGGGTGGGTTTTTAGATTTAGAAGATACTGCAACCAAATCATTAAATCAGCTTAATTGGGGTTGTCAGGAAGTTACCAATGAAATGGCTACAGCACTTACCGAAACTTTTGGGAGCATGAAAGACCAAATCACTCAAAAACTAAACGAGCAAAAGACAGACTCTGTTAACATTTTGAATGAAATGTTTAGAGACGCTGTAAATATAACTGAAAAAGAAAAAGAAGAAATACTAAACATTACTACCAGTAAGTACGATGCGCAGATAAGAAAAACCGAAGAAGGCAACCAAAAAATAGAAGAAATACTTGTTGCTGCTAGTAAAGAAAAGCGTCAATTAACTAAAAGTGAACAAGAAGAAATTAAAAAAATCAAAGAAGAAATGAAAAATGATGCAATTCGCATCCTGTCCGAAAGCGAAGAAGAGCAGTTAGCGATATTGCGCCATCTAGAGTTAGAAAGCGGCGTTATATCCGCACGACAGGCAGCGGAAATTGTGAAAACTAGTTTAGAGCAAAAAGAAGAAACGATAAAGAACGCCAAGGTGGAATACCTAGAACGGATTAAAATAGCTAACCGGTTAAGACAGGAAGGCACGGAAGAGGCTAAAAAAGCGGCTGATGAAATAGAAAAGGAAGCAAAGCGTCAAAAAGAAGAAACGATTAAACACGCAAAGGAAATGCACCAAAAGGTTATTACAGAGGCTAAAGAGCAAGCCAAAGAACATGTAAATCAAGTGGATTGGGAAACTGGTGAGATTAAGACTAAGTGGCAAGCTCTTGCCGCTGATATAGCCACTAAAGCCAATGAAATAAAGAAAGATGTTTCTCAAAAATGGGAAGAAATCAAAACTGACACTGCTGCCAAATGGACTGATATAAAGACTGAAGTATCTACTACGGCAGAAAATATAAGGTTAGCAGCAATAAATAAATGGGAAGAACTTAAACTCGGTACTATTCAAAAGTGGGATGAATTAAGAACTGCAACTATTCAGTGGGGTAGAAATATAGTACAGGGCCTTGCTGATGGTATAAGGGATAAAATAACAATCGCAATAAACGCAATAGGTGACGTCGTTGACGGTATTAAAAATAAAGTAAAAACAGCTCTAGGCATAGCATCACCCTCAACTGTAATGAAAGAGTATGGGCAGGACATTTCCCAAGGGTTGGCCGATGGTATAGAAGACAAATATGCACTCATAGAAACCGCTATGGGAACGGTTGTTACAGGTGTGAAAGGTAAAGTTACTGAAGCTTTAGATTTTATCGAAGGACTTAGAAAGGAAGCAGCACGGCCTATAATAATGGGTGGTGTGATGTATCGGCCTGGTAGCGCCAATGTAGGCAGCGGAATGGCAGGAGGAACAGGCGGTTTAGACGATATAGGGACTCCCGGAAATGTTTCTACTTGGTTAGCTAGCGATGGAAATTGGTACACGTCTATTACCGATTCAGGCGGTTCAACTGTAACAATAAAGGGCAAAGGTGAAGGTGTACAGTATGCAGGTGATTTTCCTATCGAGTATGTAGAACCCGGAAAGGTTAATGTACCGGGAATAGGTGTTGTTGATGTTGCTGACGATGTTACTTCTCCTTGGGATTGGTATCAGGGGGGAGGTAGTAGCAGTAGTGGTGGGGGTAGTAGCGGAGGTAGTTCCTATGACTCGGGAGGTAATTACACGGGTTCTGAAGGTACTGGAACAGGACAATATACAGGAGGCTATGAGGTAGTAGATCACGGTGATTATTATGATGTACCGGGAATAGGGAAAGTTCCTAAAAAGGCAAAAGGCGGTATTTTAACAGCCCCTCAGTTTGTCTTTGCGGGAGAAGCAGGGCATGAAGCCCTCCTACCTCTAGAGGAATTACAACCGATGATGGCGCAGGCTCTTGTGCAGGCCACTAGCAGTATGCAGACTGCTTTGTCTATTGATTATGACCGTCTAGCCGAAGTAATAGTTAAATATATTAAACCTAGTGTGATACAACACAATACTTTTAATAGTCCTGAACCATTAACACCTAGTGAAACAGCTAGACAAAATTTAAAGGTGAGCCGTAAATTAGCTATGGAATGGGGGTTATAGTGTGACACCAAAGTTTATATTCACGAACAGTAAGGGGCAAAGCGTTGAATTTACCAACGATGCCCCTTTATTTATGAAAACTTACCACGGCACCGGCGGCAGTCCAGTGGACATACAGACACAAAAAAGTCCATACCAAGACGGCGAGACACTTATTGATACCACCCTGGAAATGCGGGATATACAACTGGTGGTTGCTATATTGGGTACCAGTACCGCCGAGGTTATGCAACACAGGCGGAGGCTGTCGCAGGTCCTTAACCCTAAGCTTGGGCGGGGTAAGTTGAGATTTGAAAGCGAGACAGGCGCACATGAAATAGACGTACAGCCAAACGGAGCGCCGGCCTTCCCCGGAGGCAAGGCAAGAGGGGCATTGTACCAAGAGTGTTTGATTGAGTTGCTAGCTCCTAGCCCTTTCTGGTTGGACCCCTATTTTGAAAGCAGGGAATTGTCATACCTCATGGGCGGGATACAGTTCAGGCTGAAGCTACCCACAATGTTCTCCTACTGGGGATTCGAGCGTAGAGTCATCAATGACGGCGATGTGCCGACCCCGGTAGAAATTGAATTCAAAGGCCCAGCGGTGAACCCAACAGTGAGCAATGAAACCACCGGGGAACTGATCAAGGTCAACCGGGAACTGCAGGAGGACGAGGTGTTAAATATTAGTACAGCCTTCGGGCAGAAATATGTGTGCATTAACGGGGACAATGCTTTCCACTACATCGACCTGAGCAGCGTCTTTTGGCAACTAGTGCCCGGGGAAAACTTACTCAGCTACACCAGCAACAACGACAGCATCAAAACACAGGTTACCGTGAAGTGGAAAAATAGGTATGTAGGCATATAGGAGGGGAGATCGGATGGCTGAACATTATAGATTTTTTGACAGCATAGATGGTGGAGATGAACGGTATTATACCGCAGATGAATTTGCCGAATATTTCAGGCAACTGTTAACCAGCGGTATTTTTAATGGTGGTGAGAATTTAAGGGTAACAACTACTGGAGTAGATATGAACATTATGATTCAACCTGGCTATGCTTGGCTGGAAGGTTACCTTTACAAAATCGACACTGAACCCTTGGTGCTTACCTTAGATGCAGCTGACCCAAACCTGGACAGGATTGACAGGGTAGTAATACGTCTAGACAAAAGGCTGGAGAATCGATATGTAAAGGCCTTTATTTTAAAAGGGGAGCCAGCAGAAGAGCCAGAAGTGCCCGAGCTTACTAGAGATGAAAATATTTATGAAATATCATTAGCACAGATTAAGGTTCTTGGTGGTAAAAGTTTTATTGGGGAAGCGGAAGTACTAGATGAACGATTTGATGAAAGCGTATGTGGTATTGTAAATTCACTAATTAAGATAGATACATCTCATTTAATAAAAGCTTTTGAAGGTGAATGGCAGACTTGGTTTAATGCTAT
>JBMNOE010000030.1:0-27562 GCA_050942895.1 Christensenellales bacterium
CCTTTTGAATCTCTTTAATTGCGCCTTCATGCGCCCGCACTTCACCATATGGAAAGAATTTTGCGCATGTAAGCGCCCACGTCCATTCCGTAGACGATGCTGATTTCTTCCCCGGAGAGCACATCGCTCACCGTTCCGTCCCGTGTGATTTTGCCGTCGTCCATCAGTAAAACCCTGTCAGCGGCAGCCATGGTCAGGTTTATGTCATGGAATACGGCCAGCGCGGCCCTTTCCCCCACTTTTACCCAGTTCCTTATATGCTCCACAGTTTCCACCTGATTTTTAATATCCAGATGGTTGGTGGGCTCATCCAGGAGTATTACCGAAGGCTCTTGGGCAAAAACCCTCGCCAGCATCACCCGCTGGAATTGTCCGCCTGAAAGCTCTGTTATCTTCCTGTCGACGAAATCTGAAAGACCGACGAGCTCTATGCACTCAAGAGCGCAGCGCCGGTCATCAACCGTGTGAGAAGGGAAAAAGCCCTTTTTCATGTGCAGATAGCGCCCCATCATCACGGTTTCATACACGGTATAGGGAAAATAGATGCTGCTTTGCTGGCTTAAAAGAGCTGCCTTGGAGGCTATCTGCGCCCTCTTCATGGTGGCGATATTCTTCCCGCATATCTTCACCTTGCCGGTATATGGCAAAAGAGCCGAGACTGCCCGAAGCAGCGTCGTCTTTCCGCAGCCATTGGGCCCGCTCAGGCAGAGCACCTCGCCCTTTTTCAGCGAAAATCCAACGCCTTTGACAACATCCCCTTGACCGTAGCCACAGTACAGGTCCTTGACCTCAAGCATTTTTTCTGCCCCCCTTCGCAAAATATATGTAAGCGAAAAAGGGCGCGCCGATGAGGGCCGTGATTGAGCCGATCGGCAATTCAGATGGGGAAACTATTGTTCTTGCTGCAAGATCGCACAGCATCATGAACGCACCGGAAAAAGCGGCGCTTGCCGGCAGCACCAGAGAATGACGAGAGCCGAAAAATCGCCGAGCCACATGGGGGGCGATTAAATCCACAAAGCCAATAATGCCCACCAGCGAAATTGCGCTGCCCGTCATTGCGGCGGCAGTTATCAGCAAAATCCACTTGACCTTTTTTAGCTCCACGCCCATGGCCATGGCCTGCTCGCCGCCGAATGTCATTATGTCCATCTCCCGGGAATGGCGCAGCGCTATCAGCGTGCAGACGGCCACTATTGGCAGCAGCAGCGCCGAATACGACCAGTCCTTGAGGGAGAAAGTGCCCAGTTGCCAAAAGACAAGGCGCTCCACCGTATCCTTAAAGAAGGCCGACAGGAACGACAAGACAGCGCTGACGAACAGGGAGAAAACCATGCCCGCCAGCACTATCGTGTGGTTTTGCATGCCGCCGTCTATTTTTCCGGCCAGCGCAACGGTGGCTATGACTGTGAAAAAGCCGAATATAAAGCCAAAAAGCGGCAGGGTGTAGCTGCCTATCAGCGGCAGAGAAAAGCCTGTGATCATCACCAGATAAGCCCCCAGCGACGCCCCGGATGATACCCCCAATGTATAAGACGATGCCAATGGGTTTTGAAGGACAGACTGCATCACAGTGCCGCTAAGGCCCAAAGCGATGCCCACTATGAAGGCCATCACCACCCGCGGCAGGCGCATTGTCCATATTATTGTCACATGAAGGGGGGGCACGCCTTCAATGCTGAGGCCAAAAAGCTTGTGCAATATCACCCGGGCGACATCACCCGGGCCGACAGAAACGCTGCCCAGACCCACCGACAACAGAAAAATAATGATGCAGGCAGCCGCAAGAAGGGCTGCCTTTATGCTGGTTTTCATTATCAATCAACGTAGCTGTCAGGGTAAATGGCCTTAGCCATCGCCTTAAGCGCTTTAACGATATTGTGTGAGGGCTGAGAGCTGTGGTTGGCGTCGATTTGATAAACATCACCGTTTTTAACGGCAGTTACATCTGCGAATGCCGGGCGGGACAGTATCTCTCCAACCGGGTCTTCGATGTAGTTGACGTTGGTCAAAATCACATCGGGATTGGCCGCAACGGCGGTCTCATCAGCCACGGCCAGCCAGCCCGCTTCGCTATCAAGGACATTCTTCGCACCGATGATCTCTATCATCTCATTCAGGAATGTGCCGCTGCCAAAGCTGTATATGAACGGAGAAGCGGAAACCTCGAACAGCACCGTCTTTTTATCCGTGATTGTGCTGCCTATTGCGGCTATGCTGTCAATCTGCGCCTTCATGCCGTCAGCAAGCGCCTTCGCCTCGGCATCCTTGCCCAGAAGCTCGCCATAGAAGCTGATGTCGCCGTAGATTCCCTCGATGCTTTCGCTGGAGGGGATGTATGCGACGCTTATTCCCGCTTCCTTCAGCGCCTTGTAGGGGTCTTCATCGCCAACCTGGCTGAGGCCCGAGACCAGCACCAAGTCCGGCTCATAGGACAGTATCGCCTCAGCGTTGGGAGGGTATATCTCTAAAACGCAGATGGACGGATCAATTCCCTCGACGCTAACTGAGTATGTATCCGCTGCAACAACCTTTCCGCCCTCGCCCAAAGCGAAAGCAATGTCGGTTATCGCCGGCGCAAGGGAGACGATCTTTTCAATTTTCACCGGAACGGCAAATTCCTGCCCGGAGGGATCGGTCATCAATACCGGATCGGCATTTGCAGGCTGCTGCGCGCAGGCAACGGTCAGGGCAACTGCCAGTATTAGCAGTGCAGCGATGACATTCTTAAAGCGTTTCATTTCGTTTACCCCTATTTCTTTAGAATAACAAAACACCCTCGGCTTAGAGCCGGGGCGCATCACAACCGCCCAAGCAAATCCTACGTATAAGAATGCTCAGGCTGGAAAGTCACGCGCTCCATACACTGTGAAGCCATAACGGCCGCAAAACTGCGGCGGTAAAAGGCAGGTATTCCGGCTTGGGCGTCGTCGCTTTCCCCGTCTTCCCGGCATACTTCACAATGTATCAGCCAGTGACATTTTGGGGATTACTCCTCCCATACGGCGGCAGGACCGCTCAGGCATTGCGCTTTTTGCGTTCTATGCATTTGTTGCGTTTTACAAGCTTTGTTCGCTTTTATGCGCTTACCTGATTCCCTATTCTCGCGCCCGGCCCGGTTGTGGCCTGCGCGCACCTTTACCGATATTCTGTTTGCATAATTATAACAGCGCCTTATGACCGTGTCAACAGAGCTTTGTCAACGGCGCAGTTCTTCGATAGCCCTTGCATAGGGAAAAAAGCCTTCTCCCAGAACTCTTTTGACCGGCAGCTTAGCCTTGTTAGCGATGCCTATCATATCAATGCCCGCACCGGAAAAGGAAGCCGCGTTGACAATTGCTCCGGCGTAAAACCCTTGCGCCAACTCCAGCTTTTCCCACAGTTGTTCCTCGTTTTCCGCCATAAAAAAATCCACCGTGATTCCCGCTTCAAAGGCGGCTTTCGTCACGAGAACCATAAAATCCGCGTACTCTTTCCCGGCCAAGCCCGGGCCGCTGATTATCAAAAGCCTCTGCAAATTTCATGCACCTTTTCTATGTATTTTCTTTGTATTTTTTATTTTAGATAAAGCCCCACAAGATCAAGCTGCTGATTAAATGAAAGCGTAAACTGTGACGTGCCGTTTTCATGGCTGCTGACTATGACTGCCACTGCATATTCCTCGCCCGTCGATTTATCCGCCTGGCCGATAACCACCACCGATTTATATTCACCGTGAGCGCCGATTTTTTCAAGCACCGGTTCCCAGCTTTCCTTAAGGCTTTCCGCCGTCAGGGCCTGCGACACCCCAGGGCTCAGCCTGTCGATTACGGCGGCGTAATCGCCGTCATCCGCCAGCAGAACGATCTCCTTAGCAGCCGATTCAACCTCCGCTTTGTCGTAGTCGGATGAAAGCTGCATCGAAAGCCCGCAGCCTGAAAGCAGCGATATTATTACAACGAATAGAACTAAGGCTGTAAGTTTTTTCATCTTTTCCTTTTTTCCTCCTTAATCGCCGACGTAGCCAAGGTTTTTAAGCTCGCTTGCGCGGTTCCGCCAGTCAGGCACGACCTTCACCCAAAGCTGCAGGTTTATCTGCCCGTCCAAAAGCCGCTCGATCTCGTATCTTGCCGCAGAGCCGATCTTGCCGATCATGCTGCCTCCCTTGCCAATGATTATGCTTTTGTGGCTGTTTTTTTCGCAGTAAATGGTCGCCTGTATGTGAGTCACCCCTGATGGCGCCTTTTTAATCTCCATTATCTCAACCCCTATGCCGTGGGGAATTTCCTCATCCAAATGCATCAGCGCCTTTTCGCGTATCATTTCGGCGACGATGAAGCGCTCGGGCATGTCGGTAATGTAGTTTTCCGGGAAGTATTGCGGCCCCTTGGGCAGATGTTTTTTTATCAGATCCTTGACGACGTCAACGCCATCCCCGGTAAGTGCGCTTATTGGCACCAGCTCCTGCACATCGTATTTTGAAAACCGCTCGATGGCAAGGGCCAGCTCCTCCTTTGAAACCCTGTCAATTTTGTTCAGGATAAGCAGCTTTTTTGCCTTGCGCGCCGAGTATTTGTCTATTATCTCCTGATCTGCGGCCCTGATATCGCTCACATCGACGACGAAAACAAGTATTTCGGTGTCCACAAGGGCGCTGTCGACAGCCTTCATCATATTGGTTCCAAGTGCGGTTCTGGGCTTGTGAATGCCCGGCGTATCCAGAAAAACAGCCTGAAAGCCCTCCCCTGTCAGCACGCCCATTATCCTGTTGCGGGTGGTCTGTGCTTTTTTGGAAACAATGGCCACCTTCTCGCCGATCAAGGCGTTCATAAGGGTGCTCTTGCCCACATTGGGCCGGCCCAAGATGGCCACAAACCCGGATTTATATTCATTGTTCTGCATTTTTATTTTCCTTTTCTTTTTTATCCCTTTTTATCTTTCAAGTCCGGCAAGAGCCATTGCCTTGTCCTCCAAGGCCCGCATCATTGCCTTTTCGCCGTTGCTCATATGGTCATACCCCAAAAGATGGGCCGTTGAATGAGCGCAAAGATAGCCTGTCTCCCGCAGAAAGCCGTGACCGTATTCCTCCGCCTGCTCGGCCGCCCTTTCTATACAAAGGACGATATCGCCCAGGAAAACCGCGCCGGTTTTAACGTCGATCTGGCTTTTTCTCGGCTTAAACCCGCTCTTTTCGCCGGGCTTAAGCTTCATCGCAGGAAAGGAAAGCACATCCGTAACAGCATCCACGCCGCGCATGATCTTGTTTATTTCGCGGATCTGCTCCCGGCTGGTAAACCGCAGGCAGATCAGCGCATCGTGCGAAAATCCATCACAGGAAAGCAGCGCCAGTATGCTCTTTTCGCAGGTCTTTTCAGCTTCGGCTTCGCTAATTCCCGAGGGCAGGCAGTCGCCGCCGTCCCACAGGAATTCAATCTTAAGCCTCATCGCTTTGCGCCCTCATCCAGCTCTTTAGCCACCGTTGCTTCGCCGGCTGCCAAAGGGGGCTGGGGAATGGCGCTTTCCTTCTTTTCAAGCTCCGGATAGGCGATCCTGTCATGATAGAAACCGCCCAGCACGAAAAGGAAAGTTTGCGTCACCGTTTCCAGCTCTCTTAGGGTTAGGGGCGCCTCGTCGAGCTGTCCGTCGTGAAGTCGGGATTTCACCAGCTTGCGCACCATGGCCTCGATATCCTCCGGGCTGCGCTTTTTCATCGAGCGGGTCGCGGCTTCCACCGAGTCCGCCAGAAAGACGATCGCCGACTCCTTCGTGTTGGGCTTGGGGCCGTCATATGAAAAGTCAGACTTGTCCACCGTGTCTGCGGGAAAGCCTGCCTCCTCAGCCTTTTTAACCGCCGTCACATAGAAAAACGCCGCAGCGGAGCGCCCATGGTGCTGGCGGATGATATCTTCAATGCTCTTTGGGAGCTTGTATTTCTGGGCAAGGGCCACGCCGTCGCGGGTGTGGTCAGTGATTACAGCCGCAGAAACGTAGGGGTCCATGCTGTCATGGGGATTCTCCCCGCTGATCTGATTTTCCTTGAACATCTGCGGCCTTTTCAGCTTGCCGATATCGTGGAAATAGGCGCCAACCCTGGCCAGCAGATCGTCCGCGCCGATGCTCCTTGCCGCCGCCTCAGCAAGATTAGCCACTATCAGACTGTGATGGTATGTGCCGGGGGTTTCCGTTTGCAGCCGGCGCAGCAGGGGATTATTGGGGTTGGAGATTTCCATAAGTTTTTGGGGAGTTACAACGGCGAATATGTTTTCCAAAAGTGGCGCAAGGCCCATTGCGAACAGGGCTGAAATTATGGCTGAGCCTGCGAAATAGGACGCCGATATCAGCGTTTCTTCCATGCGCGATGTGGTCATGATGCCGATTCCCGTCATTATTGCGAAATTCATCACCGCCACCACCAGCCCTGAATAGACCATCGAAAGGCGCTGGGTCGTCCTTCTTATAAGCATGGCGGAAAGGGTGCCGCTTATGACGCTGACCAGCAGTATGTTGAACATGCCGGCGGCGAAAATACCCTCATCGCCCGTGGCCAAAAGCCCCACCAAAACCGCCAGCGATGTGTTGCACACTATGGCGAAGCGCTGGCTTATGAGCAATGCAAAGAGGAACACCCCCAGTTGAAGGGGTATCAGATAAACATTTATTCTCCTGAATATGACGCCAACGCCCAATATAACCAAGAATATGCTCACGATCATCAAAATCATCTTGGGCTGCCGGATGAGCTCCTTTTCAAGAAGCACCATGTATATTAAAAGCTGTACAAATACCAGCATGACCACTATGCCCAGGCCCAAGTACAGCGATATATCCACGCTGTTATCCTCCAACAGGCCCAGCTTGGCGATCACCTCATATTGCGCCTGAGTCACGATTTCGTTGGCCACCACCACGTTCTGACCTTTTTTGTACATCACCGGCTCCACTTCGGCTTCGGCCTTGTCGCGGGCGGCGCTGGTTCCTTCCTCGTCAAAGAACATGTTGGGCTGAAGGCTTTCCCCCACTATTGCGTTCGCCAGGGGGATAAGGCTTGTTTCCACTGTGAAATAGGGGCTTTGCAGGTCTCTTACTATCCTGGAGCCGACCTCGCTCACTTCGCCTTCGCTGACGCCGGACTCCAGCGCGCTGCTCACAAGCTGGGCAAAGACCTTAGCGAATGAACTGTAGCTTCCCTCGCTCACCAGCAGTACATTCTGCGCCTGAGTTCTGGTAAGGCTCATGGGCTGAAGGGCGGCGGCGAACTCGTCCACCATTGAAATGGGGGGCATGTAGACCGTCATGTCGGCGGTTTTGTTTTCGCCGGCGGCTTTTTGGTATTTGGCGCGGTATTCGGTCACTATCTGAAGCTTTGAATCCACATCGGCTGAAACGGCTTGGGCCACGGCATCGTCACGCTTGAACATGCTGTCCACCGACGCCCTCGCCCTTTCTATGTTTGCCCGGGTAGTGACCTCGTCCTCCACGGCCTTTGTCGCGGTTATTGTGGACTGAGCGATTTCCCCAACCACCAGATTATAGCGCTTTGGCGTAACCACATTCGACAAAACAAGGTATATCAGCATGAACCCGAGTATGCCGATAATAAGGCTGAGCGCGGCCGGCTTAATCTTAAAATAGCTCTTTTTAAAATAGCTTTTTGCGGCTATTTTATTCTTCATGGCCCCTCCTTCGTGTTGTTTTCCTTCTACATTGCATTATTGATATATTGGGTGTTTTCAAAGCGGTTTCCGCTACTGCTTTCCGGTGTGCCTTTTCTCATAACGGTCGTAGGCCTTGACGATGGCCTGTACAAGTTCATGGCGCACCACGTCCCTGTGGGTTAAGGTGATCAGGGCTATGTTCTCCACATCCCTCAGTACATCCATGGCCTCTATCAGGCCGCTTTTCTTGCCGGAGGGCAAGTCCACCTGGGTGATATCGCCGTTTACGACCACCTTTGAGCCGTAGCCAAAGCGGGTTAAAAACATCTTCATCTGCTCGGAGGTGGTGTTCTGCGCCTCGTCCAATATGATGAAGGAATCCTGCAGGGTGCGCCCGCGCATATACGCCAAAGGCGCCACCTCCACAGTGCCCTTTTCCACCATGCGGGAATAGCCCTCCGGCCCCATCAGATCGTACATGGCGTCGTAAAGGGGGCGAAGGTAAGGGTCCACCTTGGACTGAAGGTCACCGGGCAGGAAGCCCAGCTTTTCGCCGGCCTCCACAGCGGGGCGAGTCAATATGATGCGCTCCACCTCTTTGTTTTTATATGCAACCACAGCCATGGCCATGGCCAGATATGTCTTTCCCGTGCCGGCAGGCCCCACCGAGAATGTGACCGTGTTTTTCTTGATTGCCTCGACATACTTTTTTTGGCCCAATGTCTTTGACTTTATCTGCTTGCCCCTGTGGGTTATTGCAATAACATCCTGCATAATGCTGTCGATCATGTCGGCGTTGCCTTCCTTGGCCAACTCAATCGCGTAGCGTATGCGGGTGTTTTCTATCTTTTCCCGCCGCTCTATCATGTATAGCAGCTTTCTTATGACCGTGGCCGCAAGCTCTGCGCCGGCTTCATCGCCCGAGACGACTATCACCGTATCCCTCTGGTTGATTTCAGCGCCCGTCTCCTTGCGTATGATCTCTATGTTTTGATCGTACGGCCCGAAGAGGGTTGATATATTTTCCATGGATTCAACTTGAATCTTAAGCTGCACTATGCCTTCTGACACATTTTCTCTCCTTCGTATAAGCAAGTTTGTTTTTCTTCGCAATGACTTAAGCGGAGCAGCCCGTCAATCATAGAAAAGAGTGGCGGCGATATCCTTCACCGTTCGGGCGCGAACTCTGGCCGAAACCGCCCCTTCCTCAGCTATAATTCCATAGCTTACATCCGTTTCCTTCGGCACAAGGCCCAAGGGAAGCTTTTCAAGCAGTTCCTCATAGGCATTTTCCAGCGCCTTTTCCTTTGCCAGCTCATAAGGAACCGGTTCATATTCCGTCGTCGTTTCGCTGTGAGTTTCGCTCACAAGGCTGATGCCCAGAAACAGGCCGTCCAAAAGCCCCGTCGTTTTTGATTCGATCAGACTTTGGGCGTACCCCTCTCCTTCGGATATTATAACATACATCCAAGGGGTTTTGAAATGCCTATGGACGGATTCACGCCCTGTTTTTACCTGAATTTCGTTAAAAAGGGGCGCTTTTCCGCTTCCATAATACCAGATGCTGCCTGTGACCTCCCCCAGAGCGCAGACCTGAAGGCCGTTTTCATAGCCTGAGATCAGCACCTGGCCTTTTTTAACAGTGTCCCCCGCCCTCACTCTTGGGGTGCCCGCAAACACGCTTATGCTCTCCACCAGCGCGTCATGCACGGCGATGACATCCCCCCTACGGGAAGGATCGTATATGGCCGGCGCTTCCTTTGACTCAGCCAGTCTGACCGTCATTTTAACGCCCCTTGTTTTAAGGGAAATGAATGAAAACTCCGGCCTGTCCAGCAAAATCTGCTCCTCTATCGCCCGAAGCTCTTTCGACTTTTTTCTCATTCCGCTTTCGATGCCGTATTCCTGAAGCATTTCAAGAACCTGATAATCCAGCAGCCGCGCATTGCCTTCGACTTCTATCATCCAGATGTATTGTGTGAAAGCCCAGATAAAAAATGCCGCCGCTAAAAAACCTGCCAAGAGCATCAGCCGCCCGCGGGCCGCTGCCAGGACGAACTTCGGCCCCTTTCTGGCGTATATTCTGACCTTGCAGCCGCTGAGCCTTGCCGCGCTTCTCATCAGCCTTAGATGTTTTACATAGACGGTTGCGGTTACGGCGTCCTTACTTCGGCTCACATCAAAAAACATGGCGCCATTTTGACTGGCGATGTTCAAAAACCGCTCGCTCATCAGGCCGGTTATGTCTATTTTTACCGTATTTTCAGCCTTCATACCCCACCCTTGCTTTTATTTCCATTTTTGCCCTCTTTGAGTTCACCTGATCTTGCGCCATCCTCGCGCTTAAACTCCATCGACTCTATTTTGCCGCTTATGACCAGCTTACCCATGCCGATTCCATCCAAACAGAAGTTCTTTCCCGTAAGCGTCACAGAGCCGCTTTTTGTGCGAAATCTCAAAAGGCTCTGGGTAAAAATCGAAAGCCCCCTGTGATTTTCCACGATCAACCTGTCAAAGCCCTCCATCCTCATGCATGGAAGGTCTAAAAGCAGGTCCTCAGGGAGGCCGGTTTTTTGCGAAATACCCGAAAGAAACCCTTTTTTCGGCATTTGATTCCTCCTGCAGTGCACAAAGGATAGCTGTAAACGGGCGCAACAGTCCCGCCGGTATTTAATCATATGCCTAAATTCACCATAAATAACGGCGCCGCACTTTATTTTCCCTGCGCAATTTGGTATAATAGCACCAATAACGCACGGAGGGGTACTATGTCTTTTCAGAAATTAGAAAAAATTGCAAGCGGCAAGGTTCGTGAAATATACTCCTTGGACGCGGACAGGCTCATCATCGTCACCACGGACCGCATTTCCGCCTTTGATGTCGTTTTACCCACCCTCATCCCTGACAAAGGCCGGGTTTTAAACAGGCTTTCCCTTTTCTGGTTCGACCTGACCAAGAAAATTGTCAAAAATCATATCATCAGCGACCAGCTCTGCGAATTTCCAAGGCAGTTTCAAAGCGAGGAATACGACGGGCGCATATTGCTGGTGAAAAGGCTGAAGATCGTCCCCTTTGAGTGCATAGTGCGCGGCTACATCACCGGTTCCGGCTGGGAAAGCTACAAAAATGACGGCACGGTCTGCGGCATTTCGCTGCCCGAAGGCCTTCATGAATCCCAGAAACTGCCGGAGCCAATCTTCACGCCTTCCACAAAGGCCGCCGAAGGACACGATATCAACGTTTCATTTGAATACATGGCGGATGGGATCGGCGAAAAGCTGGCGGGAAAAATCCGTGATATCAGCCTTGCGGTTTATGAAAGCTGCGCCGAGTATGCCCTTGAAAGGGGTATCATCATCGCTGACACCAAGTTCGAGTTCGGCCTTGATGAAAACGGCGAACTTATACTTGCCGATGAAGTCCTGACCCCTGATTCCAGCCGTTTCTGGCCCCTGGAAGGCTATGCCCCCGGCAAAGGGCAGCCCAGCTATGACAAGCAGTTCGTGCGCGATTGGCTGAAAAAAAGCGGCGCCGCGGGCGTTTCTCCCGCCCCAAAGCTCCCGCAGGAGGTTGTAGCGGCCACCCGCGAAAAGTACATATTGGCGTATGAGGTCATCACCGGCAGCAAATGGTAGCATAAATAGCTTAATCTCTGCCTGGCGTTTACATTTCCTGCGCCTTAAGCTCATATATCATTTATAGACGCATATAATTCACGGGGTGATATTATGAGCAACATAAAAAAACTCTCCTCTCGCATTGTTATATTTTTGGTGTGCGCAGCCCTTGCCATGCTTCCTTCGATGGCGCTGGCAGGGGTTTCCGCCTCTGATCTTCCTGTTGATGTTCGAAATAACATCGTTCTAATTATGGAGCCCGAAAGCGGCAGCATCATATTTGCCCAGAATGAAAACAAGCAGGTGCCTGTCGCCAGCATCACCAAAATAATGACGCTTTTGCTCATATTCGAGGCCATCGAAAGCGGCGATATATCCCCTGAGGATATGGTCACCGTCAGCAAAGCAGCTGCTGCCATGGAAGGCTCCAGAGCATTTCTGGACGCAGGCTCACAATATTCAGTTTCTGATCTTATAAGAACGATAATAATCTCCAGCGCAAACGATTCATCAGTCGCCATGGCGGAGCATATCGCCGGCAGCGAAAGCGCATTTGTGGAAATGATGAACCGCCGGGCGATGGAGCTTTTGATGCCGGACACCGTTTTTAAAAACTCCACCGGATTGCCCGCCGAGGGCCAATACTCCACCGCCGCAGACGTTTCGATAATGGCGCGCGCTCTAATGGAAAGAGGCGAATATGGCGAGTGGTTCACCACATGGATGGACAAATTGACACATCCCTCCGGGCGCGTAACCGATCTTACTAACACCAACAGGCTCGTGCGCTTTTACAGCGGCACATACGGCCTTAAGACCGGTTATTCCGGCGAGGCAGGGCACTGCATAGCCGCCAGCGCAAAAAGAGGTGATATGAGCCTTTTGACCATCCTCCTGGGGATCGAAAGCTCGAACGCGCGCTTTAACATGGCCCAAAAGCTCCTTGACTTCGGCTTTGCCAGCTATGAGAAAACCGTTATCGTAAGGGCGGGGGATGTGGTAAGCGAAGGTGTGCCGGTGAGGGGTTCCACCGTGCGCAGAATTGATCTTATCGCCCAAAACGATATCAGCGTGCTGACAAAAAAAGGTTCCGAAAGCCTTTACACCGTTCACGAGGATATTCCCTCCGTCATATTCGCCCCGGCCACTGTGGATGAACCCGTCGGCGGCATCACCGTCAGGCTGCAGGACGGAACCAGCCTGTATTCACCCATAGTTATCTCCCGGGATGAGCTTCCCAGCAGCTTTTTCTCCTTGATAACGCGCATACTCAGCCTCTGGTAAACCTTCATCAGAATAAGCACAATAAAGGCGGGAAGCTTAAAATCTCCCCGCCTTCTTTATTTCTCAATTTTCTTTTCTGCTTTCATTCAAGGGATTTATGTATGGCGCAAAGCGCCGCGAAAAGCTCCTCAACGGAAATCTGCCCCGGAGCGGAGGCGACGGAAAGGCCGCCCGCCGAGCCGAAGGTCATGGCGGAGCCGAAAATCTCACCGCTGATGCGGCTGATAAGGCCCAGTCCAGACATCGCTATAGTCACAAGGGGCCGCCGGGCATGGAGACGGCGCATCTTTTCGGTGGCGGAAATGAGGGTGAGAACATCCTGTGGGCTTTGGGGCATCACGGCAATTTTTAAAATGTCCCCTCCCATGTCCTGCATTTTTTTGAGCCTGGCGATTATCTCCTCCTCGCTCGGCGTTTTCTGGAAATCATGGCTGGAAAGTAGCGCCGCTGCGCCGGCATCATGCAGCGCGCTTATGACCTCGCCGGCGCTTTCGCGCATCATCTCGACGTCGATGATATCCGCAAATCCGCTTTTCGCCGCCGCTTCATTCAGCCTTAAATAATCCGCCGCGCTTAACTGAGCAGATCCGCCCTCCGCCTTCGTTCTAACTGTAAAAATGAGCAGCTTTTCGCCTATGGCCTTGCGAACATCCCCAAGAACCTCTATTGTATCCCCAATATTTTCCATTCCCTCAAAGAAATCCGCCCGCCATTCCACGGCATCTATGGGCAGTCCATTCATTCGTGCGGCTCTTTCGGCGATCTCAGCGCGCGACGGCGCCACAATGGGCGCGGCTATCTTCGGCATGCCCTTGCCTATCTCAACGCCCCTTATTTTGATAATATTTTCCATAATCTAAATGCAGCGGTAGCAGCCCATAACCTCAAAATAGGTGCATGTATCTGCGGCCTGCTCAAGGGCGTTTTTCACACTGTCATCCATAATATTGCCCTCAACCTCGACAAAAAAGCGATATCTTCCCTGCCCGCCCGGGCGGGACTCGATCCGGGTCAGGTTGATGTTTTGTGCCTGCAATGACATCAGTGTTTCGCAAAGGGCGCCGCTTCTGTGCTCGGTGGCAAAGGTGGCGAGAATCCTCTCGCAGCTTTCATCATACTCCGGTTCCGTGGCGATTATCACGAAGCTGGTTCTGTTTCCCTTTGAGTCTGCTATGTCCTCGGCGAGGATCTCAAGGCCGTTCAGCTCCGCCGCCTTAGGCGATGCTATTGCCGCTGAAATGCCGTCATTTTCCTGTGCGATCTCCTGGGCGGCGACGGCGGTGTTGCGGCAGGCCACCTGATCCCAGCCGCCCTCACGCAAAAATCTGCCGCACTGCTTCAGCGCCTCGGGGTGGGAAAGGACGCGGCTTATGTCCGAAAGCTTCACTCCCTTTGGAGCCAGCAGGCACTGGCGGATATCCTGCTCCACCCTGCCCACCACAAAGCAGCCGTTCCTTCGAAGAAGGTCGTATGTTTCGCCAATGGCGCCCGTCCGTGAGTTTTCGATGGGAACTATGCCGTAGTCAGCGCCGCCGTCCTTGACGCAGCGGAAAACGTCATCGAAATACTCCACCGGAAGGCGCCTTGCGCCGGGGAATGTCCGCTCAAGGGCCTGTTCGCTCCAGGAGCCGGGAACGCCCTGATAAGCGCAGACGATATCGTCGGTCTTGGGCGCTCTCGGGCTTGAAATAAGGCGTTTGTGGGGCATCAGCAGCTTGTGCTGGTGCGCTCTGGACAGCGCCAAAAGCGTTCGCATAGCCATGTTAAGAGACATGCGAAACTCCTCCTTGACCCCTTGCGCAGCCCTTTCGATCACCTGCTGCTCGCGGCTGGTGTCCATTATTGAAAGATTATTCTCCCGCTTGATCTGGGCGGCAAGGCCCGCTATCTCCATCCGCTTTTCCAGCAGGGGGATCAGCTTTTCGTCAACCTCGTCTATCTGGCGGCGGATGTCTGCCAAGGCTTCCTTGTGGTTCATCGCTTTTCTCCTTCTATTATCTTTTTATCTCTTTATCTTTATTTTTTTATCTTTTTAAACTTTATCGTTTAATCGTCCAGGTTCGCCTGAACAGCGCTGAGTATGCGCCCCAAATGCCTCATCAGCTTATGGAAAAGCTCCGGCGTGATTGACTGGGCGCCGTCGCACAGAGCCTTTTCCGGCTGGTTGTGCACCTCGATGATAAGGCCGTCGGCCCCTGCTGCCGCCGCTGCCAGCGCCATGGGATAGACGTAGTTCCAGTGGCCTGTGCCATGGGAGGGATCGACCACCACGGGCAGATGGCTCCTTTCCTTCAGCACGGGGATGGCCGAAAGATCCAGCGTGTTTCTGGTGGCGGTCTCGAATGTGCGTATGCCCCTTTCGCAGAGAATTACATCCTTGCTGCCGGAAGCCATCAGATATTCCGCAGCCATCAGCAGCTCCTCTATGGTGCTGGAAAGGCCCCGCTTGAGCAAAACCGGCTTGCCTATCTGCCCAACCTCCCTAAGGAGCTGAAAGTTCTGCATATTCCTTGCCCCAAGCTGTATGATGTCGACCTCCCGGGCGAAGACCTCCAGATGCGCGGGGGACATGATCTCCGTCACTATGGGCAGGCCCGTCTTTTCCCTTGCGATCTTTAAAAGCTCAAGCCCGTCCAGCCCCAGGCCCTGGAATGCATATGGGGAGCTTCTGGGCTTAAACGCGCCGCCGCGAAGGAAGGATGCACCGGAATGGCATACATCCCTGGCGATGGAGAGTATCTGCTCCTCGCTTTCAACGGAGCAAGGCCCGGCCATTACGGCAAAACTGCCCCCTCCTATCCTCCTGCCGGAAACCTCCACAACCGTATCATGGGGATGAAAGCGCCTGCCGGCAAGCTTGTAGGGTTCTTGCACCTTGATGATGCGGCCCACGCCCTTCCAGCGGCTGACCTCCTCCACAGAAACGCCTGAGGTATCCCCCACCACGCCGATAACCCTCGTGGTCTGGCCGTCAAGATTGTGCAGCGAAAGCCCTCTTGCAAGAAGGTTTTCCTGGGTTTCACGAATATTTTCATCCGTTGCATCTGGTTTGAACACAATAATCATAGCTATGTCCTTTCATCATCGCCCAGCAGGGGGTTCTATCGAGGATATGACTTTTTTATAGAACTCTTTTTTGTCCAGCTTAATGTTAAAATATATTTCATCCGCCAAAATGGCCTGGTATATCAGCATCGAAAGGCCGTTCATGGTTTCAAGGCCCAGCTTTTCCGCCTGAGACATCAGGCTTGTCACCGGCGGGCTGTAGACCATGTCACATACAAGGGCGCTTGCCGGCAGGGCTTTGAAAACCTCCGCCATGTCCCCAAGGCCGCCGCCAATGCCGGACATCTCCATGGGCAGCGTGTTTATGAATATATCGCAGCCCGCAGCGGACTCTTCAAGCGAAGGCATTGACAAATCCCCTCCATGGGCGAGGCTTTTCCCCGCAAGTGATACCGCCTTTTTAACCGCTTCCGGCCGCCTTCCGTGGACGCTGATGGCCCTTGCGCCTTCCTTTGCGGCCTGCAAAACAGCGCCCACCGCCGCGCCCCCTGTGCCCAGAATCATCACATTGCTGCCTTTGTATTCCTTCCCTCGGTCATTTAGGGCCAGCGAAAAACCAAGCATGTCGGTGTTGAAGCCCAGCAACCTGCCCTCTTTTTTAACCACCGTGTTCACAGCGCCGCAGAGCATGGAATCGCCGTCAAAGCCGTCCAGCAGGGGCATAATATCCTGCTTGTGGGGGTGGGTCACGTTGAAGCCCTTCACCGGCAATTCCCGCGCCCTTTCAACAAAAGCCGCCAGTTCCCCCGGCCGCACCCAGCAGGGTATGTAGTCATCTTGAACTTCAAGGGCGCTGAATACCGCTTTGTGTATCGGCGGGGAAAGGCTGTGGGCTATCGGGTGGCCGATGACCGCGTAATCCTTTGCGATCAGCCGTGAGTTTATCAGCGCAATCAGCCCTGATACAGCTTCATCCTCGGAGCCGTTATTCTGAAAGACGATATCCGCCGATGAGAGGTATAAAGGCCTGCGCTGCTTTTCCATTTCGTATAGCTTTTTGGGGCCGTCTTTAAGCAATGGCCTTTCGGCGCAGCGGATATCTCCCATTATCATTTCAACGGGCCTGTCTATGAATACCACAAGCCCCCCCTGCTTCATCATTTTGATGTTTTCCTCCCGAAGGACTATGCCGCCTCCCGTTGCGATCACGGCGTTTTCGCCTGCAAGGGCCTTTTTTAGCTGCCGGCTTTCGATCCCCCTGAAGCTATCCTCGCCCTTTAGCGAAAATATTTCCGCCACCGCCATCCCCTGGCTCTTAACGATCATATCGTCGATGTCAACATGGCGCATATTAAGGGCCTTTGCAAGCCTTGCCGCAAGGCTGCTCTTGCCGCTGCCGGAAAGCCCCGTAAGCAGTATGTTCATATGCTCCGCCCCCGCTGCTCCATCAGAAGATCCAGCAGGCACAGTGCCACAACGGACTCTATCACGGGCAGCGCCCTCGTGACTATGCATGGGTCATGCCGCCCGCCCGACGTTATCTTCACCGGCTCAAGGGTTTTGCCGTCCAGCGTGTCCTGCTCGATGGCGATGGTGGACGTGGGCTTTATGGCCGCTCTGAGGATTATCGGCATTCCGTTTGTTATGCCGCCTTGGATACCCCCGGCGTTGTTCGTCAAGGTTTGAATTTTGCCGTCCTTAAATATGATCGCGTCGTTTGACTGGCTGCCCCGAAGCCTGCTGAGCGGAAAGCCCCCGCCGAATTCCACTCCTTTGACCGCCGGAACCGAAAACAAAAACCTTGCGATCTCGCTTTCGACGGAGCGGAAAAACGGCTCGCCCAGCCCCGCCGGTGCGCCGAATGCGGCGATCTCCACCACGCCGCCGACGGAATCGCCGTCCTCCTTGGCGGCAAGTATGGCGCTTTGCATCCTTTCGCCTGCTGCATCGTCAGCTACTGCAAAGCTTTTTTCTAAAATGCGCAAAAAGTCCTCGCGGCTTTTGCACAGGCCGTCCTCGATTCCCGCAATTTCCTTTATGCGCCCGAAAATGTCCAATCCCCTGCGGGCAAGTACCTGCCTTGCGATGGCCCCCGCAAAGACCAGCGGCGCTGTGATTCTGCCGGAAAAATGCCCGCCGCCGCGCATGTCAGCATGGCCGCCGTATTTTAAAAGGGCGGTCAAATCCGCGTGGCCCGGACGCAGCTTGCTGTCATAGTCCTGAGAGCGGGCGTCTTTGTTGAATATCACCGCGCCTATGGGCGAGCCGGTGGCTTTGCCATTGTGAAAGCCGCTTAAAATCTCCACGCTGTCGGCTTCAGTTCTGGGAGTGGTCAGGGCGCTCTGGCCGGGCGCGCGCCTTTTCATCTGCGCCTCCACCGCCGAAAGGTCGATCTCCTCCCCGGCGGGAAGGCCGTCGATCACCACGCCGATTCCCCGGCCGTGGGATTCACCGAATATAGAGAGCCTGAGCATATTTCCCCATGTTCCTGCCATACTACACATCCTCCTTTTCAAAATCCGCCCAGAAGTTCGGATAGGATTTCTTCACGCTTTCCCATCCGGTGAGCCTCACCTGTTCCTTACAGCGAAGCGATGCCAGGGCCACCGCCATTGCTATACGGTGGTCGTTGCAGGCATCCGCGCTGCCACCCTTGAGCATTTCTTTGCCCCTTATGACGAGGCCGTCCTCAAACTCCTCAATGTCCGCGCCCAAGGCGCCAAGCTGCACGGCCAAAGCCCTTAAGCGGTCGCTTTCCTTAATGCGCAGCCTTGCCGCATCCACAATTTTGCTTTCCCCCTGGCAAAAACAGCAGAGCGCGGCGATGGGCGGCACCAGATCGGGGATCTGGGCGGCGCTGACGGTGACTGCCCTGAGCCTTTCTGCGCCGGCTGAAATCAGGCCGTCCTTCCGCGTGATTTTAGCGCCCATATCCTCAAGCACCCGTAAAATTGCCCTGTCGCCCTGAAGAGAGTTTTCATCAAGGCCGGCGCAGGAAACATCGCGCCCCAAAGCTGATGCTCCCAGAAAAAACGCCGCCTGAGAGTAATCCCCCTCCACTTTGCAGCTATTTACAGGCATATAGCGCTGTCCGCCCCTGATAACATAGCCTCTTTCATGGCTATTAACGCTAACGCTGAAGCGGGACATCATGCTAATAGTCATGTCCACATAGGCTTTTGATTCCAGCGGCGTGGTCAGCAGTATTTCGCTGTCGCCAAAGGCCATTGGCAGGGCCAGCAGCAGCCCCGAAACAAACTGGGAGCTGACGTCGCCCGCCAGGGAGTAACTGCCGCTTTTAAGCTTCCCGGAGATCCTTGCGCCCCCCTCTCCTTGGGAGAAATCCACGCCGGACTTTTTAAAAATATGGGCGTACGCGCCAAGGGGTCTTTCCATCAGGCGCCCGCGGCCCGTGAAAGTCACCGACTTTCCCAAAACCGCAGCTATCGGCAAAAGGAAGCGCAAAGTGGAGCCGGACTCGCTGCAATCAATTTTCTCATCCGTCTCTTTGCCGCCATAGGCGACGGCGGAAACATCATCGCCTTCCCTACAAAAGCGAAAACCCAACCCTTTCATGGCGCTCAAAGTAGCGTCGATATCCTGGGAGTTTCCAGGGGACTTTATCAGCGTTCGACCGCCCTTCGAAGCCAGCGCCCCGCAGATGATGGCCCTGTGGCCCATGCTCTTTGACGGCGGAACCTGTACAATCCCCTTCGGCCCGCCCCTTATGATCTTCGCATCAGGCATTTTCCCACATCCTTTCCATCAGAGAAGAAAGCTCCTGGCGCGACATTTTCCTAACGCCCGCCTCCCCTAATCGCTTCAGCAAAATCAGATTCAATGCGCCATTTTCATTCTTTTTATCACTCATCATTGCGCTGATTATCTCCTCGTTTGAATAAGGGGCTGAAACAGGCAGCCGAAATTCCTTCAGCTTTTTTTCTATCTTTTCAAAAGCGCCCGGCTCAGTAAAGCCCTCCGCTTCCCCCGCCTTTGCTGCCATGGCCATGCCGATGGCAACTCCTTCGCCATGAAGAAACTTCTTAAACCCACCAAGGGCTTCGATGGCGTGGCCGAATGTATGGCCGAAGTTCAGCAGCATCCTAAGGCCCCTGTCCAGTTCGTCGGTCTCCACCACCCGGCGCTTTATATCGCAGCACTCGAATATTATGCTCTCGATATCCCCCGCCGATTTTTCCGGGCTTTCAAGGCGCTCAAAGAGTTCGCGTGAAAGTATTGCGCCATATTTTATGATCTCCGCCCAGCCGCAGCCCCACTCCCTTTCCGGCAAAGTTTCAAGCAAAGCTGTGTCAATCAACACCTTTACCGGTTGATGGAACGCCCCCACCAGGTTTTTACCCTCAGGGATATTGATGGCCGTTTTGCCGCCGATGCTGGAGTCCACCTGGGCCAGCAATGTAGTGGGAATCTGCACATATGAAACGCCCCGCATGTATGTGGCCGCCGCAAAGCCGCATATATCGCCCACGACGCCGCCGCCAAAGGCTATCAGCAGATCATTCCTGCTGAATTGCGCCCTTGCCAGCGCGCCGTGTATTGCAGCCAAGCTTTCAAAGGACTTTGACTCCTCCCCCGCCTTAAGGACGATAACCTGCCGGGAAATGCCCGTTTCATCAAGGAGCTTTTCCATCCTTTCCCCGTGGATTCTAAAAACATTCTCGTCCGTCACCAGGGCCAGCTTGCCGCAAGCAAGGCCGGTCACCGCATTCGGGATTTCCCCCAGCGCGTCTTTGCCGATCAGTATCTCGTAGCTGTTTTTGCCAAGCCCCACCTTCAGTTCTCTCATTGCGACACCTCATGCACATTAGCTTTCCTGTATTTGCAACAAATTTGCGAAACCACAAAAAACAAAAAGCGAGAGGATTCAGATTCATGAACCCTCTCGCCGATATTTCTCAGGCTGGTTTGATATTATTCAAACATTGGTAAGTCCATGAAAGGCTCTATTATTTTTGCAGTAAAAATAGCCGAAACCAAAATAGTTCCTGCTAAAGCTAAAATAATAGGACTTAATGATGGACAAAACAGCGGACATTTCTAACCCCTTCGCCGCAAACCATGAAAGCGGCTGATATAATTGTCTACTAGTATAACCCAATGCGGAAAAAAATCAAGCTTTTTCTTTTTTACTTTTCCGCCCGGTTTAGCTGCTCTTTGATTATCCGGCCCTGGCGCAGCATTTCGCACAGAGTGTTTTCGTCCTTTTCGTCGATGGCTTTTTTAAACTCATTCAGCTTTGTTATAAGTTGATCAAGCTGCAGCGAGAGAAAATCCGTGTTGCACAGGAAAAGCTCAGTCCACATTTGCTCGTGCAGCTTCGCCACCCGCGTCATATCCCTGAAACTGCCGGCGCTAAAGCCCGCGTGGCGCAAGGAGGCCGGGTTTTGCACGTATGCGCTGGAAACGATGTGGGCCATCTGGGAGGTCAGGGCGATCATCTCATCGTGCTCCTCAGGGGTGGTATATGTGATGCCGCCAAAGCCCAGGCGAAGGAAGAAAAGCTCCGCCAAAAGGCAGTGGCTCTTTGATATGCCCTCAGGCGGCGTCAATATCATGCTTGCGCCGTTGAACAGCTCCGCGTCGGATGCGTCAAAGCCGGAGAACTCCCGCCCCGCCATGGGATGTCCGCCTATATAAACCGCGTCCTTGCCAGAGATGATCTGCTCAATCTCGCTGCAAACGCTGCGCTTCACGCCGCAAATATCCACCAGCATGCAGCCCGAAGGGATATCGCCTACATTTTGGCGAACAAAATCCACCGCCGCCCTGGGATAAAGCGCTATCAAAATAAGATCGGTGTCCGGGGGTATCTTCTGCGCCCTTTCATCGATTGCACCGCAGGTCAGAGCCTTTTTTATGACTTCGTCGGACATATCCCAGCCGGCCACGATGTCGCCCGTCTTTGTTTTTATCGCCTTGGCAAACGAGCCGCCCATCAGCCCCAAGCCCACTATCAATACTTTCATTTGAACCTCCGGAAATTAAAAACTGCGCCGTTAAAATTGTTGTGTAACAATATAGCGCAGTTCCTTTAAAATGTCAATGTTTGACTACATGCTAACTATCCTGAAGCCCTTTTCGATGTACTCTTTCATTCCTGCGTGGCCCGACATATCCTCCAGCATTTCAATGCCAAGCGCCGCGTTTTGCTCGTATACGCCCATGACCTTTGAGCAGGCCAGGCATACTCCCGCGATCAGCCCCGCCGACTTCGCTTTTTTATAGAGGGGGTTCCCTTCGCCCTCAAAAATGGAGGGCAGTTTCACAGACGCTCCTTCGAAGATAATCCTCACTTCGCAGCCGCTTGAAGCCAGATCAAGCGCATTCAACAAAACATGCTGGAAGCACATTTTCTCCCCCGTCATGCCATAGAACAATATTTTTTCCATGCCCTGCTCCTCTCATTTCAGCTCTCATTTTTTAATAATATTATAACATGCCAACCCAAAACCAGCAACGCCGCTCCATTCTTTATAAAAATCAAATCCTGAAATTCCGCTTAAGCAGCAAGATTCCGCGATAGTTTTATTTGCTCCCACTCCTTAGATGTTTCCTTGTATCGTGGTATTTACTCTATTTAAGCGGTTTTCTGTATCAGAATTATTCGTTTTTTCCGTATAATTTGCTGTTTTCAGAGTTTATATCACCAAAAAATCATCATGCCTTTTGCGAGCGGGCATATCCTAATCATCTCTCCACTTTGGATTTATCAATTCATACAGCAACGCGACCATGTCACCCGCCATGCCGGTTTGGATACAGATGCCCGCAGGCGCGTAACGTGTTCTCCACGCCGGACGCATCGCAGCCCCGCCGCATGGCAGCATGAAAATGCTCTTTCGTAGTGTATGTGAACAGCCGGTCACCGGGCTGATGATCGTAAAGGCACGAGATTTAGCCCAACAGCGCCCGAAGTGCGCAGGCAGGAACGGGAACCATCCGCTTGCTCTTGTCGGTCTTTGACTCATGTATGGTCGGAACACAGACGTCCCTATGACGTTTTCCGGGTTGCGTTCTTCAAGGCCGCTCTCCTTTCGTAGGCCTTTACACACTGCGACACCCGCCCTACTCCCGAGTGAACCGCTGGAACTCTTCCTCATCCACAAGACAAAACCCTCCGAACTCATCACATCAACGCGAATGATTTCACCGGCCAGCATATCGCCCGGAAGCATATGGGCCTCCGCTGAAAAATCTCCTCCGGTCATGTTTTTAATCGCCATTTCCTCGGCCGGCAAGTTCAATTATTATATGATTACATTGCATCGCTATGATGCGTAGTAACTCCCATTTTTCCTCTTTTTTGGCTTTGCAGGGAAAAGCGTGCCCAAAGATTGTACCTGCGCGATCGCGGTCTCCTTGCCTCTTTCGATAAATGAATTAATTAAACAGAGCAATTCATCCGTATCGGGTGAGTTTGCGCCGCAGTGCTAAACAGTTTCTTCAAGAAAACCGTTTTCACTAAGATTTATGCTATTCCTCTCAACCAGATAATATGCCGAAACCTACTCGCACTCCTGAGATGCCTCCTTAAATCGTAGTATTTCCCTTGATTTTAGACGGTTTTCGGCATTCGCATTATCTGTTTTATTTTTTCAAAGTTGTAAGCATCAAAAAATCATCAGCCTATATACCATTGCGTATTATTCAAGAGCATTAAAGAAGCATATTTATTTTACCATGTTTGCCGGCGTGTAAATGACGGATATTGCCCGCCGACCCGCGATCTGACATGCGGCTTGCTAAACTTGATATACCATGATGGCCTAATGTGAACAACAAAAATTATACAATGGCTGATCAAGGGCCTAAAAGGAGCAAAGCGATGAACGATTGCAGCTATCAAAACGCCGATGGCTATTTCCGCCTTCGCGCCGCGGCCATTATAATCGAGGAGGGCCATGACCTGATGGCCAAAAACCCGAAGGACCCATACTATTACGCCGTCGGCGGCGGCATTTACCTGAACGAAAGCGCTAAGGATGCCAGGCTTAAGTGCCACGAAGCCGCCCTATATTCCCTGATGAAGCCCAAGGGAAAGATTACTCTGCCCAAAGGCATGGGGATATCCCAGACCGGCGAGCGCGAGCAGGCTTTCTGGCTGCCCTTAAACAGCCTTGATGGAAAACATCCTTTCCCCCCATTCTTCAAGGATAAACTTTTGAAAATGGGCGATACAATAGAACATATAGTTACCCATGAGTGAACAAAAAGGCCGCGCAAAACTGCGCAGCCTTTTATTTTCTCAAGCCTACTTAAGGGCCGAAAGCTTTTCAAGCAAAGCATCCTTAAGGGTGATGTTTTTCTTAAGCTTTTCCTTTTCGGCATCCACCACGCTCTGGGGGGCCTTGGCCACAAAGCCCTGATTGTTCAGCTTGCCCTGCGCCCTTGATATCTCGCCCTCCACGTTTTTAAGCTCCTTTTCAAGCCGCTCGATCTCCTTTTCCATGTCCAGCAACTCCTCCAGGGGCATGAATGCCTCGCCGGCGGCGCATATGGCGGAAACGGCGTTCTTAGGAGCCTGATAGCGCTCGTCGATTATCTCCACCGAAGCGGCGCTTGCCAGCCTTTCAAAGTACTGGGCGCCCTCCCGTATGGCCTCTTTGTTAAAGTCCGCACCCGCCAGCAGCAGAATTCTCGCCTTCCTTGACGGCGGCACATTCCTTTCTGCCCTCACCGCGCGCACGCTTCTGATTATGTCCATTATCCCCTGCATATCCTGCGCATCGGCCTCGAAGCGGGGGAAGTCCTCTGCCTTGGGCCAATCGGAGAGCATTATGAAGCCTTTCTCCGGCTCCAGATAGCCGTATATCTCCTCCGTTATAAAGGGCATGAAGGGGTGCATCAGCTTCAGCACGCAGGTTAAAGCCCGTCGCAGCGTCCATCTGGCGGCGGCGGCAGCGCCTTCGTCACCGCCGTACATGGCGGCCTTTGAAAGCTCCAGATACCAGTCGCAAAGCTCAGTCCATATAAAATCGTACAGCTTCTGAGCGGCAAGTCCCAGGTCATATTCGTTCAAATAATCCGTCATTTCCTTCGTTACTTCCGCGCAGCGCGTCAATATCCACTTATCGGCCATCGAAAGCTTTTCCGGGTTTTCTTCTCCCTTTAGGTTCATTATAGAAAAACGGGAAGCGTTCCATAGCTTGTTGGCAAAGTTCCTGGCGGACTCCATCTTTTCATCGCTCAAGCGCATGTCGTTGCCCGGCGCCACGCCGAATATCAGCGAGAAGCGCAGCGCGTCGGCGCCGAACTTGTCGGAAGCCTCCAGCGGATCGATGCCGTTGTTAAGGGACTTGCTCATCTTCCTGCCCAATGCATCCCGCACCAGGCCATGGATCAGCACATCCTCAAAGGGTTTTTCGTCCAAATATTTAAGGCCGGAGAAAATCATCCTTGAAACCCAGAAAGTGATTATGTCATAGCCCGTCACCAGCACTGATGTCGGGTAGAAAAACTCCAGCTCCTTCGTCTTTTCCGGCCATCCCAATGTGGAAAAGGGCCAAAGTGCCGATGAGAACCATGTGTCCAGCACGTCCTCATCCTGACGGAGGCTTTCGCCCTCGCACTTGGTGCATTTTTTAGGTGTTTCCGCCGCCACGATCACTTCGCCACAGTCGTCGCAGTACCAAACGGGGATTCTGTGGCCCCACCATAGCTGGCGGGATATGCACCAGTCGCGGGTGTTTTCCATCCAGTGGAAATACTGCTTTTCAAAGCGCTTTGGCACGAAGTTAATGTCGCCTTCCCGCACGGCAGCTATCGCCGGCTTTGCAAGCGGAACCATCTTCACGAACCACTGCAAGGAAACCAGAGGCTCCACCGTTTCGCCGCAGCGGTAGCATGTGCCGACGCTGTGGTCATAGTTTTCAACCTTCACCAAGAGCCCCAATGCCTTCAAATCCTCGACAACAGCAGCCCTGCACTCCATGCCCTTCATGCCGGCATACTTGCCGCAGGCCTCTGTCATGGTGCCGTCGTCATTCATCACTCGGTCGATCGCAAGGCCATGGCGCATAGCCACGTCGAAGTCATTGGGATCATGGGCAGGGGTCATCTTAACGGCGCCGGTGCCGAACTCCTTTTCCACGTAATCATCAGCCACCACGGGGATTTCCCTGTTCCTCAGCGGCAGCATCAGCGTTTTCCCTATGAGATGCTGATATCTTTCATCCTCAGGGTTGACAGCAACGCCGGTATCGCCCAGCATGGTTTCCGGCCTTGTGGTGGCCACGACCACGCCCTCGCCGCCTTCCGGCATGGGATAATGTATGTGATACAGGAAGGATGATTGCTCCTCGTATTCAACTTCGGCATCGGAAAGAGCCGTCCGGCAGTCGGGGCACCAGTTGATTATCCTGTCCCCTCTGTAGATAAGCCCGTCGTTATACAGCTTCACAAAGACTTCAAGCACCGCCCTGGAGCAGCCCTCGTCCATTGTGAACCGTTCTTTTGACCAGTCGCAGGAGGCGCCTATCCTTCTGGCCTGCTTGACGATTGTGCCGCCGTACTGCTCCTTCCACTCCCAGGCCCTTTCAAGAAACTTTTCCCGGCCGATATCCTTCTTTGTCAGGCCCTCTTTAGCCATCGCTTCCACTATCTTCACCTCTGTGGCGATGGACGCGTGGTCTGTTCCCGGCAGCCAAAGGGTAGCATCGCCCAGCATCCTGTGGAAGCGGGTCAATATGTCCTGCATGGTGATATCAAGGGCGTGGCCGATATGGAGCTGGCCGGTGATATTTGGCGGGGGCATCACTATGCAGAAGGGCTTTTTCCCTTCTTCAACATTGCCCGCAAAGGCGCCGGAGCTTTCCCATTGCTGATATAGTCTTTGCTCCGATCCCTGGGGCTCATAGGTCTTGCCCATCGTAAATTCATGTTCCATTATATAAAACCTCCTGTATTCGTCCAGCCTTGCTTTCGCGGCGCTTCTTAGGGAGAGGCGATGGCTTCGCGGCAAGCGAAGCCTCGCCTCGTGGGCGGGCGGGCCCACCGCTGGCGGAATAGACCTGTAAGCAAAAAGCATAACGCAACTTATGACGCAATCTATGCATTTTTGCAATAAAAAAACGATCCATCGCCTGTATAGGGCGATTGACCGCGGTGCCACCTATTTTCACTTCATTTTATAATTTTATAAAAATATAAAAACCATCATGAAGCCTCGCGCCATAACGGAGCCGACCCGTGCGCCGCTAAAGCATTATATAAAAGCCCTCACAGCGCCTTCTCTGATGCGACCTTCGGCATCGCTTTTCCTAAACACCCTTTCAGCCAACGGGGCATTCTCTCTTTTGGCAGCCAAAACCTACTCCTCATCTTCAAGGAATTTAATATATTATATAGCATATTCCACGAAATCGTCAAGTGCTCCCTCAGCGTTTTTCCTCTGTTTTTCCCGACATCCTTGAAAGCAGCTCATATATTCCGCTCTGTGCGTCAATTTGTCTTGAAGTGTCCTCTATGAACATTCTTAGTTTATCACTTTGCCAGAGAACCACCGCAGCCTCCTCCACCGCCTTAACAAACTGCGCGCTCAACCCCTTTTTGCCATGCTCATAAAGCGGGCACATGGCGGCGGCTCTTGCGTCTATCCTCACCGATAGATTCCCGTCTTTGCTGTAGGGCGTCAGCGGAAAGATTCTGCAGGCCAATGGCCGCTGCTCTCTTGGGCATTCGCCCTTACACACCAGCACAGGATTTTTCCCCTTATAATCATAGTAAAGCTTATACCAGTCGGTTTTTGCGCAGTAGAGCTGCTCCTCACCCGGGAAAAGCGCCATGCCCGTTATGCTGTCATCCTCCGGCTCCCGGCAGCAGGCCGCCCCGCAGATGTCGCCGCAATCGCTTTTTAGCGGCGTCACATCCCTTAGCATCTCCATCGCTCTGATTATAAGATCTTTTTCACTCTCCACTTTCGTATCGCCTCTTTCTCTTCCTGCCATAATTCTATACGGCCTACTTGCATGCTGTCAAGGCCGAGCTGCTTTGCGGGAGGGG
>JBMNOE010000031.1:0-27081 GCA_050942895.1 Christensenellales bacterium
GGAGCCCTCCCCCAGACCCCCTCCCGGGCGAAACTTGTTTCGCCCGCTATATCAGCCTCATTTGGCTGGTTTCGGGCAATGAGCGCAGGCAACCCTGCTGGCGCAGCATATCGATGACGGATTTAGAGGCCTTCGAGCGCTGCTGTAATTCCTCCACCGATATGAAGGGGCCTTCCTCCCGCGCCGCAACGATGGACTGTGCAGCGGCCGTGCCCACGCCTGCGAGGGCATTTAGCGGAGGAAGGATCTTGCCATCGACTATCATGAACCTGCTTGCGTCCGAATCGTAGATATCCATGGGCAAAAACTCAATGCCCCGCAGCAGCATCTCTCTGGCGATCTCCAATTGCACCATAAGGCTTTCGTCCTTAGGCGTAGCTTTGCGGCCGAGAGCCTTTATGCTTTTGATTGCCTGCAAAATGGTCTCCGGGTCGGTGCACATTAAAGTGGCGTCAAAGTCATCCGCTCGCACGGTGAAATAAGCAGCGTAATAGGCCTGGGGCCTGTGAACCTTGAACCAGGCGATGCGCAGGGCCATGATTACATAGGCTGAGGCATGCGCCTTGGGGAACAAATATTTTATCTTCTTGCAGGAGTCGATGAACCATTCAGGCACATTGTTGTCCCGCATATCCTTTTCCATATCGTGGGTAAGCCCCCTGCCTTTGCGCACAAACTCCATTATATTAAAGGCCGACTTAGAGGGTACGCCCCTGCTTATAAGAAAGAGCATTATATCGTCACGGGTACATATGCATTGGCGGAACTCGGCGATGCCATTGCGTATTATGTCCCTGGCATTGCCCAGCCAAACGTCGGTGCCATGGCTCAGGCCGGATATACGCAAAAGCTCCTCCATGGTGGTTGGCATGGTGTCCTCCAGCATGGATATGACGAACTTCGTGCCAAACTCCGGCACGCCCAAAGTACCCTTTGAAACGCCCAACTCCTCCTCGGTCAGGCCGAGGGGCTCCGGCGAGGTGAAAATGCCCATTGTTTCAGGATCGTTCAGGGGCAAGGTCGCCGGGTCGATGCCTGTCAGATCATGGAGCATCCGAATCATAGTGGGGTCGTCGTGGCCCAGTATGTCCAGCTTCACCAGAAGATCATGAAGGGAGTTAAAGTCGAAGTGGGTGGTGCGAATGCCCTTTTCGGACTTATCCGCCGGGTTTTGAATTGGGCAAAAGTCGTAGATCTCATAGTCGTTCGGCACGATCACCATGCCGCCGGGGTGCTGGCCGGTGGTCTTTTTTATGCCGGAAAGGCATTTCACCAGACGGTCGATCTCCGCATTGGTCACATGGCGCTCCTTTTCCGCCACAAAGTTCTTGGCATAACCAAAGGCTTTTTTGTCGCCCAGGCTGCCGATTGTGCCGGCGCGGAAAACATTTTTTTGCCCGAAAAGCTCCTCGGCATAGGCGTGGGCCTTGGCCTGGTAATCGCCGGAAAAGTTAAGGTCAATGTCCGGCACCTTGTCGCACTCAAAGCCCAAAAACACCTCGAAGGGGATATCGTAGCCGGTGTGGCGAAGTTCCTCGCCGCATACAGGGCAGATCTCGCCGTCGGGCAGGTCGATGCCGCAGGGGAATTTCTCCCTGTCGATGTCAAAATCGCTATACCTGCATTTTTCGCAGTAGAAATGCGGCGGCAGAGGGTTGACCTCGGTGATGGTGCACATGGTCGCCACAAAGGACGAGCCGACCGAACCGCGTGAGCCGACCAGATAGCCGTCCTCATTGCTCTTTTTTATCAGCAGATGGGCGCTGTAGTAAAGTGTCGCGAAGCCGTTTCCGATGATGGCGTCCAGTTCCTTTTCGAGTCTTTCACGGACGACCGCCGGCAGCGGATCGCCATACATCGCCTTTGCGTTTTCCCAGGACATTCGCTGGATTTCATCTGCCGCCCCTTCTATCACCGGCTGAAAAGTGGGCTTGCCCTCGGGGTGGACGGGAAATAATGTCACTTCCTCCGCCATTGAAAGCACCTGCTCCGGCCCGTCGATGACCACATATTCGGCGTCCTGCGGCCCAAGGTAGTCGAAATCCTCCAGCATCTCATCGGTTGTTTTAAAGTATAGGGGAGGCTGCTGGTCGGCATCTGAAAAACCGATCCCGGTCATCAGTATTTCCCGCAGGAGGGAATCGCGAGGCTCCAGGAAATGGACGTCCCCTGTGGCGACCACAGGCCTGCCAAGCTTCCTGCCCAGGCCCAATATCTTTTTGTTTATGCGGTTTAGGCTGTGCTCGTCCTTCACATGGCCGTCCCTCACCAAAAAGGCGTTGTTGCCATTTGGCTGTATTTCCAAAAAATCATAGAAGGAAGCGATCTTTAAAAGATCCCTCTCCTTGCGGCCGTTTAAAACCGCGGTGTAGAGCTCGCCGGCCTCGCAGGCGCTGCCGATGATCAGCCCCTCCCTATGGCGCTCGATGATGCTCCTGGGCATCTGCGGGCGGTTGTTGAAAAAATCCAGATGGCTTGTGGAGATCAGCTTGTAAAGATTGTTAAGCCCCTTGTTGTTCTTGGCCAGCAAAATGATATGATATGAGCGGCCCTTGGCGGAGGTTTTAAGGCCGAACATGCTGTTTAAATCCGCCAATGATCTGGCCCCCTGCTCCTTCGCCATGTTAAGGAAAAGGCCCATCAACTGCGCGGTGGCCCTTGCGTCGGGCAAAGCACGATGATGGGTTTTAAGCTGAACGTTCATTTGCTTACAAAGAAAGTCAAGCTTGTGGCTTTTGGAGTCAGGAAGAAGGGCCCGTGAAAGGGCCAGTGTGTCAACCAGGGTTTCGCAAAGCTCCAGACCAATTTCGTCGGCGGCTTTGCGCAAAAAAGCGATGTCGATGTGGACGTCATGGGCGCAGATGGGGCAGCCCTGGGCAAAGGCGGCGAACTCCGCTATGACCTGAGCCATTGAAGGCGCGCCGTAGAGCATGTCGTCGGTGATGCCGGTGAGTGATATGATCTTCTCCGGCAAGGGCTGCAATGGGTCAATGAATGAGGAAAACTCATCCACAATTTTTCCGCCCTGCCATTTGACAGCGCCGATCTCTATTGCGTGGTCGGTGTTGGCGTTTGTGCCGGTCATCTCCATGTCCACCACAACGAAAGGGCCGTCAAGGCCAAAGATGCCGCTGTTCTCGGCAATGGCGCTCAGGTCGTCGGTGAGATAGCCTTCAACCCCCGGTATCAGCTTTATGCCGAACTTCTTAGCCGCCGCGAAAGCCTCGGGGAAGGCCTGTACCACGCCGTGGTCGGTGATGGCGACGGCCTTATGGCCCCACTCGGCCGCTCGCTGGATCAGCTCCGTGGCGGAGGCGACTGCGTCCAAGTTGCTCATGTTGGTGTGCATGTGCAGCTCGATTCGCTTGCGGGGGGCGCCGTCGGTGCGCTGGGGGGGCATGGGGGCGGGCATCACATCATAGGCGGTGATCGAAAGATCGTGCATGTAGCTGTCGTAAAGCACATCGCCCCTGACCTTGACCCAAGTTCCCTTGCTGATGCCGTCCAACTGGCGTTCATTTTCCTTCTCGCAAAAGAGCTTGCAGATGATTGTGTTGCTGTAATCGGTCACTGAAAAGATCAGCAGCACCCGGTTGCCGCCGTTGATAGGCTTTTTCTCGCAGGAAAGCACCTCGCCTTCGATTACTACCCGGCCGGACATATCCGAAAGGCCAAGCATCTGTATGGGCTGGGTCTTGAAGGCCCTGCCGAAAAGAGGCCTGCTGTAATCAGGCCCGGATTTCCTCTGAGGCTGCTGCTCCATAATGCTCTTTACAAGATACAGCTCGGTCTCGCTGCGTTCCTGGGCCATCTCTGCCAGGCGGTTTTCGTCCTTGGCGGCGATAAACTCCACATTGAGGGAAATATTAAAAAGATTTTTTATGAAAAGTGAAAGCTTTTGATCGCAGCGCTTTGTTGCCAGGAAATCCACGGACGCGGCTGAGGGCAGCGTGAGCCGCAGATTTTCACCCCGGCATGACCATTTGGCGCTCTTAAGATGAGATGCCGCTGCGGGCATTCTTGCTGAGAGCATGTCTAAAAGCTGCGGCGCAAACCTTTGCGGGTCACGGCAAAAATCCACCCCGAAGCCGGGACAGCTTATTTTAACGGACACGCTCTCGCAGGGGAAAAGGCCGTGCAGCCCCTTCCTGAGGCTTTCCAGCAAATATTCCCCCGGCAGCTTGTCCGATATGAACATGGCGGTAACGCCGCTGCGTTTTTTGTCCAACAGCACCTTTTGAAGGCTTAGTCCATCCAGATCGGCTTCGCAGCCGCTGCTAATGAGTTTATCCTTCCATCTATCCTGCATGCCGATTTGTATCCTTTCCGTAAAAAGATATCACGCAGGGGAGCATGATATGAGATGATTATAACATATTTTTCGGGCATTTGCTGCCACGAAATGAAAAACTGCTGCAAAGCGCTTGCAGGCAGCCCGCGCCGCAATTTCCCTGAAAGCAGCTAAAAAAGAAAAAAGCTAAACTTGCTGTCTATTATAACATGCTTTTGCGGATGCGGGCATAAACTGTAAAAATATTATGCGCCAAAGAAAGCAGCGAAAGCTCAGTGCAAAAAACCCGGACACAAAAAACCCGCCGCGCTGTCATGCGGCAGGCCTTTTGCATTTTTTATTTTAACCTAAACCAAACCGGGTTGAGGCTTAGTCATGATCCTCGCTGTGGGGGATGACAAAGCCCTCGGGGAGAGGCTTGCCAACCTTATTATAATAATCCGCCAGGGCAGATTTGATGCCCTCCTCCGCCAGGAGCGAACAGTGCATCTTCACCGGCGGCAGGCCGTCCAGAGCGTCGGCGACGGCCTTGTTGGTCAGCTCCATCGCTTCCTCCACTGTCTTGCCCTTGACCATCTCTGTGGCCATTGAACTGGTGGCTATGGCAGCGCCGCAGCCGAATGTTTTGAACTTGACATCCACCACCACGTCATTTTCTATCTTAAGGGACATCTGCATGATGTCTCCGCATTTTGCATTGCCCACAGTGCCCATTCCGCTGGCATTTTCAATCTCGCCCACGTTCCTGGGATTCATGAAGTGATCCATCACTTTTTCGCTATACATTTTGCACTCCTCCTTCAGATTGCTTGAACAGGGGCGACATTGCCCTGAGCCTTTCTATTGATTTCGAGAGTATTTCCACGGTGCGGTCGATATCATCCTCGGTGTTATCGTGGGAGAGGGTGAGCCGAAGGGATCCGTGGGAGGTTTCGTGGTCAAGGCCGATGGCCAAAAGAACATGGCTGGGGTCTAAAGAGCCGGAGGTGCAGGCCGATCCGCTGGATGCGGCGATTCCCTGCATGTCCAGCAGCAGGAGCATTCCCTCGCCCTCGATGAATCTTATCGAAACATTCACATTGCCGGGAAGCCGCTTGCCCTCCTGGCGCGAACCGTTGACAACAACATGGGGGATTTCGCTGATGATTTTATCAAAGAGCCTGTCCCTAAGGGCGGACTCATGGACGGAGTTTTTCGCCATATCTCTCACGGCGATCTCTATTGCCGCGCCCATTCCGACGACTGCCGCCGGATTTTCGGTGCCGGCTCTCTTGCCCCGCTCCTGTGCGCCGCCTTCGATCAGACTGTTTATGCGCACGCCGCTTCTTATGTAAAGGGCTCCCACGCCCTTGGGGCCGTAGAACTTGTGGGCCGAAAGGGAGAGCATGTCGATGTTCATGTCAACCACGTCTATCGGTATATGGCCAACAGCCTGCACCGCGTCAGTGTGGAAGTAAACCTTCCTTGCCCGGCATATGGCGCCGATTTCCGCAATGGGCTGAATGGTGCCGATCTCGTTGTTGGCGGTCATCACAGTGACCAGAATTGTATCTGGGCGAATGGCGGCCTCGATGTCCTTCGCGCAGACGATGCCGTCGCTGCCCGGGGACACATATGTCACTTCAAAGCCCTGTTTTTCAAGGCCCTGACATGTGTGCAAAACCGCATGATGCTCTATCGCGCTGGTGACGATATGCCTGCCCTTTTTTTGCTGGGCAAAGGCTGCGCCCTTTATGGCCCAGTTGTCACTCTCGGTGCCGCCGGCGGTGAAGTATATCTCGTTCTTCTTTGCGCCGATGGCCTCCGCCACCTGAGAGCGGGCTTTTTCCACATAGGCCGCCGCGTCTCTGCCAAAGCTGTGAACGCTGGAAGCGTTTCCGTATACATCCGTCAGGCAGGGCATCATCTGTTCAAGAACCTGCGGGCTCAACCTTGTAGTGGCCGCGTTGTCAAGGTAAATGCGCCTTGTTGCATTCTTCTCCATTCTGTTCCCCTCTTATATTAGTAGAAATTGATAAAAGTTATCTTATTAAACTTTTTACCCTTTTTGCCTTTTCCCTATTTGCCGGCGGCTGCACAGTTGCAGGGAGCGCTCCCCTCCAGCCTTCTCTGGTCGCTGACAAGGTCATTAAGGCTGATGGAGTCAAAAACATCGTTCACTCCCCGGGTGATGCGCCCGTACAGCATATGCTCGGTGCAGTTTCCGCTATGGCTGCAAAGCTCCTCGTCCTCCACGCAGGCCAAGGGCGCCAAAGAGCCCTCCAGCGCGCGAATTATTTCTCCTATGCTGATATCCTTTGGTTCGCGGCTCAGCCTGTAGCCGCCCAAAGCCCCCCTTGTGCTTACCACAAGCCCGCTTCTTTTAAGCGTTCCCGCCAGTTGCTCCAGATATGGCCCGGGAATGTTCTGCTGCTCGGCGATCTGGCTTATGGGGATGGGCCGTTCCTCCTCGTTGAGGGCGATGGAGAGCATCGCACGGATTCCGTAGCGCGATTTTGTCGAAAGCTTCAATGCCTCTCCTCCTAATCCCGACTAAATCAATCGGATTTACTTATGTAATCATAGCACCCTTTTTTCGGCTTGTCAATAAGACAATTATATTTTTATTTTTGGCCGGCAGTAAAAATTATTTACAAATTCTTTTCATTTTATAATCAGCTAAAACTATTGCCCATCCCGGCGCCTTAATATAAAATGAATATCAGCAAGCGAGGTAGAGGAAGGGAGATATATATGAAGCTTTCTTTTTTGAGGTTTTCCAGGGCGAAAGGCATTTTGCTAATGCTTTTGGCGGCGGCGCTGCTGATTGTTTCATGTGCGAAGGAGCCGGTGCCCGAGGGAAAATATCCGTTGGTGACAATGGAGCTGGAAAATGGCGGTATCGTTGAGATAGTTCTGGACCCGAACTCCGCGCCCAACACCGTGGCAAACTTTGTTTCTCTTATTCAGCAGGGCTTTTATAATGGTTTAACATTCCACCGGGCTGTCGAGGGCTTCATCGTGCAGGGCGGCTCGCCCGATGGAACCACTTCCGGGAAGATTGATTATACCATAGCCGGTGAATTTATCGACAATCGCTTCACCGACAACAGGCTTAAGCACTTAAGAGGCACTATATCTATGGCCAGAAGCGAGGATTACAACAGCGCCGGCAGCCAGTTTTTCATCTGCATGGACGAGCAGCGTTCTTTGGACGGCATATACGCCGCTTTCGGCCAGGTTGTAAGCGGCATGGAGCATATCGATGAGATCGCAAAGCTTGAGACCGATTCCTCTCAGCATATAATTGATCAGCCGGTGATAAAAAGCATGTCCGTTGAAACCTTTGGCATAAACTACAGTGTTAAGAAGCACAGATAAAATTCTATTTCGGCATCATTGTAAGCCTTGCAAAGGCCGATTACCTGTTGTATAATAATAAGGATAGGCAAAAATACGCTGTAAAGAGAGGTGGGGGCATGTCCGTTTTGTTGAAAGGCGGGACGGTCTTTTTTGAAAATACGCTGAAAAGACTGGATTTGCTCATAAAAGACGGAATTGTCGCCGGTGTTTTCCAGTTTCCATCATCGGAAAGCGCCGATATCGTTATTGATTGCACAGGAAAAGTTATATCTCCGGGTTTCGCTGATGTTCATGTTCATCTGCGGGAACCCGGTTTTTCTATTAAGGAAACAATCGCGGCGGGAACGGCTGCCGGCGCAAGGGGGGGCTACACGGCCCTTTGCTCCATGCCAAACCTAAGTCCGGTGCCCGACAGCCTTGAAAATATGGAAAAGCAGCTTGATATCATCCGCCGGGACGCTGTGATCCCCGTTTTTCCGTACGGCGCCATAACCATTGGGCAAAGCGGTCAGGAGCTGGTTGACTTCGCAGGGATGAAGGAGGCCATCGGCTTTTCGGATGACGGAAAGGGCGTTCAGTGTCCTGATATGATGGAGCAGGCGATGCGGAAAATCGCCGGTACGGGCAAGATATTGGCGGCCCACTGCGAGGACGATACCCTTGTCCCGCAAGGAGCCGCCGTGCATGACGGCACTTATGCCAGAGCCAACTCTCTTGCGGGCATACCTTCTAAGAGCGAATGGAGGCAGGTTGAAAGGGATGTGGAACTGGCGAAGAAAACCGGCTGCCGCTACCATGTCTGCCATGTTTCGGCGAAGGAGAGCGTTGACATCATCCGCCGGGCCAAGGCAGAAGGTGTTGACATAAGCTGCGAAACAGCCCCCCATTATCTTACCCTTAGCGACGAGGATCTCCGCGACGAGGGCCGCTTCAAGATGAACCCCCCCATACGCGGCAAAGATGACATGCAGGCGCTGATCGAGGGTCTTGCGGACGGCACAATAGACATGATCGCCACGGACCATGCGCCCCACACTCAGGAAGAAAAGTCAAAGGGTCTGGCGGGGAGCATAATGGGCGTCGTCGGCCTTGAGACGGCCTTCCCGGTGCTGCATACAAGGCTGGTTAAGACCGGGAAAATAAGCCTTGAGCGATTGCTTAATGCCATGTCTTCAGTTCCGGGGGAAAGGTTCGGCATCGGCGGGGCAATCAGGGAGGGCGCAAGGGCGGATATCGCCGTTTTGGATTTGGAAAAGGAATACGAGATCAAGTCTTACGGCTTTCTTTCAAAGGGCAAGAGCACGCCCTTTGAGGGCATGAAGGTGCAGGGCGAATGCGAACTTACAATTTGCGGCGGAAAAATCGTTTGGGACGGGCGGCAGGAAGGATAGAAAGATGAGCATGAAGGGCATTTACACTGTGGCGAAGAACAGGCCCGTGGCAAGGGCCATGTACCGCATGGATCTTTTGGGAAACACAAAGGCCATCACAAAGCCGGGGCAGTTTGTGAACATAAAGCTGGATGGCTTCTACCTGCGCCGGCCCATATCCGTGTTCGATGTGGACGGCAGCGGCTTTTCAATCATATATAAGATCGTCGGCGACGGCACTGCAGCGATGGGCGGCTATGCCCCCGGCAAGGAGCTGGACATACTGGTGGGGCTCGGCAACGGCTTTGACATATCAAAATCCGGCGTAAGCCCGGTGCTGGTTGGCGGGGGTTGCGGCTCACCGCCAATGTATTATCTGGCGAAGGAGCTTTTGAAAAAGGGGATAAGGCCCAGGGCGGTGCTGGGCTTTGGCTGCGCTGATGATGTTATCTGCAAAAATGAGCTGGAAGCCCTAGGGGTTGAAACGGCACTGACATCCGTCGACGGCAGCTGCGGCACAAAGGGCTTTGTGACCGACGCCCTTGACGGGATGGAATATGATTATTTCTTTGCCTGCGGGCCGGAGCCGATGCTGAAGGCTTTAGCCGAGTGCACGGACGCTCCCGGCCAGCTCAGCTTTGAATCGCGGATGGGCTGCGGCTTCGGCGGCTGCATGGGCTGCTCCTGCAAGACGAAGTACGGCCACAAGCGCATATGCCTTAACGGCCCCGTTCTGATGAAGGAGGAAGTGATATGGTGAATGAAAGCGCCCCCAAAAGGGATCTGCGGGTGGATTTGAGCGGTCTTTCGCTGGACAATCCCATAATACCTGCCAGCGGCACATTCGGCTTCGGCGGTGAATATCTGCGCTTCTACAATTTGAACATACTGGGCTCATTTGCCATAAAAGGCGCCACGGGCGAGGAGCGATTCGGCAATGATCAGCCCAGGGTGGCCGAGTGCAAGGCGGGGATGCTCAACTCCATAGGTCTGCAAAACCCGGGCATAGAAAGCGTGCTTTCAAAAGAGCTGCCCACGATAAAAAAGTTCTTCAAAAAGCCGGTCATAGCCAATATCAGCGGTTTTTCAAAGGAGGAATATGTGAGCTGCTGCGCCCTTGCCGACGGCGCGGACAATGTGGGCATAATCGAAGTGAACATAAGCTGCCCCAATGTGAAGGCAGGGGGCATGAGCTTCGGCACATCCCCTGAAAGCGCGGCGGAAATCACCCGGGCGGTTAAGGAAGTGACGACAAAGCCAGTTTACATCAAGCTCTCGCCAAATGTGACTGATATCGCCGCCATTGCCAAGGCCTGTGAGGACGCGGGCGCTGACGGAATCAGTCTTATCAACACGCTGCTGGGCATGAAGATTGACATCAGGACGAAAAAACCGGTGCTGGCCAACAAAATGGGCGGCTATTCCGGCCCGGGGATATTCCCCGTAGCCGTTCGGATGGTCTATCAGGTTTATGATGCGGTGAAAATACCGATAATGGGCATGGGAGGCATCTCCAGCGCGGCAGATGTGCTGGAGATGATGATGGCCGGCGCAACCGCTGTGCAGGTGGGCGCGGCGAACCTGGTGGATCCATATGCGTGTAAGAACATAATCGAGGAACTACCATTGCTGATGGAAAAGCTGGGCATCGAAAGGCTTAAAGACATCATCGGCGCGGCTCATGGGTGATTGGGGTTACGGGGAACGTACTGGGGCTCTGCCCCAGACCCTGCAAGGGGATGAATCCCCTTGACCCCCTATTAAAAGTTTTGGTCAAGCTTTTTCAAAAGCTTGCGGGGATTGGGGCGGAGCCTCAAATCAAAACACAATCAATAAGGAGGAAGAAATGAGCAAAGACGTGATCATCCCCCTGGACTTTCCCGGGGCGAAAGAGGTATATGCTTTCCTGGACAGATTTTCAGATGAAAAAAAGCCATATGTGAAGATAGGCATGGAGCTTTTCTATGCAGAAGGGCCTTCGATAGTGCGGGAAATCAAGCGGCGGGGCCACAAGATTTTTCTTGACTTAAAGCTGCACGACATCCCCAACACCGTGAAGGGGGGAATGCGCTCCCTTTCATCCCTTGATGTGGACATGGTGAACCTGCATGCCGCCGGCGGCTCCAACATGATGCGGGCGGCCATGGAGGGCGTGGTGCGCGGCGATGGCACCCGGCCAATTGTAATCGCCGTGACGCAGCTGACATCAATCAGCCAGGAGATGCTGCGGGATGAGCTTCTGATAAGCGCCGGCATGGAGGAAACTGTTTCCGGCTACGCACAAAACGCCAAGGGTTGCGGGCTGGACGGGGTGGTCTGCTCGCCCCTTGAGGCAAAGGCAGTGAAGGAAATCTGCGGCGTTGAATTTCTGACGGTGACGCCGGGCATCCGCTTTGCCGAAAGCTCCCTTGACGACCAGCAGCGGGTAATGACCCCAGCCCTGGCCCGCGAAAGCAGCGATTATATAGTGGTGGGAAGGCCGATAACCGCGGCGAAAGACCCTGTTCAGGCCTACGAAAGATGCGTAAAGGAATTCCTGGGTTGATAGGTAAAAGGAGGAAAAAATGAGCATTGAAAGAGAAATTGCGAAGTCGCTGCTGAAGATCGGCGCGGTTTTCCTGCGGCCGGACGAGCCCTTCACATGGGCCAGCGGCACGAAAAGCCCAATATACTGCGATAACCGGCTGACGCTTTCTGCGCCTGAGGTTAGAACACAGGTGGAAGAGGCTATTGTCAGCGTTATCAGAGAAAAATATCCCGAATGTGAGATGCTGATGGGAACCGCCACTGCGGGCATCGCTCATGCGGCAATATCCGCCCACATGCTGGGCCTTCCCATGGGCTATGTGCGCTCCGGCGCCAAGGGGCATGGCCGGGGCAACCAGATTGAGGGCAGGCTGGAAAAGGGTCAGAAAGTGGTGGTGGTGGAGGATCTGATTTCCACGGCCGGCAGCGTCATCGAAGTGGTGGAGGTTTTGCGGGAAGCGGGGGCGCAGGTGCTGGGCATAGTCAGCATATTCACATACGGCATGAAGAAGGGTATTGATCGCCTGGCTTTGGCGGACGTTTCAAACCACAGCCTTTCAAACTTCGACGCCCTGGCCCAAGTGGCCTTTGAGGAGGGGTACATCGCCCAAAGTGATGTCAAAAGGCTGATGACTTTCAGGGATAATCCGTCGGACGAATCATGGATAAGGGCATAGGAGGCAAATATGCTGAATCTTATCGATATAAATGATCTTTCCGTGGGGCAGATAGACGACATGCTCTGCCTGGCTCAGGATATGATCGCAAACCCGGCGAAATATTCAGACTGCCTGAAAGGGAAAAAGCTGGCGGCGCTGTTTTTTGAGCCAAGCACAAGGACGAGACTCAGCTTCGAGGCCGCCATGCTGGACATGGGCGGAAGCGTCTTGGGCTTTTCAGAGGCGGGGTCTTCCTCGGCGGTTAAGGGCGAGAGCGTTTCCGATACGGTTCGGGTGGTGGGCTGCTATGCGGACATAATCGCCATGCGCCACCCCAAGGAGGGCGCGCCCCTGGCGGCTTCGTTTAAATCCCCCGTGCCGATAATAAACGCAGGTGATGGCGGCCATCATCACCCCACCCAGACTCTCACTGACCTTTTGACCATACTTCGGGAAAAGGGCCGCCTTGACAACATGACCGTGGGCCTTTGCGGCGACCTTATGTTCGGCCGCACGGTGCATTCGCTCATATGCGCCTTGAGCCGCTATGAAGGGATTAAATTCGTGCTGATATCGCCGGATGAGCTGAAGGTGCCAAGATATATCAAAAATAATGTGCTGAGCAAGGAGGGCGTCCGGTGGGAGGAGTCCAGCAGCTTAGCGGAGGTTATGCCCGGGCTGGACATACTCTACATGACCCGGGTGCAAAAAGAACGCTTCTTCAATGAGGCCGACTATGTGCGCCTTAAGGACAGCTATATTTTGACCAAGAAACTTTTGGAAAACGCAAAGAGTGACCTGAGCATAATGCATCCTTTGCCCAGGGTGAACGAGATCGCAACAGAGGTGGACGATGACCCCAGGGCCGTTTATTTCCGGCAGGCACTAAACGGCAAGTTTGTGCGCATGGCGCTTATTAAGACGATGCTTGAATCGTAGAAAGAGGGGGAAGGCATGAATATCGACAGCATCAGAAACGGCTATGTGCTGGATCATATCAAGGCCGGCAAAGCCATGGAGATATACGACTATCTCTCTTTGGATAAGCTGGACTGCACTGTGGCCATAATAAAAAACGTGAAGTCAAACAAGATGGGGCGCAAGGATATAATCAAGATTGACGAAACGATAGATATAAACACCGATATTCTGGGCTTTATCGCCCCGGATATAACGATTAACAAGATAAAGGATGATATAATCATTGAAAAGGGAAGACCGCCGCTGCCCAAGAGGATGAAGAACATAATAAACTGCAAAAACCCCAGGTGCATCACCACCACGGAGCCGGGGCTGGATCAGGTCTTTGTGCTGACTGATGAGGAAGGCAGAAAATACAGCTGCATATACTGCGACAGTGAAAGAGGAGAGCGGTAAGTCTAAAGCAAGGCTGCTGCAAAAGAGGCGGGCTGAAAGCCTGTCTCTTTTTATTTAGCGGCACCGTGCGACAAAGTTTTTGGGAAAAGCTGTAAATGTTTGCGCAAATGGGCAACTATGCATTATACTGTAAGGATAGAAGGAGCAAAGCAGACTAATTATTGTAAGGGGACGAGAATGCGTTTTTTGCCAAGGCATGAACTGAATAGCGAGGATTCAAGGGAAGTCCGCCGGCTGATGGACGCCGGATATGATGAGATTATCGCACGGCTGCTTACCATGCGAGAGATATATACGCCCCGGGATGCCCAGGCTTTTTTAAACCCGTCCGAGGAAATGCTGCATGATCCGTTTCTGCTTTCAGACATGGACAAAGCTGTAAAGAGGATTGAATCTGCGGTTGCAAAGGGCGAGAGCATAGTGATATATGGCGACTATGATGCCGACGGAGTGACCGCTGTGGCGATACTCAAGGGCTATTTTAACAGCCTGGGCGCGAAGGCCGATTACTACATCCCCTCCCGCCACTTTGAAGGATATGGCCTGAACAACGCAGCCATAGAAACGCTGGCGCAGAGCCACAGCCTGATGATCACAGTCGACTGCGGCATCGATTGCTTCCACGAGGTTGAGCGGGCAAAAGAGCTGGGCCTTGATATAATCATCACCGACCATCACCAGCTAAAGGAGCTTTTGCCCGGCGCGGTGGCCGTCATAAACCCCCTTAGGGGGAACTATCCATGCAGAAAGTTGTGCGGGGCCGGTGTGGCGCTGAAGCTGGTGCAGGCCCTTGGCGGAATGGAGGCCATAAGGCCGCTTATAGACCTTGCGGCAATAGGCACCGTGGCGGACATAGTGCCGCTGCTGGGGGAAAATAGGGCGATAACGGCCCTGGGGCTGCAGCGGCTTAACGCAAAGATGCGCAGGGGCATAAACGCCATCTGCAAGGCGGCGGGCCTTAGGGGGAAGGTCATAACCTCCGGCCATATCGGCTATATGATCGGCCCCAGGATAAACGCCGGCGGCAGGATAGACCGCTCCGCAAAGAGCGTGGACCTTCTGCTGACGGATGACGAGGATGTCGCCATGGAGATTGCTGCGCAGCTTGAGGAGCACAATAGCGAAAGGCAGCGGCTGGAGCGGCAGATCACGGTGGATTGCGAGCAGATGCTCAACACCGAGGTGGACTTCACCCGGGATAGCGCCCTGATTTTGATGAGCGAGGGCTGGAATCTTGGGGTGGTGGGCATAGTGGCTTCAAGGCTGGCGGAAAGATGGTCAATGCCTGTTTTGCTCTTTGCTAAAGAGGGCGACAGCATAACCGGCTCGGGAAGATCCGTTTCAGGGGTGCATATTTTCAAGGCCATAAGCGCCTGCTCACACCTTTTGACAAGGTTTGGCGGCCATGAGATGGCAGCGGGGCTCACCATGCCGGTTGAAAACTTTGAAAAGTTCAAGGATGAGCTGAACGCATACCTTAAGAAGAATGTTTCGGCCCAAAGCTTTGTGCCAAAGGCCTATTATGACATCGAAATAAGCGCGTCGCAGATAAATATGCAGCTTTGCAGGCAGCTTGACCAGCTTTTGCCCTTCGGCCTTGGCAACCCAACGCCCACATTCCTGCTAAAAGAAATCAGAGCCAAAGACATAAGGCTGATGGGGGCCGAGCAGCAGCATATCAAGTGCCTGGCAGGTCAGGATGAAAGCCCCGGCCATTGGGTGGATTGCGTCGGCTTTTCGATGGCCGATAGGGTGCAGGTTCTTTTAGCGCCGGCGGATATGCTGGTGCAGCTTGGCGTCAACGAATGGAACGACAGGGTTTATCTTCAGACGATCATCAGGAACATGGCGCCGGCTAAATCCGCTTTCACACAGGCCATAACAAAGGACTATGATGAAATAATGCTGGATTTTTTGCGCGCTATGCTATATTGTGATGATGGGGAAAAAACCGCGGCGAAGCTGACTGCCATGAAGGACATCCCCGAGCTGGACAGGGGTGATATGCTGATATGCGCCGATCCGGCCAACATAAATGAGAACATGCTTGAAAAAGTTTATAGCGCGGGGGCGCAGGCCTGCTTTGTGGCCGCCCCGGATGATGACAAAAGAGCCTTTCCATGCCTGGTGACTGCGCCGCTGCCCGGTAAAAGCTCTGGCGCTTTTGGCGCTTATGATCGCTTTATTTTTATTGACAGGCCCTGGGCGCCCTTGGTAAAATGCATTTTGGCGCATAATCCCGGGGCTGAGGTGGCTGCGCTGGAAAACGGAGACGACATGACGCTCAGGCTGCCCACAAGAGAGGATATGGTAAGGATATATTCTTACATTGTGGCCAGGGCCCATAACCTGAATTTGTGTCTCTCCCTAAGGGAAGCCGGCGCAAGGGCAGCGGACGATCTTGAAATCTCACCGCTGGAGTTCATGGTAGCGCTGGAAATATTCGCAGAGCTGAGCTTTATAGCGGTCGATATGGACAGATGGCGGCTGGAAGTTTTTAGCTCGCCGGAGAAGAGGGAGCTGTCCCAAAGCAGGCTGTGGCGATTATTTCAAGAATGTGACAACAGTTTGCTTGTGCAGACAAATGGCCGCGCGCAACAAAGTCACATGATTTAATGGTAAAGATAAAAGATAAAGACAAAGAAAAAGATGGAGGACAATATGAACCTTGCAGAGCTGATAAGGGACATACCGGATTTCCCGTCGCAGGGCATACTTTTTAGGGACATCACCACATTGCTGAAGGACCCGCAGGGCTATAAGGAAGCCGTGGACCAGATCTGCCGCTCACTTGACGGCTATGATGTGGACGTGATCGTCGGACCGGAGGCCAGGGGCTTTATTCTGGGCTCGGCGGCAGCCTACGCCATGGGAACAGGCCTTATTCTGGCAAGAAAACCGGGCAAACTGCCGGCGGAGCATGTTTCAGTCAACTACGGCCTTGAATATGGCACCGATTCACTGGCGATCCACAAGGACGCCATAAGGCCGGGGCAGAAAATCGCCATAGTGGATGATCTTCTGGCAACCGGCGGAACGGCGAAGGCCGCCTGCAAGCTTTGCGAGGAACTGGGCGGACAGGTGGTGGCCCTCAGGTTCTTGATAGAGCTTGGCGATCTTTCCGGCCGCGAAACTTTGGAAGGTTATGACGTTAAATCGCTTATTACATATTGAGGCTTACAAAGGAGAATAATATGGTACGCACGCGCTTTGCGCCCAGCCCTACGGGTTACATGCACATCGGTAACCTGCGGACGGCGCTATACACATATCTGTTCGCCAGAAAAAATAAAGGCACCCTTGTGCTAAGAATTGAAGACACAGACCAGGAGCGGGAGATTGAGGGCGCCACCGAGGCAATCTACGAAGGGCTTAAGAAAGCGGGCATCCGGTGGGACGAGGGTCCAGACGCGGGCGGCGGCTTCGGCCCCTACATACAAAGTCAGCGCAAGGCGATGTATCTGCCCTATGCAAAAGAGCTAATCGAAAAGGGCGATGCTTACTATTGCTTTTGCACAAAGGATGAGCTGGCCCAAAGGCGCTTGGCCGCGGAGGAAAAGGGCGGAGTTTGGAAATACGACAAGCACTGCCTTAACATCCCAAAAGAGGAAGCGGAAAAGCGCGTTGAAAAGGGCGATGAATACGTGATCCGCCAGAACATTCCCTTAAGCGGCGAGGCCTTCTTTGACGACGCTCTTTATGGCCGCATTTCTCAGGATACCTCTGAGCTGGATGACAATGTGCTGATAAAGGCGGATGGCCTTCCCACATATAACTTCGCCAATATAATCGACGATCACACGATGGAGATCACCCATGTGATACGCGGCACGGAATATCTTTCCAGCACGCCCAAGTATAATCTGCTATACGATGCCTTCGGCTGGGAAAAGCCGGTCTATATTCACGTCGCTCCGGTGATGAAGGACGCCACCCGCAAGCTGAGCAAGCGCCACGGCGACCCCACCTTCGAGGACCTTCTGGACATGGGCTACCTTTCACAGGCGGTGGTAAACTATGTGGCGCTGGTGGGCTGGAACCCGGGGGATAACCGCGAGTTTTTCACAATGGACCAGCTTATCGAGGCGTTTTCGCTGGAGGGCTTGTCGAAATCGCCCGCCATATTCGATATGGAGAAGCTAACATGGATGAACGGCGAATATATTAAGCGTATGACCCCTGAGGAATTCAGGCAGACGGCCATGCCCTGGCTGGTGAAGAAGGGCTTTCCGGTGGACAGATTCGACATGGATGTGGTATGCTCCCTTTTGCAGACCAGGACTGAAAGACTGGACTCAATGGCAGACCTAAGCTTTCTTTGGGATATGCCTGAGTTTTCCTCGGAGCTTTACATTCATAAGAAGATGAAGACCGATCCGCAGGTGGCCAAAGAGGCCCTTACAGCTTCTCAAAGCGCCCTTTCTGCGCTGGATGACTGGAATAATGGGGATATTCACGCCTGTCTTCTCGCCGCTGCGCAGAAGCTGGGCTTTAAAAATGGCCAGGTGCTCTGGCCTGTTCGTATAGCAATAACGGGTCTGGCCAGCACCCCCGGCGGCGCGACAGAGATCGCCCTGCTTCTGGGGAAAGAGGAAACTATCGGCAGGCTTGGCAAGGCCATCGCCGCACTGTGATCTGTGCTTTCATGCACAGAGCGGAGTGAAAAAGAGGAAGTAAAAAACGGAAATGACGGGAGTTGTTGATGGAAAATAAGAAGCTCCAGCCAAACAGCCGGATATTAAAATTCGAGCAGCCCAGCGAATACTTTAACCGTAGAGCGCTGAGACAACTGGGGAAAAGCGATCTTTGGGGGGCGCTGGGCAGCCTGCGCCTTGCCTTGGAAAAGGATACTAAATCGGCATCATATAGGATGAGCGTCGCTGAGGTGCTTGCCCAGATGGGGCTTTACGAGCTTTCAAGCGACATGCTTTTTCATGTGCTTGTGACAAAGACGGGCGACGACGCGCAGTGCTTCTTTGCACTTGCCAGTAACTTTTTTGCCCTGAGGATGGCCAGTCTCAGCCATGACTGCATCGCCAACTATCTGCGCCTTGAACCGAACGGCGAGTTCGCGCCCGACTGCGAGGAGATGCTGTTCATACTGGAGCAAGAAATGGGCGAGGCGGAGCTAGCCCCCGTCGCCATGCGCAGTGCGGAGGACGGCAAGCGCGCCCTGGACGAGGGGGATTATCTGGAGGCTATACAAAAGCTGAGCAGCGCCCTTGAGATTGATCCGGGCATAGCCTACGCAAGGAACAATCTGGCGCTGGCGTATTTTTGCGTGCAGGACACTGAAAAGGCTGTGACCGAAGCTGAAAAATCCTTGGAAAAAGACGAAGGCGATGTGTTCGCCCTTTGTAATATGGCAATTTTCATGAACAGCAAGGGGGACGTTGAAAAGGCGTCGCAATACCTTGAAAGGGCAGCTGAACAGCCGAATCTGGGGGATGACGAGCTTTACAAGCTTTGCATCACCAGCGCGGATTTGCAGCTTCATTCAAAGGCTGTAGGCTACAGCCAGGAGATACTCAAGTTCTCCCCCTATGATGAAAACGTCCTGTTCCTTCAGGCTCTTGCCCAGTACAATTCCGGCAACTATTCCTCCGCCTACCGGGCCATATCCCGCCTGCTTCTGCTGGAGCCTCAAAGCGCGGTCTATCAGCATGTGATGCAAAGGATATCGGCGGCGCTTAGTGATCCTGAAAAAGCTCATGGGCCACTTGAATATGCATTTTCGCTTCCGGCGGGCGAGGCTGTTTCCCGTTTTGACGAGATAAGAAAATTTATGGCGCTGCCGAGGGATGAGGCTGCCCAGAGGCTGGAAAATGACGAAAGAACATATGTGAACCTGCTTTGGTGCTTTTCACTGGAGGACAGCGATATAAAATATGACCTGGCGCTGCACCTGGCATCCATGGGCTGCGAAAAGGGCATACTGATTATATTAATGATGCTGGTATCCCTTGAGCAAACGGACGATTTTAAAAAGACGCTCGTCATGGCCCTTTATGCCCAGGATATCGCAAAGCCGCCGTATCACGCGGTCCTTGGCGACAATATCGCCGAGATAAGGCTGAAAAAGGCTCTTTCAAGGGACTCGCGGATCCCCGTGGGCTATGAAAGGGTTATCCATCAAGTGCTCGCCGACGAGATGATGCGCAATCACGATGAGGTCACGGGCCTTGCGCTGCAGCTTTGGGTGGCCTATATGGTGACCTTCGAAGGCAAGCGGATTCCGCCCATCAGAAACGAGCATAGCTGGGTGGCGTCGGTGATTTATGCGGCACTTAAGCTCAAGGGCAAGAAAGCGGATGCAAAGAAGATCGCCCAGAGGTTTAAAACAAGGGAGTTTTTGGTGCTAAGGCGCTATGAGATGTTCAAAAAAATTTACGAACAGGTTTCCAAGGAGCATGAATACATATGAAATGCATAGATTTTGACCGCCATTTTGCGGAGTATACTGCCAGATGGGTAAATGAAAACGCCGGAAAGTACTCAAACGAGGACGAGATGGAGCGGCAGTTCATCGATGTCTATCGGCAGTGGCTTAGAACGCCGGCGGATTGGCTGGGGAAAACCGCGCCGGAGGACTACTTCGCAAAGCATAGCGACGCGAAGCTGCTGGTTCAGTGGATGCGCGATTATTTTAGTCAGGGCGTGGCTGTGCCGGACCTTCTTCTGGAAAGGATAGCCGAGCTGGATGATGCGCCCGTCGAACTGATGGCGCTGCTTTCAAAGCCCACTCGGGATGAGGACGAAGCCAAGCTTTGCGCAATAGGCCTGATGGCCGAAATGGACAGCAGCGAGGCATTTGATCTTTACATCGGCTGGATTGCCCGGGGGGATAAATCCGACGATCTGGCGGAGCGGGCGGCCGACGCCATGATGCAAGGCGCCGCTCCTTTTAGGGACAAGCTCCTTTCTGCATATGATGGCGCTACAAAGGCCGGCAAGCTGCGGCTTCTGGATATTTTGGCCTATATAAACGATGACGACAGGATTTTCAGCTTGTTTTTAAAGCATTTTAACGAAGGCGAAAACAGGGCGCTTTTCGCGTCATACCTGCAAAAGTACGGCGATGACAGGGCTCTTCCTGATCTTAAGGCGGCGCTGATGGACCCCAAGACTGGCTATCTGGACTATATCGAGATCAAAAACGTGATAGAGTTTTTTGGGGAAACAATCGACATCGAGCGCGATTTCTCCGGTGACAGTGACTACGAAGCTCTTAAGAATATCTAATATACCGCCAAAGGAAGGCGGCGAGGATCAACGCCGTTGCGGGCCCTGTCTATAGAGGCGAAAGTGCGGATGCGTTGGCGGACTTTTACGCTTTGCTGTTTGGCAAGGGAAAGGCGTTGCCCGCAAGGGGAAAAGATCCGCGCTCATCATAGGGAGGGATTTCTGCGGAGTGGAAGGAACGCCCTCAAAGTCAAGCATCTTCACAAGGGCCTTGTCGCCGCTTTCATACTGGAAGTTGTGAAGGAAGTAGTACAGCGTGTACCCCAAAGTGAATGCACCTTTGTCATTGTCTTACACAAAAATCAACCACTCTATTGATAATTCTCAGTTTATGCGGCATTACCTTAATCTTTGGTTTTTGAATACTCGTAGTTCGCTGTATTTATAGTATCAGTCTCTTTGTCATAAATAAATGCAATAACCTCTGGGAACGGGGTAACTTTATAGATTTTTCCGCTTGGATATGTATAAGTGTATGTGCCTTCATCGATCGTCATGGGGTAAAATTGCCCTTGCCTCATTCCTGTTACACCTGTCCAACTTCCATCACTGTAAAAAGTAATGTAACGTTTGTAAAAAGGATCTGTTTCTTCCGTTGAGCAATATTGTCCGTCAGGTTTTCTTTCTGCGCCACATCCTAATAAAAAAACTACGGCCAATACTGCAATGCCCAAACACAATGCTTTTTTATAAATAAGCAATCATCCCCCGATATTGAGAACCAATTTATCATTTAGCATAGGTCTCTAAAGGTTAAACGGTTGTGTCTCGGCAGTACAACGCAACAGTCGTTTTATGTCCGTGTACCGTTTTGGGTATCTCCCCCACAAACTTCCAATTGAGACCTTCAAGAAATTGCCTGACGTCCTTGCCCTTCTGGCGGTTTTCTTCGTTACTGCTGTATTTTCCACAGCCGCAGATTTCTATAACGATATCAGAAGTAATGTAATCCATAAACTCACCTCCCTTTTTATAAATAATTAATACATTGTACGTTCTTACGTATAGAACTTTTTTGCTTATGAATCGGGGCGCACAGAACATCATAATGCTTAAGGCAACTGAACAAAGCTTCAAGGCGTAGTGCATTATATATGCAAAGCGAAGGGTGCTTTAGTAAAGCGCGCTTGATTTCTATAAGCCTTTCGATAGTTACTGAAATTTAAGGTCTCACCCGTATTTTATATGTCGGCATTCATTTTGTCAATGCTCTTTAAACCTTGGCTTGAAAATCCAAGGCTATAAAAAACAATTGCCTTAAGAACCGAAACAATGTAAAAAGACCGTCTGTCAAAACGGTCTTTTTCGTTGCCTCAAAAATCACAGCGAAACGGCGATGCCGCCGTCCACCTTGATTTCAACAGCGGTGATATATGCCGCCGCATCTGATGCCAGGAACGCCACCGCCATGCCGATATCCTTCGGCGTGCCCAGCCTGCCCAGAAGGGCTCTGCGCTCCACCATGGCCCGGCGCTCCGGCACCCTTTTAAGGGATTCCTTCACAAGTTCGGTCTCTATCCAGCCCGGGGCAACGGCGTTCACCCGGATGCCTTTTGGCGAAAGCTCGCTTGAAAGAGCGCGGACTATGGCGCTCACTGCTCCTTTTGAGCCGGAATACGCGGCGTTATTGGTGAGCCCCATGTGGGCTGCTGCGGATGTGATGAAAACAACAGCGCCCTTTCCGCGCTTTTCCATATGCTTTGCAAGCTTGCAGGTCAGCAGATATGGGCCGAAAAGGTTTGCGTCGTACATGGAGATGAAATCACAGTAATCATAGTCAAGTGCGGGCTTATTGTTCTGCACTCCAGCGTTGTTTATCAGTATATCTATACCGCCGGAAAGGCTTTCGGCTTCATCCACAAAGCCGTCAAGGGCGGCAAAGTCGCTGATGTCCATCTGAAGCCAGCTTGAGCCAAGCTCCTTTGCGGACTGCATCAGCACATCCTTTCGCCGCCCGGCGATAATAACCTCTGCTCCCAAGTCAATAAGCTCCCGGGCAATGCCGTAACCAAGGCCGGTGCCGCCGCCGGTTACAAGGGCCGACTTCCCCTTTAGGCTTAATTCTTTGAGCATGTCAGTATAAATAATATAAGGACTCGCCTATAGCGGCAATTATGCCGGCCATCACGCCTCCGAAAACGATGGCAAGTACAATCGAGATCAGCATCATTATCAGAACGGCCCTGGCGTAGTTCTTCTTGTTGAGATTTGTATCAGAGCTGAATGCCCACACGAAGATCAGTATTATGCCCACGATAGGTATGGCGGTCAGCAGCATCATGCCGATGTAGCTTCCCACTCCCAGGGGCTTTACATAAGGCCCGGCGGGTGCGGCGGATGCATATGGCGGCGGGGGGGAGTATGAAGAAGAATGATTTTGCGGCTCCGGCGCATATGCCAGTGCCGGCTGCTGGGCGGAATAGCTTTGCTGAGGGGAGTAGCTCTGCTGGGGCGGAGGGGGAGCTGGGGAAACATCCTGTTTTTCGACTTTTGCGCCGCACTCCGAGCAAAACGCAGAATTGTCGGGAACTTGGCTGCCACAGTTTTCGCAATGCATGTTTGTTCCTCCTCTATGTTTTTTTATTGTTCATTTTAGCCTTACCGGCAAAGAAATAAAAAGAAATAAATAGTATGCTGAGGGCCGCAGACGTTTAGGCCGCATTATTTATATGAACCGATTATAACACAGCGGCGGCCTGGCATGCAATCTTGCTTTTTCGTTGCTATAAAGCTATAATAATTATATTATGCATATGAGTTTATATTAAGTGAGGAGCGTTGTAAATGAAAAGGATAGGCTTTGTAGGATTGGGAATAATGGGCAAACCCATGAGCAAAAATCTTATTGCTGCGGGTTATGAGCTAACAGTGTTCGATGTGGTTGCCTCTTCTGTGGAAGAAGTGGTGGCGGCGGGCGCCACGGCCGGAATATCTGCGGCGGATGTGGCCGGCAAGAGCGATGTGGTCATCACAATGCTGCCCAACTCACCCCATGTAAAAGCCGTGGTTATGGGCGAAGGCGGCATACTGGAAGGCGCAAAGGAAGGGCTCATTATTGTGGATATGAGTTCCATTGCACCCCTTGCCGCTCAGGAGATAGCAAAGGCCTGCGCCGAAAAGGGCGTGAGGATGATCGACGCGCCTGTTTCCGGCGGCGAACCAAAGGCAATAGACGGCAGCCTTTCAATAATGGTGGGGGGAGACGAAGAAGTTTTCAACCAGGTGAAGGACATTTTATTGAAGATGGGTTCTTCCGCTGTGCTCTGCGGGGATGTGGGCGCGGGAAACACAACCAAGCTTGCAAACCAGGTGGTGGTGGCGCTTAACATTGCAGCCGTTTCCGAGGCGTTCATGCTGGCGAAAAAGGCTGGGGTGGACCCGCAGAAGGTGTTCGATGCCATAAAGGGCGGCCTGGCCGGTTCCACAGTCATGAATGCAAAGGTACCGATGATATTGGATAATAACTTTAACCCTGGCTTTAAGATCGACCTGCACATAAAGGATCTCAACAATGTGATTGAAACGGGCCATGCGGTGGGCTCCCCCCTGCCTCTTTCCGCCGCTGTGATGGAAATGATGCAGTGGCTTGCCGCCAGCGGAGACGGCCAAAGCGATCACAGCGCCCTGGCGAAGTATTACGCTCACCTGACGGGGGAGACGATCGGCTGAAAATCAGCAAAAACCGAAGCAACTGAACTATGAAAGGAAATGAAAGATGAGCTTTAAGCCATATGGTGTAATAGTGCCCATCGTCACCCCTGTTGACGAGGGCGGCAAATTTAACGAGCCGATGATGCGCAAGCTGGTGAACTACCTGATCGAAGGCGGTGTTCACGGCCTGTTCCCTATGGGCACCACAGGCGAATTTTATGCCTTCAGCGAGGACGAGGTAAGGCGCATATTCGAGGTGGTGGTGGACGAGACCAAAGGCCGCGTTCCAGTTTACGGCGGCGCAAACAGCATATCGACAAAAGGGGCAATCCGCCTGATAAAGATATGCGAGGAAGCGAAGGTGGACGCAGTATCGGTGTTGACGCCCATGTTCATATCCCAGACGCAGGATGAGCTTTATAAGTTTTTTGCTGATATCGCAAAGAGCACCAGCTTGCCCATTGTTCTTTACAACAACCGGCCCAAAACAAATGTGCAGATAGAGCCGTCGACTGTTGCGAGGCTGGCGCAGATTGAAAACATCGTGGGAGTTAAGGACTCAACCGGCGACATGACCAACACCACCGAGTACATCCGCCTCACAAGGGGCAACGACAATTTCCATGTGCTGATGGGCAGGGATACGCTGATTTACGCCGGCCTTTGCTGCGGCACCGCCGGAGCGATCGCCTCCTGCGCCAATGTTGCGCCAAGGATCTGCGCCGATATATATGACAAGTTTATCGCCGGCGACCATAAGGCTGCCCTTGACGCTCAGTATACCCTGGCTCCGTTAAGGATCGCCACCGGCATGGGCACATTCCCCGCTGTCATAAAGGAGGGCCTTATGATGCAGGGGATAAACGTGGGCAAATGCGTTGATCCCATAGGCGAAATAACCGATGCTCAAAAAGCGGCCTTGAGGGAAATCTTGGCCGGTATGGGCCTGCTGTAGGGCCTTGGAAGGATTGCTAAAAATGACGAAAGCACCTGTGGCGCTTAGAATACACCCAAATGACAATATAGCCGTTGCAACGGAGGATATTCCTGCGGGCGCTATGGCCTTAGAGGGCCTTATGGCAAGGGAAGATATACCCATGGGCCACAAGATCGCTCTTTTTGACATGGAAAAGGGCGCGGATGTGCTGCGCTACGGCACTCTCATCGGCAGGACTGACAGGAACATCAGTGCAGGCGAATGGATAAACGAGCATAATCTCACTTTGCCGACGCCGCCGGAGCTGGATGAAATGCCCTTTGGAACGAAGCTGATCCCCAACGAAGATTTGCCGGAGGCGCCCGTATTAACATTTGAGGGCTACCCAAACCCGGACGGCGGCTATGCCGGAACCCGCAATATTCTGGGAATAATGACGACGGTGCAATGCGTGACGGGGGTTTTGAACATCGCCGTGGAAAGAATCCGCAAAGAGCTTTTGCCTAAGTATCCTCATGTGGATGCAGTGGTGGCGATAAACCATCCATACGGCTGCGGGGTGGCCATTGACGCTCCGGACGCGAAGATACCGATTAGGGGCCTTAAGAACATGTTGCGCCATCCCAACTTTGGCGGAGAGGTGATGCTGATTGCCCTGGGCTGTGAAAAGCTGACCCCCGAAAGGCTTCTTGAGGATGACGAGCGGAACCCCGAAAACCTGCTGGTGCTCCAGGAGCAGGCCGGTTTTGGCGACATGATTGACGCAATAATGGAGATGGCGGAGAAAAAGCTGCAGAAGCTGAACCTTCGCAGGCGCGAGACGCTGCCCCTCTCAAAGCTGATCATCGGCATGCAGTGCGGGGGAAGCGATGCTTTTTCCGGCATAACGGCGAACCCTGCAGCGGGATATGCCTCAGACATGCTGGTAAGGGCAGGGGCAACGGTGCTTTTCTCAGAAGTGACTGAGATCCGCGACGCGGTATACATATTGGCGGAGCGCTCGCCCACAAAGGAAGTGTTTGACGCTTTGGTGCGGGAGATGAAGTGGTATGATGATTACCTTGACCGCGGAGGGGTGGACAGGAGCGCCAACACAACCCCCGGCAATAAAAAAGGCGGGCTTTCAAACATCGTTGAAAAGGCTCTGGGCAGCATCGCCAAGTCTGGCAGCGCGACCATCGCGGAGGTGATCGGACCGGGCGAAGTGCCCACCAAGCGGGGGCTGATATATGCGGCTACGCCTGCCAGCGACATAGTTTGCGGGCCGATGCAATTGACTTCGGGCATAACCCTTCAGGTGTTCATGACCGGCAGAGGGACGCCCTACGGCCTTGCTGCGGCGCCTGTTATCAAGGTTTCATCGGCGGCGGGGATCGCTTCCCGCTGGAATGACATAATTGATATAAATGCTGGGACTATTTTGGAGGGGAAGGGCAGCATCGAGGATGTCGGGAAGCAGATTTTTGATATAATTATCGATACAGCAAGCGGCAGGGTGCAGCCCTGGGCAGAAAAATGGAAGCTGCACAACGATTTTTGCCTGTTCAACCCGGCGCCAATCACATAAGAAGCTTAACCACGAAAAAAGAACGCTGCTTGCTGTGCGGCGTTCTTTTCTTATGCAGAAGATCGAGCTACGGGGGCGCCCTCCGCCATATGCGCTTTGCGCATATGGCATTCGTAGTC
>JBMNOE010000032.1:0-24772 GCA_050942895.1 Christensenellales bacterium
CTATAGCGACAGGCCCGCAGGCGAAAGAAGACCCTACGGCGACAGGCCCGCAGGCGAAAGAAGACCCTACGGCGACAGGCCCGCAGGCGAAAGAAGGCCCTATAGCGACAGACCTGCAGGCGAAAGAAAACCCTATAGCGACAGACCTGCAGGCGAAAGAAGGCCCTATAGCGACAGGCCCGCAGGCGAAAGAAGGCCCTATAGCGACAGGCCCGCAGGCGAAAGAAGACCCTACGGCGACAAACCCGCAGGCGAAAGAAGGCCCTACGGCGACAAACCCGCAGGCGAAAGAAGGCCCTATAGCGACAGACCCGCAGGCGAGAGAAAACCCTACGGAGACAGGCCCGCAGGCGAAAGAAGATTCGGGGAAGGAACGCCCGCATTCAAGCAAAGGCGCGAAGCCCCTGCCGACAAGAAAAAGGCCTCGCCGTCCCGCATAGCGGCGCTGGATGCGCTTCTGGCCGTCAGCAGAGAGGGCGCCTATTCCGGTCTGGCGCTGGACGCAGCCATCCGCAAGCGGGATCTTTCCGATGCGGACAGAAGGCTATGCACCGAGCTTTTCTACGGCTGCCTTGAAAAGCGCCTATATCTCGACCACGCCCTAAAGCCCTACATCAGAAAGCCTTTTGACGACAGGGTGATGGAAGAAATTTTGCGCATGGCCGCCTATCAGGCCATATTTTTGGATAGAATTCCCCCCAACGCCATCTGCGGTGAGGCTGTGGAGCTGGTGCGCCTTCGCGGAAGGGAAAATCTTTGCCCCGTCACAAATGCAATCCTCCGTTCATTCTTGCGGGACGGCGCTAAAGTCGAACTGCCCGAGGACGATATGGAGCGCATGTCCATTGAAACTTCAACCCCTCTTTGGCTGCTGAAAGCGATGGTTGACGACCTGGGAATGGAGCAGACAAGGGATTATCTTGCCGCCAAAAACCCATACTCCGCATCAATCCGCTACAACCGCCTTAGGACAACAAAGGAAGCCCTTGAAAAGTGGTTGGCGGAAAATGATATCAGGACCACCCCCGGCGCAGTCGACGGCTCATATAATGTGATCGGTTCGGGCATTGCCGGCGGTGAGGCCTTTAACCGGGGGCTTTACTCGGTGATCGGCCAGTCATCCATGATTGCCTGTGATGCGATCGGCGTTAAAAACGGCTGGCGGGTTCTTGACAGCTGCGCCGCTCCCGGCGGAAAAAGCTGCTATATCGCCGAGCTTATGAGCGGCACAGGCCGCGTGGTGGCCCTTGATATCCATGAGCACAGAGTGAAGCTTATCGACGCCTATGCCCACAGGCTGAGGCTTGATAATGTCCGCCCAAGGGTGGCCGACGCCGCCGAACTGCGGGACGATATGTTTGAATATTTTGATGCCGCCATAGTGGACGCCCCCTGCACAGGCCTTGGGGTTTTGCGCAATAAGCCGGACATTAAATACAATCTAAGCGAACGCGCTTTGGAGGAGCTGCCCCAGCTCCAAATGAAGATTTTGGAGGCGGCGGCCGCGGCGGTCAAGCCCAAGGGGGTGCTGGTTTACTGCACCTGTACCGTTCTCACGGCGGAAAACGAGGATATCGTCGCTGCCTTCCTTGAGAAACACCCTGAATTTCAGCTTACCGGCCTTGAAAGCCGCGTGCCGGAGAAGCTCAGGGAGCATGTGAAGGACGGGATGCTGAGAATTCTGCCCGATCGCGACGACATGGACGGCTTTTTCATCGTCCGGATGGAAAAAACAGGGGTAAGAAAATGATCGATCTGCTGAGTTTATCGCTGGATGAGCTTAAAGAAGAAATAAAATCAGCGGGACTTCCCCCGTTCAGGGCCACCCAGATATATTCATGGCTGATGAAGGGCGCTTCCTTCGAGGGCATGAAAAACCTGCCCTTAACCCTGCGCGAAAGCCTTTCTGAAAGATACAAGGCGGGCAGCGTGAGCATACTTGAAACCTTTTCTAGCGAAATAGACGGCACAAAAAAGCTTTTATTCGCTCTTGACGACGGCAACGTGGTCGAGGGCGTCTTTATGCGCCACAGCTATGGCAACACCCTTTGCATATCATCCCAGGTGGGCTGCGCCATGGGCTGTGCCTTTTGCGCATCCACCATCGGCGGCGCTGAGCGGGATATAACCGCCGCAGAGATGCTGCACATGGTGCTTTTGGTGAATGCGATCGCCGACGGCGGCGAAAGACGCGGCGTTACAAACATCGTGATAATGGGCAGCGGCGAGCCTTTGCTCAACTATGATAATGTCATAAAATTTCTGCGGCTGGTGAGCGCCCCCGGGGGGATAAACATCAGCCCGCGCAACATTTCCCTTTCCACCTGCGGAATTATCCCCGCCATATATAAGCTCATGGAGGAAAACCTCCCCATAACTTTAGCGATTTCCCTTCACGCCGCCACAGACGACATAAGAAGTCAAATAATGCCTGTAAATAGACAATATCCGATAAAGGAGCTTCTGGGTGCCTGCGTCGAATATACTAAGCGAACGAAAAGACGCATCGTGTTTGAATACGCTCTTATAGACGGCCTGAATTCCTCCGAGGATGACGCAAAGGCTCTCGGGATGCTGCTGCGCGGCATCATGTGTCATGTGAATCTCATCTCGCTGAACAAGGTGGAAGAAAGTCCCCTTTTGCCCGCGGGAAAGGCAAAGACGCTTCGTTTTTTGCGCACCCTTGAGCAGATGGGGATATCGGCGACCACCCGGCGCAGCATGGGCGGCGATATCGAGGGCGCCTGCGGCCAGCTAAGGCGAAGCTTCCTGAAGGAGCAGGGCGAATAGGAGCAGCAAAAGCATCTTCGGCGCGCGTCTTTTCAAATGATTCTTAAGAGGTGCGTCAAATGTGTCAGGTGATTGTCATAACTTCCGGCAAGGGCGGTGCCGGTAAAACCACCGCTGTTGCCGGCATCGGGGCCGCGCTGGCCGCCCAGAAAAACAAAGTGGTGCTGGTGGACACCGATATCGGCCTTAGAAATCTGGATGTGATCTTAGGGCTTGAGGACCGCATCCTTTTTGATATAGTGGATGTTGCCGAGGGCGAATGCGACCTGAAGCATGCCCTTGTGCGCCACACGGAGCACGAGACGTTGTTTCTGCTTCCCGCTGCCCAAACCAGCGACAAGGGAAGTGTTTCCCCCCAAACCATGAGGGAAATGGTGGACAAGCTCCGAGACGACGCCGACTATGTGCTGATCGACTGCCCGGCAGGGATAGGCAGCGGCTTTAAAAGCGCAGTTGCAGGGGCGGACAGCGCCGTAGTCGTCACCAATCCGGAGGTTTCCGCCGTGCGGGATGCCGACAGAGTCATCGGCCTTTTAGCCGCTTATGATCTGCCCGCACCCCGCCTTATTATAAACAAAATTCGCCCGGGCATGGTTCGCCGAGGCGATATGATGAGCGTTTCTGATATTTTGGAGGTGCTCAACGCAAGTCTGCTGGGCATCGTCCCTGACGACGAGGCCGTCATAAAGGCGGGCAATATCGGCCGCTCCGTCGCCGACATGGATTCCCCCGCCGCTTTGGCCTTTCGAAATATCGCCAGCAGGATTATGGGCGTTGAAACCGAGTCCGCCAGGGCGGTGAAAAAGCGAAGCCGGGGCTTTTGGAAAAGATTGCTCGGAGGTGCGCAGGCATGAGCATAAATATGAAAAATATGAAAAATATGAATATGACCAAAAACACAGCCTCCTCCTCCAAGGAGATCGCTAAAAGGCGGCTGAAAAACGTGCTCGATGCCGAGCGCAACGGCCTCGCCCAAAAGGATCTGGATATGATAAAATCCGATCTGGCGCAGGTTCTTCGCAGCTATTTCGATGTTGATGGCGACAGAATCATCCTTAAGTTGGAGCAAAGACGCAATAAAGAAGGCAGCGTTGAAAAGGTTATAACTTTGAGCGCTGCAGTCAGGGGCATAAAAAAGACCGGCATAAAGGTCTGATCTCGTTCGAGTTTCTTTAAGGGCGCTCACTGGGGTTTTCTTCGCGGGCGTTCCTTTGAAATTCCTTTATGTATCCATTAAAAAGCTAAGGCGAAAGCACCTTGCGCCCCTACCAGCGCAGTCTTTTCAAATACCTTTTATATGGGTCAAGGGGCTTGTCCCTTGCGGGGTGTGGGGCAGAACTCCGCGCCGCTTTCCATTGCCCCGAATGAATAAAGTTCCCGTGGAAATTGTCGCGGCCTTTTGAACGGGAAATCAATCATCAGCATAATGGTTAGTTTTATTTAACCTTGGGGCAGTCAAATGCCTGCGAAACGGAAGAAAACGGACAAAAAAACAGCACTGAGCCCACTCAATGCATCCTTTTTTTGCTTTTTCTTAGCTTTTCAGATTAAGTTGTGATCTTGGAGTTTTTTATTATTCCTTCTCACACTTGGCAATATCACTTCGCTGCGTTAACCGTTACGCGGCGGGATCTACCATTGCCAAGAGTCCAGTGCTTCTGTTCAGAAGTCTTTCCCAACGTCTTTCGAGTCTCGCCTTGCACTTTTCGCAAGGATCCACTCTCAGTCTGTCACAAAGCTCATCGATACCGGTAGCTTCGTTTACTGCGGCAAGCAACTCATCATCGCTTATATGCCTGTGGGTGCACTTGTTTTTCAGCAACATACCTTCACCTCCTTTGCTACTTTCTATTTATATTATACCCCGACATTGTAACGAGAACGTATCCAGATTGTATACTTCGTGTAAAGTCTTACCTTTTCATGTTTTATCTCGTTCGAAAGTCTTAATTTTTCTCTGCCATGGGCTTTTTGCCCATTTCAAAGCATTTTAACCGATAATCTTCAACGGCCGCATAAAAAAGGAGCAGCCCTGATAGTTGCCAAGGATGCTCCATTAGTCTTATAGTATTCCATAGGGGAAGATTTAGTTTTCCAGGATGGGTTCCTCAATTATCTTTGAGACAATCGCCGCTTCAATTCTCCTGTCCTTGATGGACTCCACCTGTATATTAAGCCCGTAAAGGTTTATCTCGGGCGTTTCTCCATCGTCGGGAACGGCTCCCAGGTGATCCATCACCATGCCGCTGAGGGTTTCAAACTCATCGCTTTCGGGGATAATCACATCCAGTTCTTCGATTATCTCAGTCAACTCCGTGTTGCCGGCAATTCGCCAAATGCCCTCTCCCAGGGGAATGATGTCGCCCGCCTCTGCCAAGTCGGATTCATCGTATATGCTCCCCACGATCTCCTCCAGCAAGTCTTCGATTGTCACAAGGCCGTTCACGCCGCCGTATTCGTCCACCACGATGGCCATATGGGTCTGGCGCTCCTTCATATTGTTGAACAAAATATCGGTCCTGACCGATTCGGGAACGAAATACGCCGGCCTCAGCAGGTCTTCAAATTCACGCTTTTTGTCCGGCTTCGCATATAGGTTCAAAAGATATTCCTTGGCTATAAGTATGCCTTCCACATCGTCCGCATCCTCGCCTATAACCGGAAATCTCGAATAGCCGCTCTCCTTTATGATATTAATGATCTCCTCGGTGCTGCAGCCGCTTTTTATTACCTCCATGTCCGTCCTGTGGATCATCACATCCTCAGCGGTCATGTTGTTAAAGTCAAATATATTGGTAATCATCTGTTTTTCGCTGGCTTCGATGGCGCCCTTTTCTTCGCCCATGTCCACCATATAGCGGATTTCCTCCTCAGAAACCTCGTCAACGTCCGCTTCAGGGTCAATCCGCAGCAGACGCAGCAGGCCGTTGGTGGTTATGCTCAAAACCCAGATGATTGGCTTTACGATCTTGGTGAGAACCACAATAAAGCCGCTTGCAAAGCGAGCCACAGGCTCCGGCTTTTGCATTGCAATTCGCTTTGGAACCAGTTCGCCGAAAACAAGTGTAAAGAACGAAAGTATCACCGTAATTATTATTACCGATAATGAATGAATCACGTTGGCGGAAAAAAATGTGATGGGCCTTATCTCCGTGAAATAATGGGTAATTTTCACAGCAAAATTATCTGCGGCAAAGGCGGCGCCCAGGTAACCTGCCAGCGTGATGCCTATCTGTATTGTGGATAGAAAGGATGTCGGCTCCTGAACGATCTTTAAAAGAACGATTGATCTTCTATCTCCGGCTTCGGCCTGACGGCGCAGCTTATTATCGTTCAGGGAAATGACCGCAATCTCCGTTGCGGCAAAAAAGGCGTTTACAGCGATCAGTACAACTTGAAGTAACAGCGGCCCTAATGGGTCTGATGACAAAGCAACTCACTCCTTAATTGGTTTATTGTGTGCAATTATATCATAAAAAACACTGTTGTTCAAATAAAATAAAGGCTCAAATTCGCCTCATTCAAACAGTTTTTGACCAAAAACAGCCCTTATTTCCCCACGCTCTCTTTGTTTTAATTCGTATATTCCCCGCGCGTTTTGTGGCGGAGCACAGCAATCTTTTCCATGCGGTAAAACGTCCCCCTGTTTTATTGGGCTAACCTGCAGTATTTGCTTCCCGGCAAAGGGCCGCGCTGTTGCTTTTTCCCCATGCAAATGGTATAATATCCGTTATATTCTTTAGGAGGCTATTGACATGGCGTTCTACTATGACAAAACTTCCCACACCTTCAGCGAATACCTGCTTGTTCCCGGTTATTCCTCAGCCCAGTGCGTCCCGGGGAATGTCAAGCTGAAGGCACCGGTAACAAAGTTTAAAAAGGGCGAGCAGCCCTTCCTTTCAATGAATATTCCGCTGGTCTCGGCCATGATGCAATCCGTCTCCGATGACAAAATGGCGATTGCCCTTGCGCGCGAGGGCGGGATTTCGTTTATCTACGGCTCTCAGTCCATCGAAAGCCAGGCGGATATGGTCAGGAGGGTTAAAAGCTACAAGGCGGGCTTTGTCGCCAGCGATTCAAACGTCCGCCCCGATCAGACACTTAAGGACATAATCGATCTGAAGGCTAAAACCGGTCACTCCACCGTCGCCGTAACCGAGGACGGCACCGCCTCCGGAAGATTCCTGGGCATCGTCACCAGCAGGGACTACCGGGTGAGCCGCATGGGCCCGGACACGAAGGTCAGCTCCTTCATGACGCCCCTTGAAAAGATAGTCTATGCCCGCGAAGGAGTCAGCCTCAGCGAGGCCAACGATATAATCTGGGATCACAAGATAAACGCGCTGCCCATAATAGATGAAAATCAGCGCCTTGTGGCCTTCGTTTTCAGGAAGGACTATGACGCCCACAAGGAGAACCCTCTTGAGCTGCTGGACTCCTCCAAGCGTTATGTGGTGGGCGCCGGCATAAACACCAGAGACTATGAAGCGCGGGTTCCCGCCCTGGTTGAAGCGGGCGCAGACCTTCTGTGCATAGACTCATCAGAGGGCTTCACCGAGTGGCAGCAGCGCACGCTGGAGTTCATCCGCGGCAAGTATGGCGACAGCGTAAAGGTGGGCGCCGGCAACGTGGTTGACAGGGAAGGCTTCCGCTTCCTGGCCGACTGCGGCGCGGACTTCATAAAGATCGGCATCGGCGGGGGGGCCATCTGCATCACCCGCGAGGCCAAGGGCATCGGCCGCGGGCAGGCGACAGCCGTTATCGAGGTTGCAAAGGCCCGCGACGAATATTTCAAGGAAACCGGCGTATATATCCCCATCTGCTCCGATGGCGGCATCGTCTATGATTATCACATGACCCTGGCCCTTGCCATGGGCGCGGACTTCTGCATGATGGGCCGCTACTTCGCCCGCTTCGATGAAAGCCCCTCCACCCGGGTGATGATCAACGGCAGCTACATGAAGGAATACTGGGGCGAAGGCTCCGCCAGAGCCAGGAACTGGCAGCGCTATGACATGGGCGGCGAAGGCAAGCTCTCCTTCGAGGAAGGCGTGGACTCCTATGTGCCCTATGCCGGCAGCCTGCGGGACAACCTTGCCCTCACCCTCAGCAAGATCAAGTCCACCATGTGCAACTGCGGCGCACTCACCATAAAAGAGCTTCAGGAAAAGGCAAGGCTCACTTTGGTTTCCTCCGTCAGCATTGTGGAAGGCGGCGCCCACGACGTGCTGCTTAAGGATTCCATCTCCACCCCCGTGCGCTGATTTGTTCCGGTTTTTCCCTCAGATATTGCAAAAGCCTCCCAAAAGGGAGGTTTTCGTTTTTGCGGCGAAGCTTCCACCTGTTCCCTTATCATAATACAGCTATAATACATAATTATCCTGATAATGAGCTTATAAAGTGATTCTGCGGCAAGGCCGTTTTCATAAAAACCAACAGAAACCTTTTAGAACGCCACCTTTTATAAGGCTATAAAGGATAAAAATGAAATGGCTAATATCATCAAGGTATACAGGCAAAACATTTAAGGGCAAATAAACGTCAACTTAAATGGTTTTTACGAGGAACTCCGGCATGATGACTTCCCCAAATGCGAATTTGGAATCTGTTGGATTTATGGGAAAGAGGATGGTTTTTTTGTTTTGAATTTTTTTGTTTTGAAAGTGATATGCGGAAAGCGCCTTGAAAAGAAGGGCTTTTAAGTTACTACCGATTGGTGTATAGGGCGCTACGCAGACCCCCGTTTTTCTAAACAGCGGCCTCCTGATATGGGATTCCTAAGGGGCACCCTTTGGCGGGGCGTGGGGCGGAGTCCCACGAAAACCCCCGAATAGGCCGGCTTTCCCCAGCAGAGCGCTTTTCTAACCGCCTCCCCTGACTTGTGATTCATAAGGGGCACCCTTTGGCGTGCGTGGGGCGGAGTCCCGCGAAAAATTCCCGCAACCCCTCCCCGGCTATACCCGCTTTATCAGCTCGCCAAGGGCCTCCAGATCCTCCTGGTAAATCTCCCTAAGGGAGCGGTTATATATGAGGGCCGCCGGATGATACAGCGGAAACAAATGCGCACCCATTGCGCCGCCGGGATAGAGCTTTCCGTGCAACTCGCCTATCACCGCGCTTTTGTTGTCGGAAACGGCCTTAAGCGCCACATTTCCCAGGGTAATTATATATTTAGGCTGGATGATCTCCATCTCCTTTTGCAGCCATGGCCGAAAAAGAGCGATCTCCTCCCGGCTGGGGGCCCTGTTGACAGTCCTTCCCGCTTTTGAGATGGCTGTCGGGCGCAGCTTCACCACATTGCTTATGTACAGATCATCCCGACGGATACCGGTCTTTTCCAAAAATTCGTCCAAAACTTTTCCCGCCTTGCCCACAAAGGGCTTGCCCTGTAGAGCCTCCTGTTCACCGGGCGCTTCGCCTATCAGGACTATGCGCGCCCTGGGGTCTCCGCCGCCAAAGACTATCTTCTTTTTTTCAGGTGCGTATATCATGTCAAAATGCTCAAGCATCTGAGCATTTTGCTTTGCCAGCCTCTGCTTTTTGCTCATCTGTAAATCACGCCTCTATGTTGTTATTTAGTCAGTGTTTATGCCAAGCTCCTTCATTTTATCGCGTATGGATTTAAAATCCGCCCATGCAAATTTCTTCTGGGAAGGGTCCCGCAGAAGGAAGGAGGGATGAAAGGTCGCTATCATATGATATCCCCGCCGCTCGTGCCATATACCGCGATCACGGGTTATCCGGGCCTCTGGCGAAATTGTATACTTCGCTGCCGTTGCCCCCAAAATGACGATTATCTTCGGTTTGACCAGCTTCACCTGCGAGCGAAGATATGGCATGCAGGCCTGCGCTTCCTCGGGTAAAGGCGCTCTGTTTCCCGGCGGACGGCATTTGACTATGTTTGCTATATAGGCGTTTTGGCGGCTCAGGTTGATGGAGGCCATCATCTTATCCAAAAGCTGCCCCGCCGGGCCCACAAAGGGCAGGCCCTGGAAATCCTCCTCCGCGCCGGGCCCTTCGCCGATGAACATCACACCAGCGCTTTGGTTGCCGTCGCCGACGACCACATTGTTGCGGCCTCGGCAAAGACCGCATTTGGTGCAATTCTCCGCTTCCCTGTACAAAGCTTTCCATGCCGTATCCATTTTATCACCTTCTCTATGACAGTATATCATAAAGCGCGCAATTTTTCTTTGTGTTTTTGCGGCAGATATGGTAAAATGTAAAACGGTATATTGCTTTGCACGGTTATCCCTTTCATCAGTTGAGGAGAATAAAGCCATTGGAGTTTTCAGTGAAAAAAATAGCCGTTTTTTTTAAAAAATATGGCACCTGGGCCCTGCTGGCCATTAACTTTGCCATAATGGCCTACATCATATCCAATGATCCCGATTTCAGCGAAGGCTTTCGAACCTTGGAAACCCTTTCGCTTGGCTTTGTGGTTCTTTGCTTTGTCGTTTTTTCGCTGACATATCTTGGCGAGGGCGCTCAGCTCTATTTCATAATCAAAATGCTGGGCGGGAGCCTCTCCCTTTACAAAAGTGTGCGTGCGGTCATAATCGAGCGCTATTATAACGCGATAACTCCCACAAATATCGGCGGTCAACCAGCCCTCATAGTATATCTTATGGCCAATGGCCTTTCCGGCACCCTTTCCGCCTCAGCTATGAGCATCCGGTTTATAATGTATCAGATCACCATATGCTTTTTTCTGGCGCTGATGTTCATTTTCATGCCCCTTTTGAACCTTTCCGTCAGCCCGCTTATATTCACCGCCCTGATAATAGGCGCGATATTCTCTTTGGCCATGCCGCTTATATTGCTCCTGTGCGCCCTTTGGCCCAAAGTCACCTATCGGTCAATCGGCTGGCTTTGCCGCATGGGCAAAAAGCTGCGGCTTTTAAAGGACAGCGATCTTACCTATGCTAAAATCGTGGATATGCTGAATCTTTACAGCCAGAGCATGCGCATGATCAACTTGAAATATACCTTCATAGTTGTTTTATTCGCCGTGGTACAGTTTTTTGCAGCCATGAGTGTGCCCTTTTTCGTATGCTTTGCCTGCGCAGTAAACATAAACTACATTCAAAGCGTGGCATACACCACCGTTTTATACACCGCTGTCAGCTACATGCCCACCCCCGGAGCCACCGGTATCGCCGAGGGCGTTTTCTATTCGCTTTTCAGCGGCATAATCCCCGGCACATTCATAATGGTGGCATTGCTGTTGTGGCGGGTTTCGTCATATTATCTGACGGTCGTTTTGGGATTCATCGAGTCCGGCGCATCGGCAATAGAGTCATATCTCAAGCGCCGCGAAAAGAGGATAAAGGTTTGATTAAGGGCTTGACATCGTTTAACATTATAATTGTTTTGCATCACAGCGAAGAAAAGGTCTTGATGTGCCGACGCTCAAAAGAGCCATATCTGGGCCTTTTGAACATGGTGGGCGGTAAAATGGAGACGGGTGAAACCCCTTTGGACGGCGCATACCGCGAGCTTTTCGAGGAAACGGGAATTGCCCGGGAAAAAATTGCCCTTTTACACCTGTTGGACTTTTATTATCCTGTGGACAGCTGCCAGGTAACAGTCTACGCGGGCAAACTTCGCGGCGAAGCCAAGCTCAGGGAGGAGGCTCACAGGCTTTTGTGGGTGAATATCCCCGGAACGGATTTCTTCAGCATGGCCGAGTTTGCCGGCGAGGGGAATATCGGCCATATGATGGAGCATGTCCGCCTTCACCGCGAAAAAATAGACGCCCTGTGCGCAAAGGAGCTGCACCATGCATAAGTATGCAGTCTTAATGCATCCCGGACAGAGCCGGGTGTTCTTCGATCAATCAAAGGGAATGTCTTTGGCGGAGCTGGAGCTTTGCTGCGCCCGAATGGATTCAGGCTGCAAAAACATAGAGCAAAAAGCCATCTGCGGGGTGGACTATATTTGCTTTGACGCAGAAAATCCCCTTTCGCCGCGGGATATCGATCTTCTCTCGCGTCTTTCGTTTTTCTATGCTCTTTTTAAGCTGCATGGGAAGGATGAATCGACATGTCTGCTGCCAGTTTCCCCCTCCGGCTTTGAAGGTTTTGGAGTAAATATTGCCGGTATGCTCAAGTATTCCGGGAAAACCAACGAAACTTTTACCCGGATGATTACCAATGCCGCCATATTCTCCAGCGACTTTCAGCATGACTCAAGCCCGGCTTTGAAGCTCGTCGATCCTGTTTGCGGCAAGGGCACCACCCTGTTTGACGGCGCTTATTGCGGCTATGATGTCTACGGAGCTGAGGTGGCGGAAAAAGTGGTTAATGAGGCTGCGGTTTTCTTCCGCAAGTTCCTGGAGAGCGAAAGGCTCAAGCATACTTTTCAAAAGCAGCGCCAGAGTGGGCCTAACAAATCATACAGCGCTAATGTATATAAATTCACATATGCCCGGAGCAAGGAAGGGTTAAAATCCCCCCTTGAAGCGAGAGAGCTTAACTTGGTGGCGGGAAATTCCATGCATCTTTCTTCCTTCTTCGGCAAAAACTTTGCACATGTTATCGTCGGTGATCTCCCCTATGGCGTGGCCCACGGCAATGTTTCCGGCGCACAGCAAAGCGCAAAAACACGAAACCCCAAGGAGCTTTTAAAAAGCTGCCTGCCCTCCTGGATTGAAACCCTTAAAAAAGGCGGCGTTATCGCACTTTCGTGGAATGTGTTTTTGATATCCAAAGAGGAGATCGCAAAGGTTCTGCAGGCGGGCGGCCTCACCGTTTTGACCGGCGGACCATATGATAAATTCGAGCACAGGGTGGACCAGGCCATCAAGAGGGATATAATTTTGGCCAAAAAGCTTTAGCCGGCCGCAGCGCCCCTTGACAAAACCCCCGTAAGATTGTATCATACCCCCAACAAGAGAATATTAAAAGGCAATGATGGGAAGAGTAGTTTGAAATGGTAGCCCAAGAGAGCCGCGGCAAGGTGCGAGCGCGGTGCGGATTTTTAAGCGAAGAACAACCCGGAGCCGCCACCCGAAAGCAGGTTTTTATGGCAGGGCTATATAAAACAAGCGAGTAGGCCTGGACGCAGCGGAGCGTTAGAGCCGTCAGGCATGATGAATGCATTTGCACCGTGCCGCAGAGGAGAGCCTCCGGTTTTTACTTCACGAACAAAAATAACAATTGTGAAAATCGATGGCTAAGTTGGGTGGTACCGCGCCAGGTTTATACTAAAAAATACAAACCTTTCGTCCCTTTCTGGGATGAAGGTTTTTTTGTTTTTCTACTTATTTGCGAAAGGGGCTAATCTAATGAAAAGAACCAAATATTGCGGCAGCTTCCGGGAGGAGGATATCGGCAAGACGGTAACCGCCTGCGGATGGCTGCGCAACAGGCGCGATATGGGCGGCGTCATATTCATCGACCTTGGCGACCGCGAGGGCGATCTACAGGTGGTATTTGACCTTTCGCAGATAGGCGAGCAGAGCTTTGCTCAGATTGAAAGGCTGAGGCTGCAATCGGTGGTGGCTGTCGCCGGAACCATGCGCCTGAGACATCCGGACACTGCAAACCCAAGGCTTGAAACCGGCAGGATTGAACTGCTGGCCAACAAGCTTGAGGTGCTTTCAACGGCATCGCCACTGCCCTTCCCCTTGGAGGATGGCAGCCAAACGGGCGAAGAAACAAGGCTTAAGCACCGCTATCTTGATCTTCGAAGGCCAGCCATGCAGCAAGCCCTAAGGTTTCGCCACGCTGTGCAAAGGGCCGCCCAAAGCTATCTTGATGGCGAGGGCTTCACATTCGTGGAAACACCCACCCTCACCAAATCCACCCCCGAAGGCGCCAGGGATTATATTGTCCCCAGCCGCGTCCATATCGGTGAGTTCTATGCCCTGCCCCAGTCCCCCCAGATATTCAAGCAGCTTCTGATGGTGGGCGGAGTGGACAGATATTACCAGCTTGCAAGGTGCTACCGTGATGAGGATCTGCGCTCAGACCGCCAGCCCGAGTTCACCCAGTTGGACGTGGAGATGAGCTTTGCCGATCAGGAGGACGTACTTTCCCTTATGGAAGGCCTTGTGAAGCATATTTTCAAAAAAACCCTGAATGCGGACTATGCCAAGCCCTTTCGGCGCATCACATGGCAGCAGGCCATGGATATATACGGCAGCGACAAGCCCGACACCCGCTTTGGCCTTGAGATCTGCGACGTCACCGATATCGCGGAAAAATCCTCCTTTGGCGTTTTCAAAGGCGCGGTGGCGGCGGGCGGCGTGGTTCGGGCCATCTGCATAAAGGGAGGTGCGGACTTGAGCCGCGCCGATATAGAGCTATTGACTGAAAAAGCTGTGGGCCATGGCGCAAAGGGCATGGCCTGGATAATGCTGCGGGAAAGCGGCGAGGTTTATTCCATACTTACCAAATATCTGAAGCCGGATCAAATCGAAAGCATCAGGGAAAGAACCGGCGCAAAAGACGGCGACTTCATACTCTTTTGCGCAGACGCCCTTGACATCACCAGGAGGGTTTTGGGCAGGCTCAGGCTGAATATCGCCCATATGCGCGGCCTTATCCCCGAAAACGAGAGCGATCTTTCAAAGAAGTTCAGCTTCATTATCGTCACAGACTTCCCCCAGTTTGAATTCTCGCCTCTTGAAGGGCGCTGGACCGCCATGCATCATCCATTTACAATGCCCCGCGAGGAGGATATACCTCTCCTGCAGAGCGATCCCGGCCGCGTTCGCGCTCTGGCATATGATATCGTATTGAACGGGGTGGAGCTGGGCGGGGGCAGCATACGCATACATCAGGCCGATATTCAGCGGCAGATGTTTGAGACTCTGGGCTTTTCCCCGGAAGCTATCCAAGAGCGCTTCGGCTTCATGGTGAACGCCTTCCAGTACGGAACCCCTCCCCACGGCGGCTTCGCCCTGGGCTTTGACCGGCTGGTCATGCTGATGCTGGGCGCAAAGAGCCTGAGGGATGTTATCGCCTTTCCAAAGACAAAGGAAGCTTCCTGCCTGATGACAGAAGCCCCCGGCCCCGTTGAGCAAAGGCAACTGGAGGAGCTTAAGCTTTTCCGGCCTCGGGAAAGGCGCAGCGGCATGGCTGCAAAAAAAGGCGCCGGCAAGGAAGGCTTTGATGTTCAAAAAATTGCGGAGCTTTCGATGCTCCTTATTCCGCCCGACAAGGAGGAGTCCCTGGCTGCCGAAATGGAGGAGATAATCCGCTTTGCCGGGCAGATTGAAGAGGCCTCTGTCGACAACGTTCAAAGGGCCATTTCGCTGAGCAATGTTTTTAGGCAGGATGCGATTGTCAACTCCCCCCCGCGAGAGACCATGCTGGCAAGCGCTCCCACCAAGAACGACCGCTTTGTGACAGTGCCTAAGGTTGTAGGCTAAATCGGCTAAAGGAAAGGACGAATGTAATGAAAGATATCGTTAATATGAGCCTTAAGCAGCTTTCCGTCAGCCTTCAGAGGCGGGAGATATCCTCCGTTGAAGCCACCCGCGCATATTTACAGCGGATAGAAGAAACCGACAGGGATATCGGCGCTTTCATCACCCTGTGCGAAGAGGACGCCCTTATTCAAGCCCGGGCCGCCGACGAGCTTTTGGCGAAAGGCGAAGCTCCCCCCCTTGCGGGAGTTCCCTTCGCAGTGAAGGACAATATCTGCACAAAGGGGGTTTTGACCACCTGCGCATCCAAAATGCTTTCGGACTTTATCCCACCCTATGACGCCACGGTTATGAAAAAGCTGAAAAACCAAAGTGCGGTGATGCTGGGGAAGCTGAACATGGATGAGTTCGCCATGGGGGCTACCAACGAAACCAGCGCCTTTTTACCCGTGCGCAACCCTCTGGATAAAAGCTTAGTGCCCGGGGGCAGCTCCGGCGGCAGCGGGGCGGCTGTAGCTGCGGGGCAGGCCGCTTTCACCCTCGGCACCGACACCGGCGGCTCCATCCGCCAGCCTGCGGCATACTGCGGCATCACAGGCCTTAAGCCCACATATGGCGGAGTCTCCCGCAACGGCCTTATCGCCCTCGCCTCCTCCTTCGACCAGATCGGCCCCATGGCTAAAACGGCCGAGGACTGCGCTATGGTGATGAACGCCATCGCCGAAAAGGATCCTATGGATGCAACCTCCAGAGGCTATGAATTCGCCGATTTTGCCGCAAGCATCGACAGCGGCGTTAAAGGGCAAAGAATCGCCCTGCCGGAGGAGCTTCTCGGGCGGGAGATCGACAGCGAAATAAAGAACGCTGTTTTAAAGGCCGCCAAAACCTATGAGAAGATGGGCGCAGCGGTGGACACCGTTTCAATGCCTGAACTTAAGTATGCTTTGCAGGCATATTTCGTTATCTCCAGCGCGGAAGCCGCCTCCAATCTGGCCCGCTTTGACTCAATCCGCTTTGGACGGCGGTCTGAAAACTGTGAAAACCTTGAGCAGATCTACAAAAAGAGCCGCAGCGAGGGCTTCGGACAAGAGGTTCAGCGCAGAATAATGCTGGGAAACCACTTCCTCAGCAGCGGCTATTATGATGTTTATTTTAAAAAGGCCCAGGATCTGCGGGCGCTGATAACCCGCAAACTGGAGGAGCTCCTTGATAGCTTCGATATCATCCTCTCCCCTGTAACTCCCGCCCCTACCCATGCGCTGGGCGAAAAAATAGAGCCTGTTCAATCTTACATGAGCGATTTCTGCACCGTTCCTGCCAGTCTGGCAGGGCTTCCGGCGCTGTCAATGCCCTGCGGGAGCACGAAAAAGGGGATTCCCATTGGCATGCAGCTTGTGGGCAGAGCCTTCAGCGAAAAAACTCTCTTCAAAGCCGCCCGGGCATTTGAAGAACAATCAGAAACAAGACTGAAAGGAGAAAACCATGGCTAAGATGATCGGCAACGAATATGAGATGGTCATCGGTGTAGAGGTGCATGTGGAGCTTGCCACCGCCACAAAGATTTTCTGTAGATGTCCCTGCGCAGCGCTGGCCGAACCGAACACCAATGTCTGCCCCTCTTGCATGGGGCTTCCGGGAACCTTGCCCGTTTTAAATGAAAAGGTGGTTGAGTATGCCATCAGGGCCGGTCTCGCGCTTAACTGCGCCATCGCCCCCTTCTCAAAGCTGGACAGGAAGAACTATTTTTACCCCGATCTGCCCAAGGCCTATCAAGTCTCACAGTTTGATCAGCCCCTTTGCGAAAACGGCTTTTGGGATGCCGGCGGTTCCTTCGGCAAAAAAAGGGTTGAAATTGCGCGGATTCACATCGAGGAGGATGCGGGCAAGCTGCTGCACGGCCAAAGCGGCGAGACGATGATCGACCACAACCGCTGCGGGGTGCCGTTGATCGAAATCGTCACACGGCCGGACATCCGCTCCGGCGAGGAAGCGGTGGAGTTTCTAAGGGGGCTTCGCGCCGCAATGATGAAGGCGGGAGTCTCCCATTGCAGGATGAACGAAGGCCAGTTCCGCTGTGATATCAACCTATCCGTGCGAAAAATTGGCGAAGAAAAGCTGGGTACCCGGGTGGAGATGAAGAACCTGAACTCCTTCAGGCATATTCGCCGGGCCATAGACTTCGAGTTTAAGCGGCAGGTGGAGGAGCTGCTTTCCGGAGGCGAGATAATTCAGGAAACCCGCCGCTTTGACGAAAACTCCGGCAGAACCCTTTCGATGAGAGACAAGGAAGATGCGGATGACTACCGCTATTTCCCCGATCCTGATCTTCCTCCCATAATTATTACCGAGGATATCATCCGGCAAATAAAGGACAATCCCCTTCCGCCTCTTGGTTAATCTCTCATCCTGATTGGCTCACTTTGCTGTGCAATCGGGCATATCCCCAATGCGCTGTTCATAGAATGGTACAAAACATGCTGGGGGGCCACGACTGTGAAGGATTATATTGAAGAACGTGTCTATGATATTGCAAACTATATACTGGAAACCGGCGCAACAGTGCGTCAGGTGGCGCAGGTTTTCAAATATAGCAAGAGTACCGTTCACAAGGATGTCAGCGAAAGGCTGCCGCAACTTAACAAATCCCTCGCCGTACAGGTGCGCGCAGTTCTTGAGAAGAACAAGGCGGAGCGCCATATCCGGGGCGGCCAGGCGACGCTGAAAAAGTACAGCGAAGCCGCCAACAAAAGATTTTGCTGATTTTCAATCTTCTTTCGCCTATAAAAAAGCCCGTCCATCGACAGGCTTTTTGTTTTTTGCTTTTTTCTTTTTTCTCGAATTAATCTTTGGCGCTTTACTAAGCTTCATGGCTTTTGCAGGATCATATACATCCCCGGGCCGTGGGTGTCGTCCGGCCTTTGCTTGAACCCCAGCTTTTCATAAAAGCCTTCCTTGCCCTTTGCGGCCATAAGCGCCACTGAAGCTGATTCGCCCTCATCAATGCTCTCATTGACGAAGCGCAAAAGCCTTTCTATTATCATCCTGCCTATTCCGCGGCCGTGGAAGCGGGGGTCTACTATTATATCCTGAAGGTACCAGATGAGAGCGCCGTCCCCCACCAACCTGCCTATGGCGATCACCTGACCGCTCCAGCAGGCAGTCACCGTAAAGAGGCTGTTGGCCACCGCTTTTTCAACCAAAGCGCCGGAGGGTGCATGCCAGCCCATCAGCTTCCTCAGGCGCTGAAGATCCGCTGCGGTTAAATCGTTATCATGCAAAGCAATGTCCTTTTCCATACGGCACCCCCGAAATGTGTTTGCTGTCCATTCTAATACATTGACAGCCGAAAATCAATAGGGCTTTGTATTTTTATTAGCATCTCATGCATATATATTCACAGCAAAAAGGAGACGCATTTCGCGCCTCCTTTACTCGGCTTTTGCTTAGCTCTATTTGCTTTTTATCTATTTGCTTACGAAAACGGTGTCATGGGCCTCGGCGTCAAAGTGAGCGCCTTCAAAGGCCGGATTAAGGGTGTTGGCAATTCGCAGCTTAGCGCTTTCGATCACCTTGGGCAGCTCAAGACTCCAGCAATAGGGATTCCAGGCCAGTGCGCCTTTGCTCTCTCCGTTTATGATAAGCTCTGCGGCATCCTCAAATATCCATCCATCGATTGATATATCAGCCGTCTTTCCTGCGCCCGCCTTAAGCTCTGCCGCGATATCATAGTCGATAATGCCGCTGTAAAAGGGCAGCCCGCCGTCTATTCTTTCGCTTATTGAGCCGCTTTCCACCCTCATGCCCAGTCTCCACATTTCATCTGCATAGCTTACGGAAAAATCCCCGGCGATGTACAGCGGGTTTGTAATTCCGTCATGATCATACTTGGCGTCCACCTCAACGCGCACAGTGTTAACGCCTTTTTTGATTATGGCGCTTATGTCGCAGGCCAGGTTTCCGCGCTTGTAAACATGCATTTTCTCAAGCTTCCGGCCGATTTCTTCGCCGTTTAAATAGAGCTTGAAATCACCGTTGATGCTGCCGGGCTCCATGGCGAAATATATCTCGCCATCTGCTTCATAGCTGAAGGAAGCCTCATAGCTCAGCTCCATTTCCGGGAACTCAAGCCGCTTCAGGCAGCCGAATCCGGACTTGTCAACCGCGCGAACGCTACCGTCCACGCTGATGATCTGGTCAATGACGGGCATTGAATCCACATAGGCCTTGTTGCCGCCAAGGTCTGCGTTCCAGAATGCCATCCGCAAAAGATTATGGTTTTTAAGCTCCATGCCTCGCTTTTCGTCAAGGCTGATATCAATCTTCGCCTGGGCCTTGGGCTTCTCTTCGCCCTCCATGCCAATGCAAAACACTATGGGCTCAAAGGGCGCGTAGTTAGCGCTGAACTTAACCTTGCCATCCTCATAAGTGCTTTCAACGGCATATGCCTTGCCCGTTACCATGTTCACCGCCGACACGGGCCTTGCATCTTCGCTTTCAAACCAAAGCTCGCAATCGATTTCCTCTTTATACATGTTTACCGTATAAATATAATCGTACCCGTCCAGGGCGAAGGCCGCTGCAAGCACTCTGTCAGCATAGTCACCGCCGGAGGATATGCCGTATTTTATCGGAATTTCCTTGACAACCGCCGCCACAAGATCGTCCGCTTCCTCCACATATATGAAGCTGGAAGGGTCAATATCAAGATCATCCCCGGTGGTGATATTTCGCTTTGGAACGCTTTCGCAGCAGTATATCTTTACGCCCGCATCCAGGAACTTCTTAACGCTGTCCGCGCCGCTCTGCTCCAGGAAGCTCATTCCGGGGATTATCAGCACATCGAACACATCGTCCTTTATGCTGATCTTTCCGTCCTCCGCTGCGGCCGTGGCCAGAACATCGGTATCGGCCACATAGTAGTCCACATGGCGGCTGGAAAGGGCCCGCTGCACCCTGGTTAGCCTTGTGCTCTTTGGACGCCGGTGCTGGCTCTCCTCCTTATCGCTCCACGAAGCGATCACCGGGTCCATCACCAGAACATTCGCATATCTTTCGCCGAAAAGGGTGATCCGCGTGGTGTTGTTTACATGTTCTGTGTAAAGTCTGTTGTAAGACCAGTAGGGCATGCTTTCGAATGCGGAGGGGGGAGCATCGTGCTTGCGCAGGGCGTCATCGCTGTAGAAGAAGGCATGGGGGTTGAAAAGGTTCACGCCCTGCACGCCCATCCAGTCCACCATCCAGCGCATGTCTCGCAGAGTCATACCCCAACCGGTTGAATGATAAGCCTCACAAAGGGTGCTGCCGTCGCCGCAAAAATGGGCGGATGAAGCCACGGCCTTCAGGTTAGCCCTGTAATAGCCGGGATGGATGTTGGGCTCGCTGCCCACCTTTTGATGGCCGTTATCGGTGCCGGGCAGGTGCATGTAGCCCGTCTGATTAAGGCGCATATGGGGCTTTTCGCCTGTATAGACGATGCCGTGATCCTCGCACCATTTTCTGATGGGCTTGTCAAAGCTTTCGATGAAGGCCTCGATTATAGTATTCTCAAAATCATAGCGGAATTTTTCGTCGTCGAAGGCGGTGTCAGTTATCAGCGATGGCAGGTAATCAATCAGGTCATACCCGTTGCGCTCCAAAAACAGCTCCGGCATCAACTTCGACCACATTATCCCCCTTTCAGACATGGGGGAGGTTTCATCTGTGAATATGCCCTTTATTGTCTTTCCAAAATGCTCCGGAAAAGCGTCATAATAGCGCTGGTGGGTGAACTGGATGTAATCCTGCATGGCCTTTGGGTTCACCGGGTCCACAAAGCTGCCGAAATATTTATAGTCCTCAATTTCATGCTCTATGAAAATGAATATCTGCCATTCTCCGGCGGGAGCCTCCCAGTAAAGTTGTTTGGAGTGAAGGCCGGTGAAAAAACGCTTGCGCGTGTACACGCTCAGGCCCGCGCCGCCTTGGTATATCTCCCGCAGATAGGTGATGCCGATCTTTCCGGAAACATCCACGCCGCCGCTCCAGTCAATAACATCGCCGTTTACGGGGAAAGCCTTTGCGTACATCACTTTTCCCCAGCGCAGCTCTTTCTTTATAAGACCTTTTCCACGGAAATTAAACGGGGTTAAAGTTCTTGCAACATAGTCGGACTGGATTAAAAGCTCGCCCCCGCCCACGCCACTGGGGTAGGGATACTCATCGTAAAGCCACATCTCCATGCCGGCTTCCTTTGCAGCTTCCACGGCAACTCCCACCATCTCGATAAAGCGATCGGACATATAGGGCAAATCCATGCCCTGCCTTGGGTGCAGGAAAAACCCCTTTACGCCGCCATCCCTCATTGCGAATATCTGCCGGCGGACCTCATCCGCATCCATCACATCATTCCAAAACCAAAACGGCTGCTCACCGTAAACCCGCTTTTCTGTCTTTAGCATCTTCAAAACTCCTTTCAGGCATCTTTAAAAAGAGCCCGCGTCATTTGCTGAACCAGTTCTTAACTATTGGATAATATCAATTTTATTCTCGCCGATCTCATGCGCATCCTTCGTCACGGCGGGGTGGCCCACCGCTAAAGCGATCCGGAACTTGTACCCCTTGGGAAACTTCAGCGCCTTTTCAAATCTGTCCGCGTTTTCCCCCTCAAATGCGGCTCTGGGCATTCCCAGTATTACGCTGCCAAGGCCCAGCGAGTGGGCCGCCAGAGAAAGCGTCTGCACCGCTATGCCGCTGTCGATGCCGCCGTACATGCTGGTTTCATCCGCAGAGATAAAGATAACCGTGGGCGCACCAAAGAAAATGCTCCCTGCCTCGCGGCTGGTCTTTTCGCAGACTTCAGCCTCTATTTCATCCAGCAAAGTCTTATTCTGCACCACTGAGAAATGCCAGGGCTGTAAATTCCTGGCGCTGGGGCTTTCAAGGGCCGCCTTCAGCAAGAGCTGCAGCTCATCTTTGGACATTTGTCCTGGCCCATAGCCTCTGATGCTTCTTCGCCCTTCGATCGCTCTTAAAACCTCATTCATCAGCTTTCCATCCTTTCTTATTGCAGCTGCACATTAAGCCGCCAAGGCTCACCTGCCCGAGATCAGCTTTATCATGCCCTGCCCAATGTTTCAATACCTAAACATTATATCATGGCATAATATTCCGTGCAATGTATTACACGGTAAAACTCATTCTGCGAGCGCCGTCTAATGCTGTTAAAACATGCTTTTCTTCATTTTTTCATTGACATAGCTATGTTATTTTGATATAATATTGAACGTGTCGGCGCGTCCATTAGCCCCGGTCGCAGCTGGTACTCTTTTTTGCCTGGCGCCTACCATCGCTTTGGCTAATCAAGGAGGAAACAAACAGTGAAAACTTTTATGGCTAAACCCGCCGAAGTCGAGCGCAAGTGGTATGTCATAGATGCTCAGGATCAGGTTCTGGGGCGTCTTGCAAGCCAGGTCGCGGCGATTCTTCGTGGCAAGAACAAGCCCACATACACCCCTCATGTGGACACCGGCGATCATGTGATCGTCATCAACGCTTCAAAAATCGTCCTTACAGGGCGAAAGATAGATCAGAAGGTTTATTACAGGCACTCCGGCTATGTAGGCGGCCTGAAGGAGATACCCTACAAGCGGCTGATGGAAACCAATCCCGAGTTTGTTGTGGCAGAAGCCATTCGCGGGATGCTGCCCCACAACACCCTTGGCCGCAAAATGTTCAAAAAACTTCGCGTCTACGCCGGCGCAGAGCATGAGCACCAGGCACAGATGCCCGAAGAACTCAAGCTCACATACAGCAAGTAAAGGAGGCCGCGCAGCATGGCAACAACATTTTATTACGGCACAGGCCGCAGGAAGTCTTCCGTGGCGCGGGTCAGACTCGTTCCCGGCGAAGGCAAAATTCTTATCAACAAGCGCGATATAGATAACTATTTCGGCATGGAAACCCTTAAGATAATCGTTCGTCAGCCTCTGGTGCTTACCGACACCACCGGCAAGTACGATGTCATCGTCAATGTCGGCGGCGGAGGCTTTACAGGCCAGGCCGGCGCCATACGCCACGGCATTTCAAGGGCGCTCATAAAGACCGATGCGGATCTTCGCTCCCCCCTGAAGAAGGCAGGCTTCTTGACCAGAGATCAGCGGATGAAAGAGCGCAAAAAGTACGGCCTGCACGCCGCACGCCGCTCCCCCCAGTTCTCAAAGAGATAGTCTTTTTCCAACCCCGCAGTCAGTCAAACAAAAGCCCGCATTCAGTCTGCATCAGACCGTCTGCGGGCTTTCTTATTAATCCTTCGTAAAACTGACCGTAAGGCTCTCATTTTTGATTTGTGCCATAAAACTTTGCACATCGGAAGCAAAGAAGTGGTAACAGGCCGTAAAGAAGCTTTTGCAGCTGTTGAAGCATAGGCTTAAGTTCACAATAGAATGTTATAATTTCCCAAAGCCTCTTAAATAAAGCAAGTTTAATATAATGCCGTTTGATTTCCACCAGTTTTTGCTGACAGCCCATTCATTGGGATAATCCTTCCAACTCCAGGGAATGCTCCAAGAACCGTCAGCAAGCTGGGTTTTGGCGATATGTTCACACTCATACTCCGCAATATTTTTATTATCGACATAAAAGATGCTATCTTTAGAATTGAGGAATTGTGAGGGCTTGCAAATATATGAAGATTCCCACTCGACTATGTTTTGGGTAATACTGTCCTTTACCTGCTTAAGCATCTTTTCCCTGAATGCGCATAGACCAAAGATATTGGCAACATCCGCTTCTTCACAAGACTCCATGAGTCTGACATAGCAAAGACTTGTATGCATGTCGTTTTGACGTTGTGCAGCGAAAAGCTGTTCAAGCGCTTCCTTTGTAACACGAAGACCCAGTTTGTATAATTCACTTTGTTTGTCTGCAAAACAAATTATAAATCCTGCAAGGGCGGCAGTAGGGTTGTAATCGTTGTGACGGGTACTGTCACTATCCGTATGCCACCACGGCGCATGAGGATAATTCTTGTTGCTTTCTACGGTGTTATACCAAAAATGGCCATCGAAATCTTTGCCGCTTTCAAGGTAATGCAATATGCCTTGAATAACTGTGTGAGATTTGTCTTTAAAGTCGATCTCACGCAAGATTTCTGTGGCGGCCCAAGTTTGTATTGGTGACGAATCAGGATTCCACGAGTCCGCTTCCAGGCCATGCCCAAAACCGCCGTCCTCGTTTTGGTAAGCAGCTAATGCGGTCAACACAGCGTTCTTGTTGCCGGCTTCGAAATGATGCTTCCATCGAGCGATATCAATTGGACGGGAATTCCGATAGATAAATTTACGAGCTTTTTCAAAGATGATATTCATTCTCATCCCTCTAAGTATAATATTTTTCTTTTATAATACTATAATGTTCGCAAAAAAGACAGCGTTTAAAATAAGAGAAGCCAACTGCGATGCAATCGGCTTCTCCTATTAAGCGGGTCAGCGCCAAAAGGCATGAAAAGGCGGCGATATCTATTGTCAGATATCGCCGCTGTGGCTCCCCAGGCTGGACTCGAACCAGCAACCCTTCGGTTAACAGCCGAATGCTCTGCCATTGAGCTACTGAGGAATGTCTTTGTCTCGG
>JBMNOE010000050.1:0-4337 GCA_050942895.1 Christensenellales bacterium
CATATAAAAGCATGCAAGCACTTCACAAAACATGTCGATGAAGTACTTCAGAAAAACAATATAAGAGAATCAGATTTAGTATACTGCGTCTCTGATTTTGGTGTAGATGTTTTGCCGGCTTTTCGGCTGCAAAAAAAATACAATTTTATATGGACACCTTCATTTTACCTGTTTGTTCCATTCATTTATGAAAACATTTTGAAGAGATATGGGTTTCCGCCTGTTAAATATTTGATATATTATTTTTACCAGAGAATCATGCTTCGCTTGATTGAAAAACGTGCATGGGGAGTAATTATAACAAACGAAGCAGATAAAAAATATTTTTCACCTCGGTTACAAAACAACTCTTTACCAATTTATGGCGGCGTGAATATTGAGCAGATTTGTGAAACCTCCAAAGTGACAAAATATGATGCTATTTTTTGTAGCCGCCTTCATCCTCAAAAAGGAGTTTCAGGCTTACTCGATGTGTGGAAGAAAGTGGTAACCACCAAACCTGAAGTGCTTCTGGGTATAATTGGGAATGGAGAACAAAAATACGAAAAACTTTTGAAAATGAAGGCGAAAAAGCTCGATATTATAGATAATATAGAGTGGTTGGGATATGTTAATAACGAAGCAAAGTACGAATTATATGCTCAATCACGTCTTTTTCTGCATCCGACCATTTACGATAACAACGGCATGGTTGCGGCGGAGGCCCTATGTTCGGGATTACCGGTAATAATGTATGATCTGCCCGCATTACGCAATGTATATAAAGAAGGTTGTGTAAAGGTTCCCTGTTTTAACAAGTTAGCATATGCTGATGCCATATTACGTATCTTATCAGACAAAAATGAAACTACTGAAATACAGCCGGATAACATAGAAGTCATGAACTTGCGAAACTATTGGTCGTGGTCAAACCGTGCTACCATATTTTATAGTTACTTCGATTCAATATCTCGCAAATAACTGCAATGCAGCTATTTTATCTGTACGCCTCTCGGAATAATGATGGGTGAACGTTCCCGCAAACCGCAGGCAATACGAGGCGGCATTGTGTGAGTTATCTTTATGGCGGTTTGTGACTTGCCCCGGTGGTGTAGGATTCGAAGCCAGAAGAAACGTACCCTGCATCACTCTGCAGTCAGCACACTCTGTCAAATCTTTTACTGTTTCCTGAACTGAAGTTTCTATTCTTTTAAGGTCGTCTAATCTTCGTGCAAAGCTTCAGGAAACTCATTCAGGTTTCTTTAGAACTGTTATGAATATTCGAGCTGAAATATTTATGATTGAATACCATGCAGGGCAAAATTTCGGCTCTCGCACACTTGCTCGCATTAAAGTAAAACACCATTTTAAAAAAGGTATCAGATTTTTTCTATAACTACCGGACAATCGCATTTTACCTAACGAACGGTGCGCTTCCATCTCTTCCGGTGTAGCATCAACACCAGCAAGCATCAGTATCTGCTCTAAGATTTGTTTGCGATAATCGTTACGTTTTTCATCATTTTTTGGATGAGAAGTATTATCTGAATGTGCGCGCCATCCTACCAAGTCTTGAGGTAAATTGGCAAACTTCAGTCCCTTTTCTATCATCTTTACAAAAAAGTTAAAATCCTGCATAAAAATAAAATCCGGATTATACCGCAATTTATATTTTTCCAGGGTAGATGAACGATAAATTACTGACGTATGCAAAAAAGGACTGCTACACATTAAAAGCCACCACCTGATTTTATTGTTGTGTAAAGGTCGTTTTAATTGCTCTGAAATATTTCCAAATCGATGACCACATGTACCGCAGACATCTACATCACTATTACGATTAAGGAAACGTAATTGCAATTCAAATCGCCTTGGATGGGAGGTGTCATCGGCATCAACTTGTGCGATAAAATCACCACTTGCCATATCAATTGCACGATTGAGAGAAAAAGGCTTGCCCATTCTTTCTTTATTCTCAAGTATGGTTATCGGAAGTTTTTCTGTCCATTGCTTTACAATATCGAGCGTATTATCTGTTGAAGCATCTAAAACTATTATGATTTCATCAGCTGGTCGTGTTTGATTAAAAAGATCTTCTAAACATTCACTGATGTAATCTTCGCAGTTGTGCACGGAGATTATGACTGACAGCTTCTGTTCAGACATGGTCATTCTCCAAAGCCTTATAGAACAACTTCTGATATGCGCGTGCGCAATCTAGTATATCAAACTTCAATTCTGTTTTAACCCGTGCAGCACCTCTGAGAGTCTCTTTTTCTGACGGGTTCATATTTATAAAAACTTCTATCTTCGATAAAAGATCATCAAGATTGCCTACTTCTGCCAAGAAGCCGTCAACACCATGCGAAATAATTTCCTCTGCACCTCCATTTTTAAAAGAAACAACCGGAGTACCACACGCCATTGCTTCTAGGACAGTAAGTGGAAACATCTCTATCAAAGATGGGAACAGAACAAGATCACATGCGGCGTAGACATCTGCCAGTTTTTTTTCTTCACGTATGAAATTCATATATCTGACTGAAGCCCTTGAAAAATTGAGAGGTGGTGAACCGACTGAAACAAATTCAATTTTGTCGCCATAAACAGTACGCAACCTGTCAACAGCGCTTTCAGCAAAGCCACCGCCCTTTAATGGGCTTGTATTAGCAGAAGTGCCAACCATGATATAGAGCTTAGAGTCGTCAAACTTCAGCTTTGCTCTGGCTCCCGCACGTAGTGAAGGTGAAAATATATTAAGAGGTACACCATTTGAAATAGTTTCGATCCGACTGCCTTTACACGCTTTGCTCTCTTTTGCCGCCAGTGCCTGAGCAGAGCCAACTGCTATGCCGGTTATCCCTGCATTCCATATCTGTTTGCGTTGTTCAAAGCCATATCTTGTTACATCATTCTTGTCGGAAGAACCGATTGCCGGGCATGAGCCACAGCCGTTCTGAAATCCGGTACATTGATATGCGAGGTGGCAGCCTCCTGTAAATGGGCTGAAGTCGTGCATAACCCAGAACAATGGAGTCGATATTTCGTGTATCTGCTGCGGAGTCATCAAGCAGTTGAAAAAATTCAAAAGAACAACATCAGGTTTTAGTCGTTTCAAAACTTTCGGCACCCATAGCCCTGAGTCGAAAAACATCATGCCATATGGAGGCTTTTCAGTATACTTTCTTACGTGTCGAGAATTGTATAAGTCAAGTCCCCGCCATGCAGCACGTGCCATAAGATTGGGGCGAATCAGCTGGATAACACCCGGTTCGTCTGTTGCATCAGCCAATACAAGCAAGTGTGCATCATGACCTAACTTGCGAAAGGCACGATGCAACCGGAGAGACTGCACAAATCCGCCTCCCCCACTGCACGACTGATTTATCTGGATAATCTTCATCGACATATATCAATTTATCAATTGCCGATGCTTCGTTAAAGCTTAAACTCCCCTGCAGTTGCAGAGGAGTTCCATTATTGCACGATTTAGCCGAGCATACGGAATAGCAGTCCCGCCGCAACTGCAGAGCCGATAACGCCGGAAACATTTGGTCCCATGGCATGCATCAGCAAGAAGTTGGTCGGATCATATTCAAGACCTACCCTGTTTGAAACTCTTGCTGCCATTGGAACGGCAGAAACTCCTGCCGATCCGATGAGAGGATTAATTTTTTCCTTACTGAACAAGTTCATAAGCCGCGCCATCAACACACCGGCTATCGTACCTACCGAAAAGGCAAAAAGCCCCAACAGGATAATACCGAGCGTTTCCAGAGTCAAAAACTTTTCTGCTGCCAATTTTGAGCCAACTGCCAATCCGAGACATATTGTAACAATATTTATAAGGGCATTTTGCATGGTGTCAGACAGTCGTTCTGTAACACCGCACTCACGCGCTATATTTCCGAACATCAAAGCACCGATCAGAGGCACAGCAGAAGGGAGAAGGAGTCCGCAAAGAATCAAGACAATAATTGGGAACATCACTTTCTCGATTTTCTTGACAGGACGTAACTGTTTCATTTTTATCTTGCGCTCTGCATCAGTTGTAAACAGACGCATCAAGGGCGGCTGAATGATCGGTACGAGTGCCATGTAGGAATATGCTGCCACAGCTATGGCTCCTAAAAGATCGGGTGCAAGCTTAGTTGTAAGCCAGATTGCTGTAGGCCCGTCAGCTCCCCCAATGATGCCGATAGACGCAGCTTCCTGCAATGTAAAGTTAACACCGGGAACAAAGTCATTTAAAACGAGAGCACCAAGCAACGCCGTAAATATTCCGAATTGCGCTGCAGCACCGAGAAGACAGGTTTTGGGATTGGCGATAAGAGGACCAAAATCCGTCATTGCACCAA
>JBMNOE010000008.1:0-99026 GCA_050942895.1 Christensenellales bacterium
GATTCTTTAAGACGCAAACAATCCCCCTCAGAGGATTCTAGGAGGTAATATGAAGATTCTTCTTATCGGCGGCGGCGGCAGAGAGCACGCTATAGCCTGGAAGCTCAGCCAGTCACCGCTTGTAACAGAGCTGCTCTGCGCCCCGGGCAATGCCGGCATAAGCAAGCTGGCACGGTGTTACAGCAATACTAAAACGACCGATATCGAGGCCATCGTCAGCCTTGCGAAAAGCGAAAAGGTAGACTACTGCGTTGTCGCTCCGGATGACCCACTGGCTCTCGGCCTGGTGGACAAACTTGCCCGGGAAGGCATTCCATCCTTCGGCCCCACCGCCGCAGCCGCCAAAATCGAGGCCAGCAAAGCTTTTTCAAAGGCGCTCATGAAAAAATATGACATACCCACCGCTGCCTACGAAACCTTCACAGATTTTGACGCCGCCTGCCGGCATATCGACAGCATTCCCTGCCCCATCGTTGTCAAAGCCGATGGCCTTGCCTTGGGGAAAGGCGTAATAATCACCCGCACCAGGGACGAAGCGAAGCAGGCCGCAAAGGATATGCTCGTTGCAAACAAGTTCGGCAAAAGCGGCGCCAGCCTTGTCATCGAGGAATTCATGACCGGCCGCGAAGTTACCCAGTTGGTCTTCACCGACGGCAAAACCGTTGCCCTCATGCCCTCATCCCAGGATCATAAACGAGCCCTCGACGGCGACAAGGGCCCTAACACCGGCGGCATGGGCGCATTCGCACCGTCCCCCTATTTCACCGATGATAAAAAACAGGAAACTTTAGAAAAAATAATTCTGCCTACCATAAATGCACTGAACTCAGAAGGCATTCCCTTCAAGGGCGTTTTGTACTTCGGGCTGATGATGACCCCCTCCGGCGTTAAAGTTGTTGAATATAACGCCCGCTTCGGCGACCCCGAAACCCAGGCAATCCTGCCCTTGCTCAAAAGCGATTTGCTTGAAATATTCCTCGCCTGCACAAACGAAACCCTGGATCAGATCGACATACAGTGGGATGACGGCTTTTGCACCTGTGTGGTCATCGCCTCCGGCGGCTATCCCGAAAAATATGAAACCGGTCATTTAATAGACGGCATCGATATGGCCCAAGAGGGAGGAGCGATGGTGTTTCATGCAGGAACAAAGGATGGAAAGGGCGCCTTTGATGGCGGCGTGATCACTGCTGGCGGCCGGGTGCTGGGGGTCAGCGCCACAGCGGGCAGCCTCAAGAGCAGCGTGGCGGATGCATATCTTGCTGCGGGCTGCATCTCTTTTGAAAATATGCACATGCGCACAGATATCGGGAAAATTTAAGGGTTGAAAAAGAACGCTCCGGGTTAAGGCTTTGCCCTCCCCCGGACCTTCCCACCAAGGGATGCATCCCCTGGAACCCTTAGAGCCAAACAAACAACAGTGATATGGAGACAAAGGAGGCATGACCCCTAACAAAAAGAAGCTACTTGCTGAACTTCCCCTTTATGATATATGCATAGGGATATTCTGCCAAGAGCTCGGGCTGCTTGGCATACCTTTGCCTGTCCGAATGGGCTATGCCATCGGACGCGTATATGGAGGTATACAACACGAACTCCTCGCCGTCCGTTATGGTGATCTTCTCGCTGACAGGACCATAGGCATTGCCGAAAGCCTCGCGCACCCTGGGCGATTCCCCTGAGCTGGTCATCTTCGCGCCGTCCTCACCCATGGTGAATATCCACTGAAAGCTGTCACCCTTGCTGATTATCACCGCAAGCTGGCCGTCGGCGGGCTTGGCCTCGTCCCGAAATGTGATGACACCCACCGGCTGGCTGACCAAAACGCCTTTTTCATAGACCTCCAGCCAGAATTCAACGCTCCTGAAGCCTTCTTCGGTCTTATAGTCAAACAGCAGTATCTCATGCCTGTTGCTGGACAGAAGCTCCACTATCTCCATCTGATCCTCGGTAAGCTCCTTCGACCAGATTTCGTTCACCGGCTTCGGCGTCCTTGCGCAGCCAGCCAGCATGAACATCGCAAGGCAGAGAAGTACGACTGCTTTGATAGTTCTTTTAACTTTATTATTCATGGCGCACCTCAAATCCTATTTTGTCATATATATTATACATCTAAGGGGAGAATGCGGCAACAGGCTAAGGCAAAACCTCAGCCTGTTTTAATATTCTTCAATCCCTTGCTTACTTAACTTTTTCGCCTATGCGAATTCTGTTACGGCTGATCTTGCCGCTTACGGTCTTGGGCAGAGCAGGCACATACTCAATTATTCGCGGATATTTGTAGGGCGCAGTCATCTTTTTCACATAATCCTGCAGCTCCTTTGTGAGGGCGTCGCAGGGGCTGGCATCGGCCGAGGGAACTATGACCGCCTTTACAACCTGGCCGCGGATAGGATCCGGCGCGCCGACGATGGCGCATTCATGCACAGCAGGATGGGTCAAGAGCACGCTTTCGATCTCAAAAGGCCCTATGCGGTAGCCTGAACATTTGATTATGTCATCGTTCCTGCCCACGAACCAGAAATAGCCCGACTCATCCCGCCAGACAACATCGCCGGTGTGGTAATTGCCCTCCTTAAACGGAGAGATGATCTCGCCTTCGCTATAATAACCCTTTAGCAACCCCGGAGGCTGGTATTTGTCCATGCCCCTTACAACCAGCTCGCCCTCCTGGCCGTCGGCGCACTCGTTTCCATCCGTGTCGATTATGACGATATCATACAGCGGAGAGGGCTTGCCCATGGAACCGGGCGTGGGCCTGAACCACTCGAAGGAGGCGCACATGACGGAACTTTCGCTCTGGCCGAAGCCCTCGGATATCATCAGGCCCGTTATGGCAAAAAACTCCTTGTTCACCTCCGGTGAAAGGGGCTCGCCTGCGGTGGTGCAGTGGCGCACGCTTTCAAAGTCCTTGCCGGTAAGGCCTTCCTTCATCATGAAGCGGTAAATTGTCGGTGGTACGCAAACCGTGGTGGGGCGCTCTTTTTTGATGATGTTTATCAGGTTTCTGGCGTTAAACTTCTCCGGATCATATCCTAAAATGGCGCTGCCGCAGATCCATTGGCCATATATGCAGCCCCAGCCAAACTTGGCCCAGCCGCTGTCCGAAACTGTCAGATGCAGGCCGCCGTCCAGACACTGATGCCAAAGATGAGCGGTGGTCACATGCCCCAGAGGATAGGTGAAATCATGGGCGACCATCTTGGGCATTCCGGTGGTGCCGGAGGTGAAGTATATGATGAAAAGATCGTCGTTGCTGTTTTCTTCGCGCTCATAATCTTCGCTTGCGCTTTCGAAGCCTTCGTCAAAGGATTCAAAGCCCTCCCTCTTGCCGCCGGCCACCAATATATGCTGAAGGCTGGGGCAATTGCCCTTGGCCTGCATAATCTGCGAAGCGGCATAGTCATCGTTTACGCAGACCATCATCTTAATTTTCGCGGCGTTCACCCGGTAGGTGATATCCTTCGCACTCATCTGGATTGAGGTTGGTATAAGCACCACGCCCATCCTGTGCAGCGCCACGGCGCAGACCCAGTATTCCCAGCGCCGGCCCAGCATCATCATGGCCATATCGCCCCGCTTAAGCCCCAGCGATTTGAAATAATTCGCCGCCTTTTTGGAGTACCTTGAAATGTCCGCAAAGGTGAATTCGCGCCTGTTTCCAAAATCGTCCATCCACAAAAGGGCCAGCTTGTTTTCATCCCACTGCGCCCACCTGTCCACCACATCCCAGGCGAAGTTGAAGTTTTCGGGGACGCTGATCTGATAGCGTTTCTTGAGATCCTCATAGGATGAAAATCTTTTTTCTTTTAAAATCCCTGGCAGCATGACATTCCCTCCATTATGTTGCTTGATTAACTCGCCTTACACCATACAAAGCAAAAATAAAAGCGGCCTTCACCCATAGGGCGAAAACCGCGGTACCACCTAAATTAATATAGATATTATCTTTACCGGCACGGGAGCAAAACTCCTATGCCTCTCCCCTTTAACGCTGGGAATGCGTTGACGCCTACTTAAGCGAAGCCGCAAAAAACATTGCTCTTTCGGATCACAGCTCCGGGGCTACTTCATCGGATTCATCATAGGGCAATCCCACCGCCATGCCCTTCTCTTTGATGATGAGGAGCCGACTACTCCTCCCCTTCACAGCCTTTAAAATCTGCTATTGGCACAAAGTATAACATCAGCAAAAAATCTTGTCAACCTTTTTTCTGAATATTTATGCACCCGGCGATAAAAGCCGCGCTATTTCTTTCCTGCACAGCAACTTGAATATTGGCTAATTATAAACTATACTATATTTATAAAACCTGCAAAAAATTAAAACATATCCGGAGGTGGAAAAATGATCTACAGAAGTTTTGGAAGGCTTGGCTATCAAGTTTCGGCTGTGGGAATGGGCTGCTGGAATATCGGAAACCAGTGGGGACATATGACCGATGCCGAGGCCGGCGATATTATCAAGGCTGCGCTGGACGGCGGAGTAAACCTTTTCGATACCGCCGAATCCTACGGCGATCCCCATGGCATTTCTGAAATACGAGTGGGAAACACCATAAAATCACTGGGAATTGCCCGCGACAAGCTCTTTTTCGTATCGAAGATTGGCTCCTGGGGCTTCCGCCAGGGTGAACAGCTCCCCAACAAAACCCCCGACAGCATACGCCTGAGCGGCCATGCCATCTGCGGCAGGCTTAAGACCGACTATATCGACGTTCTCCTCTGTCACAAGGCCACCATAGAGGATCCTTCCGCTTTCATAGAGGGTTTTGACGCCCTTGAAAGAGAGGGGTTCATCCGCTCCTACGGAATCTCCACAAACAGCCTTGAGGTGCTCAAGCGCTTTTACGATATGTCAGGCGGAAAGTGCGCCGTGCTGGAGGCCGATTATTCCCTCATCAACAAGCAGCCGGAGGAAGAACTGCTGCCCTTCTGCCAGGAGCATGGAATAGCCGTTTTAGTCAGAGGCCCTCTGGCTCAGGGCATACTCTCCGGCAGGTTCACCGAGAGCACCGTTTTCAAGGATGATGTCCGCAGCAAGTGGAACGAAGGCCAGCCCGGCCGTCAGGACTTTCTTGACAAGCTTGCCCTCGCCCGCGAGGCGGAAAAGACCGTCAACTCCTTCGGCGGCTGCATCCCCCTGGCGGAGGCGGCCATACGCTACACCATATCCCACCCCGCCGCGCCCGTGGCCATACCCGGCATGACCTCGCCCCAGCAGGCCAGGCAGAACGCCGCCGTCGGCGACGAGCTGTTCGCCGAAAAGGAATGGGCTAAGCTGTAAAAAAACGACCGAGGATCCTCCCGCGAAGCGTGGGAGCAGGCGATGTCCGCGAGTGGAAACGAGGGGATATCGCCTGCGTGGGCGGGTGGGGCCCCCTGTCGACCTTACTTGCGCGCCTAAAGCAAGGTATAATCATTCATAACTATAAACCCGAGGAGTAAAACTCATGCCTCCATTGCATCTTCTGATTAAACCGGCATCCGGGCTGTGCAATATGCGTTGCAGCTACTGCTTCTATCATGACATCAGCCAAAAGCGCCAGCAGGCATCTTATGGCATAATGAATGAAAGCACACAGGAAAATGTACTGCGCAGAGCCTTCGAGTTTGCCGACCACCAGATCACAATCGCGTATCAGGGCGGCGAGCCCACCTTGGCGGGGCTGGCCTATTTCGCCCGCGCGCAAGAGCTCCAAGCCAAATACAATGTTAAAAACATCCGCATAAATAACGCCATCCAGACAAACGGCCTCGATATTGACGAAAGCTGGGCCCGCTTTTTTGCTGACAATAATTTTCTGGTGGGCCTTTCCATAGACGGCACAAAGGACAGCCACGACCGTTATCGCATCGATCACACCGGCAAGGGCACTTTCAACCGCATAATGAAAACCACCCGCCTCTTCGACAAGTATAATGTCCAGTATAACATTCTCACCGTCGTAAACTCCCTCACTGCCCGGCATATACAATCCATCTATTCCTTCTTTAAAAAGAACGGCTTTAAATATCTGCAGTTTATCCCCTGCCTTGATCCACTGGGCGAAAAGCCCGGCTCAAGCCAATATTCCCTCACAAACGATATGTTCTCAGATTTTATGATCCGCCTTTTCGATGCCTGGTATCGCGATGTGGAAGCAGGACAGAACATCTCCATCAGAACCTTTGACAACTACATCTCAATGCTGATGGGTTATCCCCCCGAAAGCTGCAATATGGGCGGCATCTGCTCCGCACAAAACGTGGTGGAGGCTGACGGCTCCGTCTACCCCTGCGACTTCTATGTCCTGGATCAATATAACCTTGGAAATCTGAACTATATCGGCTTTGATGAGATCAGCCAAAAAGCCACTGCAGCCAGCTTCATCGAAGAATCCGCTCAGTTTTCTCTTGAGTGCAGGGAATGCGAATATTTTTTCATCTGCCGCGGCGGCTGCAAGAGGATGCGCTCCATTCCGGAAGAAGGCGGCGTCCCCCACTACTATTTCTGCGAAGGGCATAAGGCCTTTTTCAGCCACAGCCTTGACAGAATGCGCAGCCTTGCCCGCCGCCTGTCCATGAGACGCTGAGGCTTCCCCGGCAGTCCTTTGGGAAATATTTCCTTAAGGATAATTTATCATAAAACCATTTGGCAAACATACATAAATATGTTATTATATATCATAAATAAGTGTGCCTGTATCGCGATTCTTAGCGGGAGGAGCCATTGATGGATTACCGTGAGTATTACGAATCAAGGAGCCGCGAAAGGAAGAAAAACCGGCGCTTCCGAATGAAGCCAAGATTTTTTGTGTTTATAGCTGTGCTTTTGGCTGTAATTATCATCCCCGTCGCACTCCTTTCCAGACCAAATGAATATCTGATCGGCTATGGCGCTTACGATGCAGTGGGCGAAGGTTTTGATGCGCTCATAATTCGCAGTGAAATTTCCTTCTACAGCGAAACCTACGGCCAGGCTTCCTACAAGGTTGTCGAAGGGCAAAATGTCCGCGGCGGCGAAACTGTTTTGGATATGTTCGCTTCAGACTATACCAGCCAGCTCCTTGCCGATTTGCAGACAGTGCGCCAGAATATAAAAATCCAGCAGGAGGACAGCCTCCTCAGCAAAATAGTCGACCCCGAGCTTTACCAATACAACGACGAAATACAGGCCCAGGTGGACATAGTCTCCGGGTATAAAAATAATCCCTCGCATAATATCGCCAGCGCCGAGCTTAAGCTCCACGAGCTGATGAACCAGCGCCAGAACTATCTGAAAAGCACCAGCGTCGCCCAGGCGGACAGCGCTTTGACCGAGCTTTACTCAAATGAAACTCAGCTTATGGGCAGAATCGAGAACTGGCGCACGGCATATCTTGCGCCTGAGGACGGCAGGATCAGCGTCTACTTCGACGGCCTTGAACCTGCCCTGGGAGAAGGAATAATCGATCTTTTGGATATCTCCGGCGTGCAAAATCTATTAGGCGGCCAAAAGCCTGATATGCCCGCAACCGGTCAGCCCCTTTACCGCCTGGTGAACCCCAACAAATGGTATGTGGCCTTCACCGCCCCTTCCAGCAAATGGCAGGCCGGCATCGGGCAGGAGGTCTTGATCAATATCGAGGGCTATAACGGCCTTAACGCCACCGCCACCGTTTTAAGGACAGAGTCTGACGAAAAAGGCGTCACCACTCTGGTGGTGCTGGAGGTCACAAAGGATATCGGCTCTCTCATTGGCGAGCGCTTTGCTTTCATCACCGTGGGCAGCAACACAGAGGGGCTGATGGTCCCCAGAAAGGCCGTTCATCAGGTCGACGGCGCCTTTGGCGTATATCTCACGGACGGCACCTTTATTCCCGTGGATATTTTGGCTTCAGACCCCAGCCATTACATAATAATGCCCGCCACGCCTGGTGCCCTTGACAAGGGCATGACCATAAAGGCCCGATGAACAGCAGTTATATATAAGATTTCAGGAGATAGATAGACAATGAACTTATCGGCCAACATTGCCCGAATAAGGGATGTTATAGAAAAAAACGCTTCCGGCGGCCTCCAGGCCGTGACAATAGTGGCGGTTACGAAAACCCGACCTCCGCAGGAGATAAACAAGCTGAAGGAGCATGGCATAATTGACATCGGCGAGAACCGTGTGCAGGAATGGCTCCGCAAAAAGGATGAGATCGATCCCGCCTACAGGCTGCATCACATCGGCCAGCTTCAGACAAACAAGGTGAAATACCTGATGGGCCATACATGGTTGATTCAATCCGTGGACAGACTTTCACTGTTGGCAGAAATATCAAGGCGCAGCATTTCCCCAACGGCGGTCCTTTTGCAGGTGAACACCGCCCGGGAAAGCAGCAAGGCCGGGGCCTTGCCCGAGGACCTGCCCAAGCTTTTTGATGAGGCGATGAAGTCTGTGAACATCTCCCTTAAGGGATTGATGTGCATGGCGCCCCTTGATGGCGGCAAAGAGGCTGCGGGCGAGGCCTTTACGGCGGCAAAGCAGCTTTTTGACGAATACTCCAGCATTGCCTCGTCGCCGGAGTTTTCCACTCTTTCAATGGGAATGAGCGGCGATTATGACATCGCCCTTAGGTGCGGCGCAAACATGATAAGAATAGGTTCAACCCTTTTCATATAATACCGGAGGTTGGCAGCATATGGCAGAATTCTTTAGCAAATTTCTTAGATTTATAGGCGTTGAGGAAGATGATGACGACGATCAGATGGATTATGAGGAAACGGCGCAATATCCATCCGACAGCGCCCGCGTGGCTAAGTATCCGAATCCGCAGCCTTACAGGCAGCAAGCGGGCGGCTACGGCCAGGCGCAATATTCTCAGCAGCAAACAGGCAGGCAGCAGTACCAGCCTGAAACAGCAAGCGCAAGAAATAAGGGGGGCAAAGTCGTGCAGCATCCTTCATATGAAAACAGCAATGTGAAGCATCAGACAACCATTTATCAGATCAGCGAGCACACCGAGGCCAAGGCCGTCATCGATGATCTTCTCACGGGCAAATCGGTGCTTTTGAACCTGGAAAACCTGGACGCTGTTGAAAGCCAGCGGGTTATCGACACCCTGAGCGGCGCGGCATACGCCATCTCCGCGAAGCTGCGCAAAGTGGCCCATCAGACCTATCTTATTGCGCCGGTAAATGTTGAAATCGGGGGCAATTATGCGGATGAGAGCGGCAGGGGCGCTTCCTCGGGCGCAGGATCCATCTTCAGGAGCCGAGGCGAATAGTGAGCGAAACCATTTACATAATAATAACATCGCTGGCGACGCTTCTAAGACTGTATTCATACCTGATAGTTATCGCAGCCATATGCAGTTGGTTTTTAAAGCCGAACAATAAGTTTCTGGTGTTGGTGCGCTCTTTGACGGAGCCGATAATATACCCCTTCAGAAAGATATCGATGAAGTTGACGGAAAGAATGCAGATGCCCCTGGACTTTTCGCCGATGATGGCCTATCTTGCCCTGCAGATAATGATCGGCATGCTTCAGCGGCTTTTGTTTTAGCGGTTCAGGCCATGCAAAAGGACGCAGTTTTTTCCTCCGGCAGGATGGACGACCTAATATCCCGCGCCCAGAGGACGGGTATCACGCAGTTCACTCCCTTTATCGACCCCGCAGCCGCCTGGGAAATGGCGCGGATATGCAAGAGCATCGGCCTTCCCTGCCACAGTTGCGGCGGCTACGACGAGGCCGAGCGCCGGGTGCTGGCGGTGGGCGATGGTGCTAAAGAAGCGGTTTTTCCCGTGCAGGCGCTCATGGTCAGTTGGGATAAGAGATTCGAAGGACCCGCACATCACGATATTTTGGGAGCGATAATGGCTCTTGGCGTAAAGAGGGAAACCTTTGGAGATATTTTGGCGGGCGACGGCGCAGCCTATGTGTTTGCGCTTTCAACCATGGCGCAGACGATATTGCTGCTTTCCAGCGCTGGGCGCGCCACTGTGCGGGTTGATTATTGCGAACCAAAGGATATAATAAAGCCCCGGGGAAGGACGGTATCGGCCACCTTTAAATCCTTTCGGCTGGACGCTATCGTGGCCGAGGCCATGCGGATTTCAAGGCCCGGCGCCTCCCAGCTTATTTCACAGGGCAGAGTTTTTCTAAACTTCGTGCCCTGCCTCAAGGCGGATGAACGAATAAAAACCGGCGATATCATCAGCGTGCGCGGCATGGGGCGCGTAAAGATTGGCGAGGCCGGGGGCAGAAGCCGCAAGGACAGAATATATCTTACCATGGAGGTTTTCTCCAGGACATAATAACTTTTCCATATGACACAAAACAAACAGAAACGATTCCGGAGGAGGACATCATGAACTCAAGAGACATTCACGAAATGAGATTCAAGACCAGGCTCAGTGGCTACAGCACCATGGAGGTAGATAACTTCATGGCGCAGATCGCCGACGCCCTTGATAGTCTAAGCTCCGAGAAAGACCAACTTCAGGCTAAGAATGAAGCGCTCTCCAGCCAGCTTGAGGAGTACAAGGAGATGGAAAGAGCGATTCGCGAGTCCATGGTATCGGCGCAGAAGACATCAATATCCATCACTGACGAGGCCCGCGTAAGAGCCGGAGCCATAACCGAGTCTGCGCAGGAGCAGGCAAAAAAGACAATCGATGAGGCCAACGCCTCCTCCGAGAAGATAATCGGAGATGCCCACAGCAAAACAGCGCAGTTGCACGAAATGCAAAAACGCTTGAGCGCGGTTATAGAGGACTATAAAAAGCAGATCCGTACGGTGATGAGCACCCAGCTTGCCGCCATGGAGGATATCTTTGTTCCCGTGGATGCCGATTCCCCCGAGGATCTTACCGGCGATAATCAAGGCGAAGAGGACATGAAGGCCGAAAGCACTGAGCAAAGCGCATAAGCAGGCCCCGCTCTTTTTCATCAGGCGCATTATTCCGCAGCATCGTGGGATAATATTGCAGAGGTGCTGCGCAGTGAAGGATACCAACTGGGAGAGGATATGCAAGGAACTTGTCTACGCCCTTGAAAGGACGAACATACGCGAATACTCGTCCCTTTTGTGCAACACGCGAAAGTTCATGCTGGTAAGCTTTCTGGCGGGGATATTCCGCGGCCTTGGAACCGCCATAGGCTTCAGCGTGCTTGGCGCCGTCGCTTTGATGATACTCAGCAAGGTCTTTGGGCTAAAGTTTTAGCTTTTTTGCTTTTTTGCTTCTTTGCTTCTTTCTCTTCTTAATTATAAAAGCAGATATTACAGCCCACAACAAAAAGAAAAAAGAAAAAATTTGGAGGAAAGCTATGAGGCGCTGGTACACAGCCATTATCATATTCGTTATTGCTATCGACAGGCTCGTAAAGCTTTGGACCGTCAAAACCCTTGCCCTATATGAAACCCTGCCGATATGGGAGGGTGTTTTTCATTTTACATATGTGGAAAACAAGGGGGCGGCCTTCGGTATGCTCCAGGGCCAATTCCTGTTTTTTTTCATAATCACAGCGGTGCTGACACTGGCCCTCGTATGGATTTTATACTTCCGCCTGCCGAAGATAAAGGGCTGCGGCGTCGGCCTTGCGATGCTTCTGGGCGGCGCTTTGGGCAATTTCTATGATCGGGCTGTCTACGGCTTTGTGGTGGACACATTCGATTTTCGCCTGATCAACTTTGCCGTTTTCAACGTGGCGGACAGCGCCATCTGCGTGGGCGCGGCAGTCTTCCTCCTGTTCTATATAATAAGCGATTTTAAAGCCGCGAAGCAGGCGAAGGCCGACGCCCTTAAGACCCGGGAGGCCAACCCGGAGGCTGCTGAAAAATGAACTTTACAGTGGACTCTAATCAGGCAGGCGAAAGGCTGGACAGATTCCTCGCGCAGATAACCGGCGAAACCCGCGCGCGAATTCAGAGCCTTATTGCGGATGGCTGCGCCAGCGTCAACGGCGCGCCTCCCCAGAAGAATGGGCAGCTTCTGCGGGAGGGCGATATAGTCCAGCTAAATATACCAAAACCCCGGGAGTACGGCGCATTTCCCCAGAATATTCCTCTGGAAATCATCCACGAGGATGCTTCGATAATCGTGATAAACAAGCCCAGGGGCATGGTCGTTCATCCTGCCGCCGGCAACCCCGACGGCACGCTGGTGAACGCGCTGCTATTCCACTGCCGTGATCTTTCCGGCATAGGGGGCCAGCTTCGCCCCGGCATAGTCCACCGGCTGGACAAGATGACCACGGGGCTCATCGTTGCCGCGAAAAATGACGAAGCGCATATTTCCCTTTCCGATCAGCTAAAGGAGCGCAGCGCAGGGCGGATGTACGCGGCGCTGCTTCTGGGTAGTCTTAAAAGTGAGCATGTCTTTGTGGATGCGCCCATTGCCCGCCACAAAAGCGACCGCAAGAAGATGGCCATTTCTCCCGACGGAAGACCCGCTCAGACTGATTTTTACGCCATGCAGAGCCTGCGTTCCTCCACTTTGGTGAAGTGCAGGCTGCACACAGGCAGAACTCATCAAATAAGAGTCCACGCTGCCTCCATCGGACACCCGGTGATGGGCGACGAGGTCTACGGCCCCAGAATAAAAAACGACGCGCAGGTAATGATGCTCCACGCATATTCGCTCTCATTCATTCATCCCGCCAGCGGAGAGCCCATCTCTTTCAGCGCCGCCCCGCCCGAGGATTTTCTTTCAGAGCTTAAAAGATTCGGCTGGCAGGGCGAACCCTCCTGGTGATTTTCGTATTTGCCCCTCGAAAACTTTCTCCGCTTTCCCCTGCAATTAAAAGACTGGCATTCCGCCGCCCCCGGCCGCATATAATGCGTAACGGGGGTGCTGTTTATGCGCATGAGGCAATGTAACAAGAGAAAATTGCTGGCTGGAATCGCCATTTTTGCAGGGGCATTGATATTGCTTTTCATAGTGCCTTTTTGGATATGGCTGGCGCTGCTGGGTTTCGCGCTGATAATCACGGGCTTGCTCCTTTTTCTAAAACCATGCTGAATAATAACTCTTTCGGGCTTGCTCCTTTTTTAAAAACCATGCTAAATAATGAATTTTTCTCATATAGTACATCATGAGGTGATATATATGAGGATGATCTGCATTAAGTGCCCCAGATTGCTGCGGCCCCTGCTCAGGCTTTTTGTGAAGGATAAAAAGAAGGCTGGTTGATTGCCCTCGCCTGCAAAATACGCTTTGCGGGGCAAAGCAAGGCGCTCAGGCTAAAGCAGGTGCGCCTTTTTGCCGCACAAATCCATGTCCTTCAGCGGTCATTTCAAAAAAGGCCCGTCCCTTTGCTCAAAGCACAAAGAGACAAGCCTTTTTCTTTAAATTAAGTTAAAAACCCGGGGGCTGCACAGAGCTTTTACGCAAGCCTGCACTCGATCACATGCTCCGCGCAATTGAGATCTATAACCGCCCTGCCCTCGGACAGAGGCAGAACCTCCCCATTCAGCGTCGCTTCATCGCAGGGGAAGCTGAACCTGGCGCTTGCATCAAAGGGTACGTTGATCACAAAGCGGATTTTAGTTTTAGCGTCATCAATATACTCCCACTTCACGCCGTAGAGCCCGGCAGCGGAAAGATATTCCATCTGGGCGAACTCAAGGCGCTTGTCCGTATGGGGCTCTATCACGACGCGCTTGAACCCGGGGGCGCTTTCGCAGGGCTTAAGCCCGCACATATGGCTGTACATCCATCCGGCGATGGCGCCGTAGGCATAGTGGTTCAGGCTGTTCATGCCGGTTCCGCTGATGGTGCCGTCGGGCAATATGGAGTTCCAGCGCTCCCAAATGGTTGTAGCACCCATGTTAACGGCGTAGAGCCAGCTTGGATAATCTTCATTCAGCAGCAGTGTGTAGGCGTAATCGGCCAGGCCGCAGTTCACCAACGTTTCGCAGATGTAGGCCGTTCCCACGAATCCTGTAGTCAGGTGAACCCCATAGGAGTCAAGGTTCTCCTTAAGATCCTTTATCACCCTATCCTTGTACTGGGGCGGCGCAATGTCGAAGTGAAGGGCCAGTATGTAGGCAGTTTGAGTGTTTATGGCAAGCCGCCCGGTTGGGGTGAAATACTCCTTCTGAATGGCCGCTTTCACCTCCTGGGAAAGCTTCTGATATCTTTCGCGGTCATCATCATAGCCCAATTCGGCAGCGGCTTTTGACGTCAGCAGAGCGGAATAATAGTAGTAGCAGGATGCAACGTAATATTGATCGGTGCCGCCAAGGCTGCCCGGCCTATGATTATCAAGGGCGAGCCAGTCCGCGAAATGATTTCCGTGAGTCCAAAGGCGCGAGCCGCCGCATTCGTTCTCGTCGATGCGGTAAACATACTCCGTCCACAGCTTCATGCTCTCATACTGCTGCTCAAGCAGCGCTTTGTCGCCATACTGGACATATACTGTCCAGGGGATGATCGTCGCCGCATCCGCCCATGCACAGGAAGCAAAGCGCTTCTCATCCATACCAAGCTTTTTATATATGATTTGCAGCACATCGGGTATCACATGCGGCACCGCGCCGTCCAGATTTTTCTGAGCCCAAAGCATGTCATACATATATTTTGCAAAGAAGGCGGGCGTGTACATGTTGTAGCTGGCTGTGCGGGCGAATACCTGAGCGTCGCCTGTCCAGCCCATCCGCTCGTCCCGCTGAGGGCAGTCGGTCGGCACGTCCAGGAAATTGCCCCTCTGGCCCCAGAATGCATTTTGGAAGAGCTTGTTGACCTTTTCGTTGGAAGTCTTAATATTTCCCGTTACCGCAAGATCTGAGTGGATAACCTGAGCGGAAAAGTCCTCCAGGCGAATCTCCTTAAGGCCCTGTATCTTTGCATAGCGGAACCCGTAAAATGTAAAGTAAGGGCGGACATGAGCCTTTTGCCCCGCCGATATATACCGATATTCCTGCTTTGCCGTCCGCAGGTTTTCGTTGTAGAAATTATCCTGCTGCAAAAGCTCCCCGAACTGTATGAACACCTCTGTGCCCTCCGGCTGATCCAGATCGAACTCGAGCCAACCTGTCAGCACCTGGCCGAAATCCAGCACATCTTCGCCGGCCGGCGTCTTAAGCAGTGCTATCGGCTTAACCGTCTCGGTTATCCTGACCGGCGGGCTCAGCCGCGCCACCAGGTTTATATCGGCATCGTCCGCCAAAACTGCGGCAGGCCCTCCCTCCCCCAGCCTCTCAAAGGGAACTTCCAGCCTGGCGTCATACTCCTCGCCGTCGTATATGCTGCTTGAAAGCACTGCGGACTTTTCACAGGCCCAGTCATCGCCTGTGCAGATGACCTCCGTCGTGCCGTCGCTATATTTAATATGCAGCTCGGCAATCAAAAGAAAGCTGTCGCCGTATAGCTCTTTCATTCCACGCTGAAAGCCGAAGCGGCCCTTATACCAGCCGTTCCCCAGCATAAATGCCACCATGTTTTCGCCCTGTTTCAGGCTCATTGTCACATCATAGGTCTGATATTGGACAAAGTTATCATAGCCGGTGAAAAATGGCGCGAGGAATTCGTCCCCCTCCTTGCAGCCGTTCATGTACAGCTCGTAAACCCCAAGGCCGGTGGCGTATACTCTTGCCGATTCCACCTGCTTTTCTATGCTGAAACGCTTCACAAACCAGGGATGCACTTCCTTTTCAAAGGGCGGGCCGATCCATTTCGCCTGCCAGGGCTCCCCCATCTTCGCGGTCTCAAACCAGGCGGGATCGCTCTCGGCGAAGTCACCGTTATCAGCCCAGACGAGAACCTTCCACCAATATCTTGTGTATGGCTCCAGCTCGATATCCGGCGAAAATGCGACGCTGCTTATGTCTTCCTTTCTGCCGCTGTCAAAGAGGGGGCTGGCGAAGTTTTCATCCTTCGCGACGATCACCTGCGCCGCCGACTGTCTCAAGGCGCCGGTCTCAAACACAGTCCATGAAAAGATCGGTCTTTCCATCTCATATCCCAAGGGGCATTCAAGATGGTTGGTATAAAGATTTTGAATCTTCATCTGGTTTCCTCCTGATTTTCCGGCAGATGCCTGATACTTATGTGCGCTTATGCACACAGGGCAGCCGCCACTCATCTGTTTTCATTTTCCCTTAATTAAATTCGCCATGATGCCCGTCTCCTCCTGCCCATTTTCATATATTCTGTAATATCTGCTGTTGTTGCATTGCCTGACAGGCAAATATAGAGCAGCGCACAATTCCTTGCCCTGATATTAAAAAGATTTTTTAAATGCTCAAAAGAACATTACAAATTCCACAAGTTTTTCTGAGGTATTGGAATCGCGGAATCCGCCGCAACCTGGCGCGCCTGAAGGGAGTCCGATACGCGCCTGGGCGGGCCGCCTTTTGAATCCCCGCTAATAACTGCCAACACAAAAAGGCTTATTCGGTGCGCACAGTAGCAAGAATATAGTTTACAGCTTCAAGGACATTTTCTGCAACAAAATCCGGCTCAATACCCTTCCATGTATCTCTGAATTGATTCATACTGCCTTTGCCTAAGCCTGTCAATACTAATATTGCCTTTGCACCTATGTTTTTGGCTAATACCATATCAGTCATGCCCATGTCACCGACAACAAAAGAATTTTTAATGCTTATATCAAAATCTTTTGTTGCTGAATCAATCATTCCTGTATTAGGCTTTTTACAGATACAATTGTCTTTTTTCATGTGCGGGCAGCAATATACGGCATCAAAATGAGCATTATTTTTAGATAGTTCATCTTTTATTTGATTCAACTTTTCTTCATATTCTTCCCATGTTAATTCACCTTTAGATATGTGACTCTGATTTGTAATGCCGATTACTAAAATACCGTTGTCATTTAATTTTTTAATTGCTTCAATAGAAAATGGATAGAAATCCAAAGATCTTATATCATCAGTTCCGATACCGCCAAGAGTTCCTTGAAAATCTAAAAATGCTGCAATATTGTGCATTAGAAACCTCCCTTGCTCTCTAAGTGCTTCTGTAACCTTATTATAGCAAAACCTCCCGAAAGAGCAATTTTAGCCTTTTCGGCAGATTTCATAATATGGCATGCCTGAAATGATTCCGCTGTGCGCCCGGGAAGCCCGCTTCTTCTGCCACTGGCAGCGCGGACCGCCTTTCGAATCCCTCAATTAATCGCTAACGCAAAACCCCTCCGCTTATGCGAAGGGGCCTTGTGTTGGCGTGCCTGAAGGGATTCCGCTGTGCGCCTGGGCAGCCCGCTTCTTCTGCCACTGGCAGCGCGGACCGCCTTTCGAATCCCTCAATTAATCGCCAACGCAAAAACCCCTCCGCTTACGCGAAGGGGCCTTGTGTTGGCGTGCCTGAAGGGATTCGAACCCCTGACCTACTGGTTCGTAGCCAGTCACTCTATCCGGCTGAGCTACAGGCACAAGCGCCTTTGATAATATAGCATAATAAAAGGGCGAAGTCAATCCCTCCGCTTAAATAATGTTATCATTTGCTGGTCCGCCGGGCTTTGGCAGAGGTTTTCAGCAGGCAAAGCTATTGCCTGCGCGACTTTTCACAGACTTTTTGCGCCTTCCGATGAGGCCCTTACCATCTGAGCCCTGCCGCAAACGGTTCTTTACGGATGCCCAAAAGGGTGCTATAATATCTGCAGGATAGCCATCATCATATTGCTTTATTCCGTCGGCCCCGCCACTTGCCCCACAAGCGACGGGGCTGACGACAAAATTTCGCGGAATCCTGCTCAGAATGTGTACACGCTCTACAGGCTTCACGCTGCCGGCTATCTGAATCATCTAACCTTTAAGGGAGGAATGTTCAAATGGGCCTTTTTCAAAAATGTTCTGATTTCACGCTGATAGATGAGATCAAACAGCAAGGCATCTATCCCTACTTCCACGAACTGGAATCGCGCCAGGACGTAGAGGTCATAATGGAGGGCAAGCGCCGCATTATGCTGGGCTCAAACAACTATCTTGGGCTGACTGTCCACCCCGAGGTGGTGGAAGCGGCGGTTAAAGCCACGGAAAAATACGGGACAGGCTGTTCGGGTTCGCGGTTTTTAAACGGCACGCTGGATCTTCACATACAACTGGAGGAGGAACTGGCGGATTTTCTGGGCAAGGAAGCGGCGCTGATATTTTCCACCGGCTTTCAGACGAACTTGGGGGTTATCGGGTCATTGGTTGCCAGGCGCGAGCATATTTTGATCGACAGGGAAAACCACGCCAGCATATATGACGGCTGCATGCTCAGCTACGGAAAAACCCTGCGCTTTCGCCATGACGACATGGCCGACCTTGAGCGCCAGCTATCGGGCCTGCCCTTGGGCGACGGCAAGCTTATCATAACCGACGGCGTTTTCAGCATGAGCGGCGATATCTGCAAGCTGCCGGAAATAAATGCTCTGGCGAAGAAATACAACGCCGCCGTTATGGTGGACGACGCCCACGGCCTTGGCGTTTTGGGCAAAGGCGGTAGGGGCACAGCCGATCATTTCAATCTGACGGACGAGACCGACATAATAATGAGCACCTTCAGCAAATCCCTGGCCAGCCTGGGCGGCTTTATGGCGGCAGACAGATATATAGTTGAATATGTGAAGCACCATTCGCGCCCCTTCATATTCTCCGCCTCCATCACCCCTGCGGCCTGCGCCTCTGCACTTGCCGCTCTGCGCATCATAAAAAGAGAGCCGGAGAGGGTCGAAAGGCTCACGGATTTAGCCACATACATGCGAAACGGCCTAAAGGAAAGGGGCCTTCCGGTGAGGGAGTCGATATATTCAACCCCCATAATCCCCGTTTACACATATGAACTGGAAGCAACACTCATAAAAGCCCACGAGCTTTATGAGGCGGGCGTATATATGAACCCCGTCCTTCCCCCCGCCACACCCGAGGGCGAATGCCTGCTGCGCAGCAGCCTGATGGCCACCCACACATATGAGCTTCTGGATGAGGCCATGGATATCATTCAAAAGGTGATGGCAAAATGACCGCGGAAAAAACAGATGCAAAAAATTCAAAAAATGCAAAGGGAGTGGTGGTAGTAACCGGCGCCTCAGAGGGCATCGGCTATGAAATCGCGCGGGCCTTTGTGCAGGTGGGCTACAGGGTCTATGGCCTGAGCCGGCGCGCTTCGGGGCCTGATGGGGTCATCAAAATGACTGCTGATGTAAGTGACGACGCTTCCCTTGGCGCTGCCTTCAAAAAAATTGGCGAGGAATCGGGGAAGGTTGATATCCTTATAAACAATGCCGGCTTTGGAATATCCGGCGCGGCGGAGTTTGCCGATGAGAACGCCCTCGCCCAGATGGACGTCAATTTCATGGGAGCCCTGCGCTGCATCAGCCTGGCCCTTCCGCTGATGAGACCGGGGGGCGGGCGCATAGTGAACATCAGCTCTTTGGCGGCGGTTTTCCCCATACCCTTTCAGGCCATCTATTCGGCTTCCAAAGCGGCTGTGAACGCCCTGAGCCTTGCCCTTGCGAACGAGCTTAAGGGCTTTGGCATACAGGTTTGCGCCATAATGCCCGGCGATGTAAACACCGGCTTTTCAAAGGCAAGGCGCAAGATCAGCCAGGGTGGTGAAATATATGGCGGCATAATAGAGTCGGCTGTGGCTGTCATGGAAAATGACGAAGCCCAGGGCATGGCTCCCGAGCTGATAGGGCGGCGGGTTTTTGAGATCACCACAAAGCGCAGATTGAAGCCCCTTTACACAATCGGCGCTAAGTATAAGCTGTTTTTGTTTTTGCAAAGGATTCTTCCGGCAAGGGCAGTTGTGTATATTCTGGGGATGATGTACATCAAGGGCTGAGTTGAGCAGCCTTGCCCCGAGCGCTACTTGCTCATTGAGAAAGTCAGGCTGTAATGGTTTTGCGCAGTATTTTCAGCGGGAACTAAAAACTGTGAGTTGATGCCGGCGTAGCCTGAATACTCCGTTTTACAATCAACGGCGATATTCGCCCATGAAAAACTAAAGCTTTGAAAGCGGCTGTTTTCAATCTGCTTGGCCATTTGCGCCGGCAGCCTTGAAAGCAGCCCCATTTCATTTTGAGCGCCCACAAAAGCCAGCGATGCCAAAAGCATTTGGCTGTCGTACGGCCCCAGCCAGCCGTCGCTGTTAACGATATTAACCTGAAATGAAACTCTTTTCACGTGCCCGTCCTCAAGGACGAAGGAATAATCGGGCATTTCATCCCGGCCGATGGTTATATAGGCGGTGCCGTCAAACTCCTTCTCAGTCCAGATTCCATCTTCATTCAGTTGCTTGTTCCCAAAACTAAGGCCAAAGTAATCGGCGTAGTAATTATGGTTCTCCACAAACTGAGAAACGGTGATATCGCCCCTGTTGGGCGGCAGCAACTGCGCAGATTGTATCATCAAAAGCACTAAAACCGCCGCCGCCGATGCGCCGATGTATGCAGCGCTCCTCTGCCAGCGGATATCTTTTATTGTGTATGATGTTGAAAGCTGCCAGTCCCAGGGCAGGGTTTCATTCTCGCTGCACAGCTTGTAGCTCTTCCAAAGGCGCACCAAGTCGTATATCGGCAGGCCATAACCCATGCCTGAGCCCAACACCATCCACGTCCGCTCCAGGCCCTCTTTATATGAAAGGCGCTTTCCCTCTGCACTTTCTATCCGCAGGCCGAATATGGCCTTTCCAGGCGTAGTCCCGAAAAACGAAAGCCACAGCGGCTCCAAAAGAAGCATCATCCCCCAGGCGACGTATGAATCAAAAAGGTTTCCCCAATTGCTTCTGGCGGAAATGTTCACATTAAAAACAAATGCCAGCAAGGCCGTCCACATTATTCTATATAAAAATATGTCGAATCCCCTTGCTAAAAGCCTGCGCCATGGGTGAAAAACCTGTGGAAGCCTATCGCCCTGGATTACAAAATACTCCCCGCCGGTTTTTTTTGCATTTTTCGCAGCACTGTCTATGCCCTTAAGATATCTCGCCGCGTCCAGGCTGCTGAAATCGGCTCTATCCTCCTGTATGGCCCGGCATATGTCCTGAGCATAAGAAGCGTCCTGCTTTTCCTGCTCCAGCTTCTTTATCTGCCCTTCCAGCGTCTGCGAAAGATCGCCGCTGCCCTCCTTAAGCGCCTTGATATCCTCCAGCGGTATATGAAGGCTTCGCAGCAGCTTTATCCTCAGCAGCAGTTGCAGGTCATCCTGGGAGTAATCCCTGTAACCGTTTTCCATGCGCTTGGGCGCAAGCAGCCCTTCCCGCTCATAAAAGCGTATGTTCGCCCGCTCCATACCGGACAGTTTTTCCATTTCCTTTATCGTCATAGTGCCAGCACCTCCCTACGCCCCTGATTATAAGCTGTAAAGTCCGTTTACAGTCAAGGCTTTTATTCCCCGGAATCTGATTTTACCCGAATAAGCAAAGCCGGCCTGGCCACCGCATTTGGGTTTTCTCCGCGGCCGAAGCAGTGCTTGACCAAAAAAGAGGCATAGTCAGCAGCGCGCCCGCAAAAGATATCGCACGCTGACCATAGCCGCTTTTTCCGTATGAAAGATTGCACAAATTGCCTGAAATAATGCCTACGGCCTGGGGTACTCGTTGCAAAGAAGGCGGTAAATCGGCTCATCCTCCTCGATTGCAGGGAAGCGCGCCAGCTCATGAAGGAAGCGGTTGTCGGCATTATCATCGTTGCACATGGACACCTCTCCTATAAGCGCGGCGCCTGTTCCCGGCTCCGGGAAGAACTCGTGGTAATAATATGGATACAGCGTCAGGCTCTCGCCGGGCTTAAGTATTATCCTCTCCCCGGCCTTTATGTAGAACTTTCGCCCATCCTTGTTGATCTGCACATCAGTGTCGGCAAGCTGCCCGTCCTCCGCCGCATTATACAGCACAAAAACCACATTGCCCCCGCCGCGGTTGATGATATCCTCCATTTTATTCCAATGAAAGTGCATCGGGCAGACCTGCCCCTCATCCATCATGATGACTTTCTCAGCATATGTTTTGGGATACTTGCTGTTTTGCGTATTGCCGTTGCGTAGGGTAATAAGGGTGAGCCCCAATTCCTCGTAGCGCCCCATTCCGTAATCGGTCACATCCCAGCCCAGCAAATTATCGCGGATCTCGTCGTATTCGCTGCCTTTCGTGCTCCAGTCCTGCGGAGTCCACCGGCAGAACTCCGGCAGCATGAACCGATGCTCCTCCAGCAGCTTCTCCATTCTTTTGATGGCCGCATTTATCTGCGAACGCTTCATAGTGTCACCCTCCTCATTTTTTATTGATTATTATTCTAAACACAAAGCATAAAAAAGCCGCTTCCATAAAACAATGGGCCAAAGCATCATAAGCATTAATTATCCAGTTCAATCGTCTAACAACTTTTCCATCCATCTTCAATGCCCATTATATCAAATGTGGGCTTGAAAAGCGACGTTATACTGTCAAAATGAGCAATTCCGCCTGAATCAGCTGTGCAAATTTCATCAATGCCGCCCCTAAGCGGGCGTTTCTTACGGGATGATTGAAAACGCATTTGCGCACCAGTTAAACCCTCTCACTCGGGTAGTTCAGCTCAGATAATATATCTATAAGGTTTTTTTGTGTTGCCTGCATTAGTCTGCACACCCCCCCGGCCTTTTTAGCTGTTTTACCCAAGCCAAGATCCAATATCTCCCCCCAATAGAAAAACCCACCATCAACGAACCGTACATTGATGGCGGGCATTTGGAGCGGGTGATGGGAATCGAACCCACGCAGCTAGCTTGGAAGGCTAGAACTCTACCATTGAGCTACACCCGCGAAAATGGAGCGGTAGACGAGACTTGAACTCGCGACATCCACCTTGGCAAGGTGGCACTCTACCACTGAGCTACTACCGCATCACATTGTCAACGTTCAAAATTATATCATTTTTTTGCTGGATTTGCAATACCAAAAAACTCATCCTGCGGTATTTTCGGACAACTTTTTCTATTTAGCTAAAATCAGCTAAAACTGATGGCAAATGTCAGCGCAAGCGGCTCAAACCCTATGCTTTTGGCAAGGCCATCGGAGGCGGCGTTGCTCTCCCCTGTCGACCACTGGGGGCAGACTCCCCTTTCAAGCATGGCTTCGATGCTGGCAAGGCATGCCTTCTTAGCATGGCCCCTTCCGCGGTGGGATCTCACTGTGTTAATGCCCAGCTCCTGAACCTCGCCCTTCATGAATGGCATCGGCGGCAGATCCACTACGCTTAAAAGCCGGCCTTCCTCGTCTTCTACGCCGTAGCAGAAGCCCTTATCAACGATTTCGGCAAAATATTCATCAACCCATGATATATCGGAAACATTTGGATGCACGGCAGCAAAAAACTCACGGTATCTTTCAACATCCTTATCCCGCAGCTTAAATGCGCCGCCCTGATAAGGAATCCTTTTTGAATAAAGGTATTTTATCCCTGCATCTGGCGCTTTTCCGCAGATTTCCTCCAGCGCGCTGCGAAGGCTTTCCAAATCCATATCCGGGCCAATGCGCCTTTTAAGGCTCTCTGCAAAGGGAGCAGCCTTTTTGCCATGGGAGACTATCAGCCCAGCCTCGGTTTTATATGCCAGCACATGAAACGCCCTTGCGTAGCCCTCCATCGGCCAATCCCTTTGAGGGCTGTATGCCACAACAAGACCCTTTTCATTCATGCATTCTGGGTCAACGCCCATCCAGGCGGCATAATAATCCTGCGTGATTTTAAGCGTATCCATAGGCGCCTCCTTGTGTTTTTAACTTATTATAGCATAATCTCTGCAAATACGCTTAAAGCCGGCATCGTTTACTGAATAAAAAGCCGCCCATTACAGGCGGCTGAGAAAACGCTTAATGATCCATCCTGAGCTTTCCCGTTTTTAGGATATATTTTTAGGATGTATAGGAATCGATGTCTGCGATGACCTTGCGCATTCTGTCGATATTGTTCATGGCAGCCTTGTAAAGACCCTCGGCCGTCTCGAATGAGGTGCGGTTTGAAGCCGTGTGCTCGTTGACCTTCATGGCGTCGTCCACAGTTTTGACCCAATCCGCCGGAACAGCGTCGATGCCATTGATGGCTCCGGCCAAAGACCCGGCTGTGTGAGCGCGGCAGTCAGTGTCCCTGCCGGAGTTGACGCCAAACAATATGGCCTTTCTCGGGTCGCCCTTTGTCATATGCAGTATGCCATAGGCAGCGCTGAGAATTTCAACGGCGTTTGAAACCTGCCTGTTTTCATACTTATATTGCAGCTTTTTGCCGTACTCCTCAAAGTCCTCGCCGCATTTTTGAGCAATCTCCAAAACGTCCATGAACTCCCTCTTGGGCGTTGGGCTGAAAACATTCGCCGCCGCCTGGATGACCATGTCCACTGTAGCATTCGGCATCAGCGCCGTAGCAACGCCCGCACAGTGAGCTCCCGCAACCTCAATTGCGTAGTTGCCCGGAACGCCCCGCACGTCCTTTATTCTTGCCAGCTCCATGCCGTCCTTCATGGCTTGCTCCGGGTAGCATGCGTTCACAACGCCCACCGCGCCGATCATCTTTGTGGTGCCGTAAAGCCCCGGCCATGAAGCATAGCGCCCCACCTCCCATGGCGGAACGCCCGCCTTCAGGGAGTAATATATGACCTGATCCTGGGAGCCTACCTGCCAGCCGAACATGTCGGGGGTGACGTCCCTGACCCATATTTTCGCAAGATCGACGATGTCTATCCTTCCGCCCTTTTCTATGATTGCCGTTGAAAGGATGCGGAAACGTTCCTCTCCGTCCTCCGTGGTGCCTGGAACCCTCGTGTGCGGACGGCCCACCTTCGGGTGCCCAAGCCCTGTGTCATAGGGGTTGGCTGCTCTGTCGTTCACGCTGAACAGCCTCTTGGTATGCTTTGTCACCTCGGGCAGGTAGTCGATATACCCCCAATACTGCTGGCGCTCCTCCACAGTATAGCCCTCGGGAAGCTCACCCATGGAGTTGCCCACCGAACCCGCCGCAACATAGCCATGGATTTTTTTAAACAGCAGGTTGTCCTTAAAATCGCCCATATCTTTCTCCTTTCAAAGCTCTTTGATTGCCCTTGCATTATTACATCATCATGATATTTTTAACCTTTTACCGCTCCTATCATTATACCCTTCACAAAGTATTTCTGCAAATAAGGGTAGAGTAACAGTATCGGCAGGGTCGAAACTATAATCGTCGCGTATTTGATGGACTCGCCTATCATCTCCGCATCGCCGACGCTTCCGCTGGAGTCCATGGCGGTGGTATCGTTCATAATCAAAATCTCTCTTAAGATTAGCTGAAGGGGGAATAGCCTTCTGTCACGCAGGAAAATGGATGCATGAAACCATGAATTCCAGTGGGCGACGCCATAGTAAAGACATATCACCGCTATGACGGCCTTGGAAAGGGGCAGCACTATCCGCGAAAATACCACCAGATCATTTGCGCCGTCAATCTTCGCCGATTCCTCAAGGCTCGCGGGAATTTCCTGAAACGAAGTGCGCATTATAGTCAAATTCGTAGCGTTCACCAATGTCGGTAGTATCAGCGACCAGCGGCTGTTATAAAGACCCAGATCCCTCACCACCAAAAACAGGGGTATAAGCCCTCCGGAGAACATCATGGTGAATATTATGCCCATCATCACCGGCACCCTTGTTGTCATTGATCTGCGGGACAGGGCATATGCCGCCCCCGATGTCACCGCCAGATTAAGGGAGGTTCCCACCAGCACTATAAACAATGTGTTGCCATAGCCCGTGTATATGTTGGGGTTTATCATCACAGAGCGGTACGCCTCCAGCGAAAACCCCAGCGGGCCCATCAGTATGCCCGTGTGCTTCAGCAGGAGAGATGAATCGCTCAGGGATGCAACCAGCACGAAATACACCGGGTATAGTGCCACAAAACACAAAATACACAGGAAGGCAATATTGAATACATTAAATATTCGCTGCGCAATGCTCGCTTTAATCATATGCTCACCTCAACTCCTCACCACAGGCTATTATCGCCCAGCTTGCGGCTGATCGAGTTGACGGTCACCAGCAAAGCCAGATTTATCACCGAGTTGAACAGACCCACGGCTGCGCTGAAGCTATACTCCGCGTTAACTATTCCCCGACGATAAACATATGTGGATATTATGTCTGCGGTTGAATATGTGCTTTCATTGTATAGCAGCAGCACTTTTTCATAGCCTATGCTCATGATTCTGCCCACCCTTAATATCAGCAAAATTGTAACTGTGGAGGCGATGCCCGGCAAGGTGATGTGTATCGTCTCCTTCCACCTGCCTGCGCCGTCAATCCGCGCCGCCTCATACAGCTCAGACGATATATTGGAGATGGCCGCCAGGTATATGATGGAACCCCAGCCCACCTCCTGCCAGATTCCGCTGATTATGTAGATGGGCCTGAACCAACTTGGCCTTAGCATGAACTGAATGGGAGCGATGCCGAAGTAGCCGATAAGCTGGTTGATAACGCCGCCTTGCTTGGTGAAGTCCAGTATTATGCCGCATATTACAACAAGGGATATGAAATGCGGCAGGTAGGTAATGGTCTGCACGGTCTTCTTGAAGCGTTCGTTCTTCACTTCGTTTAGAAGAAGCGCCAATATTATCGGTGCGGGAAAACCGTAAATAATATTTTGAACGCTCAATATCAACGTGTTTGAAAGGAGGCGCACAAAATAATATGACTCAAAGAACTCCCTGAAGTAGCGCAGGCCCACCCATGGGCTGCCAAGTATGCCCTTTGCCACAGAGAAGTTGCGAAAGGCTATCTGCGCCCCGTACATGGGCCAATAATGAAATACAATGTAATATAAAACTGCGGGCATAAGCAGAAGGTAGTTAAATTTGTTTATAGATATATCCCGCCGTATTCTCATCAGGATTCCGTTCTTCCTTGCGGGGATGGCCGCTTTCACGGTTTGCATTCCTTCAAATTCCTCCCGTATCAGTTTTCCCGCAAGCGCCGCAGCTTTAAGAAGGCCGGCCGCAGCGCTTGCCCAGGATCATCTAACAGCGACTTGACAGATCAGTCGAAAAGGCTGTTGTAGTATTCAAGAGCGTTTTGCTGAATTTCAATTACCTCATCCATCTTCATGGACTTAAGAGTTGAAATAAAGTTATCGAACTCGGAAAGAGGCTGTGCGCCCATTATAAACGCGTGGACATTTTCTTTATAGTAAGTGCCGATATCAGCCAAGAGGCTGGTCAGGCGCTCGCTGTCCTCGATGGAGTACTTGAGGTTCTTCATCTTTATGTCCAGATTTGCCGAGCTCGCATTGGGGTAGACTTCCCTTTGCTGTTCGTATAGCATTATTTCATTCCAGTAATACTGGTCATTCACCAGGCGAGGGCTGAAGCCGGCGGGCGCATAGCGTGCGATGGCATTCACGATCGAAAGCCCCTCGGGATTGTCGGTGATCAGCTCAGTATAGTGAGGAACTCCATTTTCATCCAGGGTGTAAGTCTCTCCCTCGATTCCGAAGCTGCCCAGGATTTGCCCCTCAGGGCTGTACCAGAAATCCAGCCACTTGAGAGCTTCCACGGGATACTTGCAGGAGGAGGATATGGCCGCGCCGCCGCCGTCATACTTTTCCTCGTAGTTGCAGTTGTAGCTTTGTCCGTCTGATGAAATGGGGTAGGGAATCGGCGCCACTTCGAACTCCGGGTTTTCAGTCGCCCCCATAAATGTGCCTATGCCGCCGTTCATCTTGCCGTAGAAAAGGCCGCCCAGCTCGTTTAAAACCTTTGACTGGAATCCCTTTGCGTCAGTGCTAAGATACTCCTGATCGATAAGGCCTTCCTCATACCATTTGTTCATGGTGGTCAGGTATTCCAAAAACTCGTCATCAAAGGCTGCAAAAGAGACCTTGCCGTCCTTTATGGTGCTGGCATTCCACTTGTACCAGGAGGCGTTCATGCCATAGAAGCAGCCCAGGCGCAAAACGCCCATCTCCTCCGTGGAGTTGCACACAAATGGCAGCTCATCGCTCAGGCCGTTGCCGTTGGGATCCTGGGTTTTGAACGCGGTGAGCACTTCATACCATGAATCGATATCGGTGGGCACCTCCAGATCCAGCTTTTCAAGCCAGTCTCTGCGGATTATAAAGCTTTCAAAGAAGCGCGTCGTTTCTGCCAGACGCGAACTTGGCACTACGGCGATATTGCCCTGATAGGTCATCACCTGCACCTTAAAATCCGGGTTTTCCTTGAATACATTGTAGATATAATAGGCATGTTCATCAATCAGCTCGTTCAAACGGAGAATCTGTCCGTTTTCGATGACGGCGTCCAGGCCGCCAACAACATCGCGCACACCAAATATGATATCCGCCAGATCATTTGAAGCAAACATCATGTTCAAGGCCTCAGCCCCGGTGGTCGCGCTGGAGGGATGGTTGTAGTTGATCTTAATTCCGCTGATTTCCTCAACCTTTTGCAGCGCGATCTGCTCCGACAGATTGGAAATCGTAAGCGCCGCCTTGCTGTCCAGGCCAACAAACATGTCTAAAGTGATTGGCTGAGTGGTGATGGGCATCTCCCATTTCGCAGCGCCCGCCCCTGCGCTTTCCGACCCCGATGGGGTTGGGTCGGTTGAGCCGGCCGTGGCCGTGGGCGACGCGCCGGGCTGGCTTGAGGCCTGTGACGCAGTTCCACCGGGGGTGCCTGCAGGAGTGCAGCCGTAAAGACTCAAAGTGACCAATGTTACAAGCATCATGAAGCAAACGATGCTCTTGATATGGATACGTTTCATACTCTCCACCTCTATAAGCTTTCCAGAATGTTGCAGGGTATGGGTATTAAGTTAAAAACCAGCTGGGTTTCATATTAATTCTAACCTCCGCTTGAAACGGTGTAAACACACAATTTTTAAAAACAGATGCATGTCTTAATATTGTTTGCTCACTTTTGCATCGCTTTAAAAAAACAAAACTACCAAAATTTAATATTGCTAACAGTATTTATGATATTCGCGGCAATGCTTTGAAACCTTTAAAAAATATGATATCATTATTATATGTAAATGGAAAACAGAAAATGTCAATCTTACCTTCCGACTCATTGTATCATATAAATAATATTCAGCGACTATCAGCTATGGAGGATTAATCGCAGGCGATCGCCATACGCTTGGCTTTTATCCTTGCGAGATAAACAACCAACATGAAGCAATCAAACTTTTCAGCCTCTTACGAAAGGGGGCGTCCCATGTTCAAGCCTGGTCGTTTGGGAAAGCCTTTTTACATCGCATTCTTAACATATCTTTGCATGTTGGCTGTTCCGGCCATGCTGAGTCTCATGGCCCTTAGGGGCACGGGGCACGGCATAATCGCAAGTATTGAAAAGAGCAACAATGCCGTAGCCGAACGGTACGGGGTGAATGTTGAAACTCAACTTCAGCAGATCACTCTGCTTTCCTATGAGCTATACAACAGCCCTGCCCTAAAAACCCTTTCCACTGCAGATGAGTTCAACCCCCAGCAACGCATCAGCATATATCAGCTTTTAAACAAAAACTCAGCGCTTCTTGCCCAGCATCCCCTGGTCTACGATTTTTACATATACTTCGGCTCAAGCGATACCGTGCTTTCATCCACCGGCACCCATAGCGGCTTTTGGTACCACAGCGATAATATCGCCAATAACGGCCCTGATTACCAGTCTTGGAAATCCCTCATGACGGCCAAATATGCCAAAACCACATACCTGCCCGGCGATAGCGGCCTCGTTTCCCCCGCCGAGGCTGAAAAGTATATCCTTTGCGCCCGTTCCCTTGCAAACGGCGGCGATCCTGCAAAAGCCGCCACAATAATCATAAAGATTCCTAAAGAGGTTATAAAGGATAAATGCCTTTCATCCAACTATAGCGCCGATGGGGTGGCCAGCATTTTCTACGATAATGGGGAACTGGTAGCCTCGGCTGCCAACAATACATTCGCCCACTTTGATGAAGCCCTCTCGGCCTTTGTCCCTGACGACCCCAGCACTCTCCTTTCAGTCAGCGAAATACCGTCCATGTCTGCGTTCCTTGTCTACGCCTTGCCCGATAGCGCGTATACAAGCCAGCTTTGGAATGCATATACCCATATGAAGGAAAGCCTTATACTGATATCGGTAGCCGCCCTCACCCTTGCAAGCGTCTTTTCATATTTAGTTTACAGGCCCTTGGACAAGCTTGCCCTATGGATATACCAAAAAAATCAGAAGGATCAAATTGTGGGGGGCAACAAGGACAGCTACAGATTCATCCGCTATTCCTTCGATCAGCTTTTCGCGAAACACGAACAGACTGCTCTTGAGCTTTACAGAATTAAAGCCAGCATGGGCGAGGAATATCTGCTTCGCCTTCTTGAGGGAAGGCAGCCCGTAAGCGAAAGCCTCCTTGAAAAGCTGGAGGATTTCAATCTTGAGTTTCCTCATCCCATCGTTTGGGTCATACTCTGTCAAGATAAAGACAGGGCCCTTGACAGGCCCGCCTCCTGGGAAAGCTTTGTGAACATGGTCTATAGGAGCATCCCCTGCGAGTCCCTGCTGTACCGGGTCAACGTAAATGAAAAGCGCCAAGCGCTGCTGCTCTGCTGCGAAAAAGCCGTGGACGAGGCCTCTTGCCGCGTTTTTCAGGATCGCATCCGAAATTGGATAGAGCGCCAAAACGCCGCATCGCTGCGCGTCGCACTGGGCGGGCAGGCGGGCCTTGAAGATCTGCACGATTCGTATAGGCTGGCAAAAAGATCCCTTGATTCCTTTTTCCTCCATCCCGAGGCAACTGTGCTGGACTCAAAAACCCTCTGCGAAACTGCGGATAAATACTCATATGCGGCCGAAAAGGAAAATCTGTTGATGCAGCATGTCGTAAGGCGCGACAAAGAACAGGCGCTATCGTTGCTGGATGAGCTTTTCGACGAGAACATTTCCCGGAAAAAGCTCAGCCTTGAGATGACGCGGCTGTTTCTATACGCTCTTTTAGACACCGCCTTCAAGATGGAAAGCGCTTTGAGCATATCTCCGTCGGGCTTTTCTCAAAACCCCATGGAGATGATTAAGTCATGCCCAAATATCAACGATGCGCGCACACAGATTAAGTTCGTCTATAGCCTTCTTTGCGATCCCTCCCGAGATGGCGGCAGCATGGCGGCATCCGCTTCCTGGCGCGTTCACAGGATAGTCGAATATATAGGAGAGCATTATCTGGATAGCTCTTTGTCGCTTTTCTCCGTCGCAGAACATTTCAAAATAACCCCCCAGTACCTAAGTTCGATCTTCAAAAAAACCATGAACGAGAACTTCAGCGCCTACATTCAAAAGCTCCGCCTTGAGCACTCCCTTACCCTTATGCCCAAGAATAAGCTGACATTGAATGTGATCGCCGAGCGCTCCGGATTTAACAACTACATCGCCCTTTCAAGGGCCTTTCAGAAATATTTTGGAATTACGCCAGGAGCATACAGGCAGAGCCTGGGCTTTGACTGCGAAATCGCCCTGGAGGCAAAAAGCCCTATGTCAGAATAGGCACGGTCGCGAGCTTTTTGCTACTCGTTCTTGTTCTCCCAAGGTCTGCCGGGATTCACATCATCATTAGATGTTCTGTCCAATCTTTTGAACAGCACCTCCACCGGCTCAATTGCACGGCCGCATTCAACATGAGGCGCCTTCCACCCGCCTTCAAGCTTTAGCCAGAACTTAATTTTACGAGACGAAAACGGCAGAAACGGCTCCAGCAACAGCGCAAGGGCGGCTATTATCTGCACGCAGTTGAATATTGCATTTTTACAGTCGGCGATATCGCTCTCTCGCGTTCTCCAGGGGGCAGCGTCGTCAAAATACTTGTTTCCAGCACGAACCAAGGCGAATATCTCCTCCAGTGCGTCCTTGCAAGCACCGGCCTCCAGGCTTTTCCCCGCCCGGCAAAAAGCAACTGAAATCTTTCTTTCCATTCTCTCGTCAAGCTTTCCCTCAGGCACCCTTCCACCCAGATACTTGTGAACAAAAACGAGGCTTCTGTTTACAAAGTTTCCGTAAGCACCAAGGAGTTCTCCGTTATGGCTGTTGACGTATTCGCGCCAGGAGAAATCGCCGTCACGCTTTTCAGGGCCGTTTATTATGAAATAATAGCGAATTGAGTCCGGGTCTTGGGCGCTTGCGATATCCTTCGCCCATATCGCCCAATTTTGGCTGGTGGAAATTCTCCTGCCCTCAAGGGTCATATACTCGCTTGAAACAAAGACATCCGGCAGGCGCCAGCCATCGCCATGGGCAATCAGCAGGGACGGCAATATGATCGAGTGAAAGGGTATATTGTCCTTGCCGTGGACATAGTAATGCAGGGCGTTTTCGCCCTTCCAAAGGGCGCCAAAATCCCTGTTTTCCCTCTCGGCCACAGCCTTACTCATAGAAAGATATCCCAGCACGTTTTCCGCCCATATGTAAATTTTTTTGTCCTCATAGCCGTCCTTGGGAACGTCTATTCCCCAGCTTAAGGCCCGGGTCAGGGCCCTGTCCCTAAGCCCTTCATCGATATAGCGCTTTGTGAAGGCGATGGCGTTTTTGCGCCAGTTTTCGTGGGCCGACAAGAACTCCTGCAATTCCCTCTCCAGCTTTGAAATTGCTATGTACAAGTGTTTTTCCCGCCTGAACTCCGGTCTTTCGCCGCAGCTTGCACAATGGGGGAAAAGCAGATCCTCCGGCTCCAGCACAGCCTCGCAGGCATCGCATTGATCCCCCCGCGCGCTTTCGCCGCAGTGGGGGCAGCGGCCTATCACCATGCGGTCGGCCAGGGGCTCATCGCAGCTTAGGCAATGGGCCTGAGGCGTTGTTTTTTCATACACAAACCTATCGTTTTCATATAACTTTTCATGAAAGCTTCGGACATAGTCTATATGCTCGCGGGATGATGTTTTGCCGTATTGATCATAGCTAAAGCCTAGCTTTTCAAATGTGTCTGAAAACTCATTATGGTAAAAATCGCTTATCTCCTGGGGGCTTTTTCCCTCCTGCTTTGCTCGGATGGCGACGGGCGTGCCGTGGCAATCGCTGCCGGAGACATAGTAGACCTCGTTTCCTGCCGCCCTGTGATATCTGGCGATCACGTCCCCAGGCAGCAGCGCGGCAATGTGGCCAATGTGCAGCGAACCGTTGGCATAGGGCCATGCCCCGGCTATCAAGACCTTTTTCACACTTTTTCCATTGCTATTATTAACATTATTCATGTAAACCCCTCATTTCTATATTGTGGTAAAACGCACAAAAGCGCAAAACGCGAGAACAAAAAAACCCTCACCCCCAAAGATTTTATTCTTTGGAGACGAGAGCATAGCTTTCGCGTTACCACTCCAATTCGCCCAGACCTCACAGAATGGGCCTCACAAGGTGCGGGCAGGAAATGATCTGCCGATACCCCTGCGCTTTAACGGGCGCACACGTCGCAGCCTAAGGGATGCTCCAAAAGTAAAAAAGCAAAATCCCCTCGGTGCGCGGCTCCAAGACCATGTTCGGCAGTTTCCGGCTTTACCCCTTCACACCAAAACGGGGCTCTCTGCAAAAGCGTCCATTGCCTACTCTTCTCTTCCCAGCCTTTACTCTAAATATTATACCCATATGAGCCTAAAAATGCAAGTCCAAAAAAGGGCAACGCTTCTGCGCCGCCCTTTTTTAACACACAGTTATTTGCTTTGATCTTTTTCGTCTAAAATATTCATCGTCTCCATGAAGTTAAGGCTCCACTGGGAAACGGCGTTCGTGTTAAGGGCAGGCACCTCTTTTTCAACATTGGGGGAATCCAGCTTTGGGATGTCGATATAATTAGGCTCGCCCTGCTGGTTTACGGTGTCGTCAAGCATATATGATGAATGACCCTTCTCCAGCTGATCCAGCGCCATTTTTAAATAGCGGTCATTGCCCTGTTTAACTCCTGCATAGGCGATCATCCTCGTGGCCCAGTGTTCACCGCTCCAAGCCTCGTTGTTTTCCTCGTTAAAGCGGCCGCCGGAAGCCTCGGTACGCTCCTGAGGCGTCATGGCATAGAATGCGCCGAACTGGGCCATCTGCACTCTCAACTCCTCGTCATCCAGCCAGTCAGCCAGCTCGAACAATGTCTCCGGCGCGCCAAAGCAGATGACCATGTGCTGCTGGTAGTTGCCGTCGCCCAGATGTGTGTGTCCGGCGGGGTTTTCAGCGCCCATGTAGTGCATCATGCCGGTCTTTGGGTCATAGTGGTAGGTGGAGCCGGAGGAAAGCCCCAGGGGCGCGCTCTTGATGCAGTTAAGCCCTGTCAGCAGCTTTTCCTTGTAATGCTCGTCCTCGAAGCGCTCCCAGCGGGTCATCCAGTTTATGGCAAAGGAGGACCAGTCCGGGCCGACTCTCACATGAGAAAAGTTTTCATGTGAAGGGAAGTATGTGCCCATGGGATCCTTGACAAGGGTGTAGAAATCCACGTCCTTCACCTCGTCGATGACATCGCCGATGCGCTCATCGCCGGTCATGTAATAATAAAACCTGTGGTGGCCTGCCATCGATATCCGCGCTTCCTTGGCGCCGCAGCCCCAGTGGCGCACATTATGCCGGCTGCCCAGCATCTTGTATTTGCCGCTGTGGTAGGTGTCCACCTCGCTGCAATGGCGGCTCATGGCCCTGGCGAACTTATAGATGTCATAATCACCAGTGCGCAGGAACACCAGCCAGTTCACATATGTGTTGCAAAGCTCCGTGTTTTGCCATGCGAAGCCGCCCACATCATAACGCCAGCAGTGGCGGACTTTATCGTAGGTGTGCATCACATCGCCATAATCCCAGAAGCCATACCATCTCCTGCGCTCCACTTCCTCCATATAGAAACGCACTATGTTCACAAGGCCCTTTTCCATGCGCTCGTAATGCGGCCTTTCCGCATCGCTCTTGTGCCAGTATGAGCCAAAGACATTTGTTTTTTCATAGCCCTCATAATCCATCACAAGAAGGGCTTCCTCCTGGCTGTCGGCGGCGAAATCCCAAATGGCCTGTTTGCCGGGCATTTCATCAAAGAGGTTTAAATATATCTCATTTGTGTTGGCGACTCCCTCCGGATGGTTCACAACGCCGCCATATGAGTAAAAGTGGCTGACCACGTCATACGCCCTGAAATCCATGGGCTGGGCGTAGCGGCTCCAGAGCCAAAGGGTCATCTTGGGGCTTTCACCCGCCGTGCCGGTGACCTCCAGCGCCATGGGCGCCTTCTGCCACATGTCCCTGATTGCGGCCGCCATTATGCCGCCTTCGCTGCCGAAGAAAACAGCGCCATTGCTTCTCGCTCCCTGATTCGCCAGAATATGGGCACATCCCGGAACGGTGCGCTTTGTGATGGCGTAGTGATCGCAAGAATCCTGGGTGAGCCTGAAGTCGTTCCAGAAGGCATTATCGTCCACAATCTCATAAAAATCAGGCTGGCTTTCCCTGTCCGCTTCCACAAACTGCCCCTCGATCTGCTGCTGGGCGTATATGGCCAGTCTTTCCTGCGGGCTGAAGGGTTTTGCTTTGCTCCTGGCGCCGCGCCTGTAGCTGCCGCCGCCGGTATACATACCCTGAACGCCTTCATAGAACAGGCCCTTTTCGCAGGCGAAGCCCACATGTCTGTTGAATAGTTCGCCGGAAGCTCCCATCTGCATTTCAACGGCTATGCCCCTTAAGAAATCGCTTTTTTCATCAGCCTCAAATATAAATGTATGAACGATCTTCACCCTGCTGCTGCCCTGATTGAAATACAGCCTTACAACGAATGGGAAAAGCTCTCTGCCGCCGCCGACATGTGCTCCAGTCAATTTTATCACAGCGCGAAGGGGGCCGGCTTCCTCCAAAACTATTTCCTTCGTGACCCCGGAAAGCTTTGTGACTTTGATCTGCTGATCATATTCTTCCTCGCCCTGGACATTTTCCACCAAGGCGATGAGCTTCGCGCTAACAGGGACAAAGCTGCTGTCCTTTCTGACAAGGCTTGAAATCAGATCGCCGCCCTTTTTAATCTCGCAGTTGATCATATCGCTGCTTATTATAACGCTGCCGTCCGCCTCCTGCCGGGCGCTGATTTCGCTACGAGCCTTTGCGCTTTCACCTTTTTGAATGGAAAAATCACCGTTAGTCTCCAGCATTGCGCTGTGAGCAGTCCATTTCACGGAACCATCGGGCCAATAGGCGGTGTTTTTTGTCTGAACGGGAACCTTCTCGCTTCCGCTAAAAAGCGCCAGACCCTCGTCCCTTTTAAGCTCGCCCTTAGCCCAAGGCACTCCGAAGGTCACGGGGGTTTTTTCGCTCTTGAGCGACGTGAGCCAGTGAAGTTTTTTGCTAACCATTCTCAGTTTTTCTCCTTACCTTGATGTCATGTGTATCAAATGATCAACGCTGGTGAAGCCCACCGAGGGCTTGCCGTGCACAGTGGTGCAGTATGCGATATACTTGTCGTTAAACACGAAGCGCGGGTGGGCATCAATGTGGTAGACACAGGGCTCATCCTTCGTGTACAGCGCGGGATTGCGGGTGATGACGTCAATCGGCCGGTGGGTTTCGGTGTTGTAGAAGTTGACCGTGGTAGCACAACCCCTGTGCCACTGCCACTGATCGTCATAGTTGAATATGTCTGCGCAGAAATATTTGTCATCGGCGGAGGAATAGCCATGGCGGTATCCGGTGGGATGCACCAGCTTCCTTTCGCCGCTTTCCATGTCAACGCAGCCTATTCCATAGCGCCAGTCGCAGTAGTATATCTTTTTTCCGTCGGCGCTCCACCACTCGTGGCTGGCTTCCTCATATACCGGCAGATGGCAAACCGGCTCCTCTCCCCTTCTGATTGTCCACATACGAGTCAGCCTGTTATCCTCATTCCTGGCGATGCGCTCTCGCTTGCCGGTCTGATAGTCCTGCCAGAAATCCATAGCAAAAAGAATAAGGTCATTATCCACGGGGTTAAACTGGGCGTGGTTCCAGCCGCCGTGAAGCTGATGCCACAGCTGAAACTCACCGGTTTCAATATTGCATGATGTTATATATACTTCGTTTCCGCTGCTTATATCGCAGGCAAGCTCTTTTTTGTCGGCGGAAAACGTCAAATGCGTGGCTATGCGGCCCGGAAAAGTGCGCCATTCCTCCGGCACCTTGGCGATTCTTTCAACAGGCGAATCCGGATGGGGGCCTTTTCTGAGGATCAAGTTTTGTGTGCAGTAGTAAAGCTCGCCCGTGTCCGGGTCTATGGCCGGAGCGCCGGCTGGAACATCAGGATGATAATATATCTCGTCGGTTTCAAGATCCAGGCAGGCCATTGTCTGGGCGCTGCCCTCAAGCAGACCTTTCGGAGGGAAGGCGCAAACGAACCAGAAATAGCGCATGTCTTTCGATGTGGATTGGCTGGCAAAATAAACAGGCTTTTGAAGAGGCGCGGCCTCATTGTTCAATATGTAGCTTTCAACGCCGCTGGCAAAATCGACATATTTTGTGAAATGCTTTGAAGACTCAATGGAATGCATTCTGTTACTCCTCACTTCTTGATTATTTTTATACGCCGTATTTGGGATGATTTACGGAAAATACACAGAAATTACAGAAATTGCAGATAATATAGAAACAGATCTACAGATAAACAGATAATATGGGGCTGCCGCAAGACAGCCCCATGAATCGGTTTCATCGGATATGTTTGTTTTAGTTCAGGAGATCCTTCGCCCTTGTGTAAGCGTCGTTGTAGATCTGCAGGAAGGTGTCGAGGCCTTCGCCTATGCGGCTGTAGTCTGCAACGAAAGCATCCCACTGATCCATGGACTTGATGCCCATTATGAACTGAACGATATTCTCCTGGGTGTAGGTCTCAAGGTCGGTCTTGAGCTGGGTGGCGCGGCTCTGCTCTTCCTCCGTCAGGCGTATAAGCTGAAGCTTATTGTCCCTGATGAGGCCGCCGTCTTCGTACATAACTGCAGCAGCCTGGACGCGCTCATGCTGACGGTTGTCTATGCCATAGATGCCGTTGGGCTCAAGCCTTCCGAACCTGGCGACATCGCCGGACACTCTCTTGTCCATGGGCAGGGCAACTCTGTCATCAGCCTTGATGGCCGCATCGTACTCGGGCACATGCTGGTAAAGGCCGTCACTGTCGATGAAGAAGGAAATGCCGTCGATACCATATGTGTGGAGCTCAAAGCCTTCAGGGCTGAAGTTGTAGTTGGACATTTCCATAATCCTGTCCACCTTGCCGTCCTCAACGCCTACGAACACCGCAAAGGCGTCCCTGAGCTTGGGATAATGGATGGTGGTCGTGCCCTTGGTGTTGGCGTCGGGCTGGATCAGGGGCATTGCTTGATAGTACTTGTCGGTCACGCCCAGCTTCGCAAACTCCTGGTCAGCCCACTTGATGCGGCTGGAGGCGTTGTCGTGGGTCATGAAGATGCCGTCGTTCAGGAGCTGCTCCTGCCACTCGGGTGTTGCTGTGGTGGGGAATTCCTGGTCGATGAGCTTCTCTGCATACAGCACTCTCAGCCATTCCACAACTTCCTTCATCCTGGGATCGGCCGCGCCGTACATGACGGTGTCGGTGGCCTGATCCACGAACTCATATGTGCAGATTCCGCTCCAGCTTTCGCACAGGCGGTTGATAAGTCCCACTGTCTGCATACGGGTCATGAAGGGAACCAGCTTGGGATCCTGCTGCTGAGCAAACCTCAGGAGATCAGCATAATCTTCCTTGACCTTGTAATCATCGATGTTGAGACCCCAGGCTTCAACGAGGTCGCCGCGGACCAGCAGGATGTCGCCGATGTACTGCTCGGAAAGCATGGACAGAATCTTGATCTTGCCATCTTCGCCGGCGGAAAGAGCATATACGAAGGGGTCGTTGTAGAAATAATCTTCAAGATACTCATACTTGCCGAGGATGTAGTCGTCCAGGGGCTTCCAAGCTTCCTTATATTTGTTAAGGCTGGACCAGCTGCCCTGGGTGACGATGTCGGGAATGTCGCCCGAAGCCATGGTCACGTTGTAAACAGCCTGCTCGTCCGTCGCGGGGATACGGATGAAGTCAAACTTAACGTTGAACATTTCTTCGAACATCTTTTCCTTCATGTATCCGCCCTCAGGCACATCGTCCAATGATGCGCTGGGGTGCATGTTGATGTAAGCGGAGATTTCGTAGAACTCGCGCTCAGCAACGGGTTCTACGGGTGCTGCTGTCTGCGTTGCTGTGCCTGCCGTGGGGGCAGGAGTGCTGGCACCGCCGGCTGCGCTGGTGGGCGCTGCAGTGGGGGTGGATGCCGCGGGAGTGCATGCAGCAAGAACAAACACCATCAGGACTGCCATTGCCAAAGCAAGCGCTCTTGTAAACTTTTTCATAGTTTGCCTCCTTTATAGACTATGTGTATATAGCGTGTCAGCCCTTGATAGAGCCGATCATTACGCCCTTGACAAAATACTTCTGAACGAAGGGGTAGACGCACAGTATCGGTATGACTGCAACCATTATAACCGCATATTTTATCGTTTCGGCGATAAGGTTTGTGCCGTCCTCGATGGTGGTGCCCGCCTGACCGCTCAGAAGGTCGTTGATCTGGTTTTGCAAAACGATGCTCCTCAGCACAAGCTGCAAGGGATACTTTGTGTTGTCCCTCAGGTAGATCATCGCGTCAAACCATCTGTTCCAGTGGCCCACCGCGTAGAACATGCCGATGGTCATCAGCGAAGCGGTGGAAAGGGGTAGAATTATCTTCGTGAGCACCTGCATGTCGGTGCAGCCGTCTATGGTGGCGGCTTCCTCAAGGGAATCAGGGATGCCCTGGAAAAATGTGCGCATTATGATCATGTTCATGGTGCTTATAGCGCCGGGCAACAATATGGCCCAACGGGTGTTGAACAGGCCCAGGTTCCGCACCACCAGGAATGTCGGGATAAGCCCGCCGCTGAACAGCATGGTGAAAGCTATCATGAATGTGAACAGGCCCTTGCCGTAAAAGTCCTTCCTTGAAAGGGGGTAGGCTCCCAGCACCGTGAGAATAAGGTTTATGGTCGTTCCCGCGGAGGTGTATAACAGGGTGTTGCCGTAAGCGGTCCAGACCAGCTTATATTTGAACACGGCCTGATAAGCCTTTAAGTCGAAAGTGTCGGGTATTATGCTGACTCTGCCTGCAAGTATCGCTGTGTTGCTGCTAACGGAAGCAGATGCCACATACAGGAAGGGGTAGAGCATTATGACGCTCAGCGCCAGCATAAAAATTATGTTGCATATTTCAAATACTATCCGTCCTGTACTCTTTCTAATTGCCATCTCTTTCCCTCCTTACCAAAGACTGGTTTCGCCGAAGCGCTTAGATACCTCGTTGGCAAAGGTAATAAGAACCAGAGACACCAGCGAGTTGAACAAGCCGACCGCCGTGGAGAAGCTGTAGTCAGCTTCTATAAGTCCTCTTCGGTAGACATAGGTGGAGATGACATCGGCAGTTTCATATGTAGCGGGAGAGTACATCAGCAGGATTGCCTCATGGCCCACAGAGAGAAGATTGCCTATTCTGAATATGAGCATTATAACGATCGTCGGGGCGATGCCTGGCAAGGTTATGTGTATCGTCTGCCTTATCCTGCCGCCCCCGTCGATGACGCAGGCCTCGTAAAGCTCGACATCGATGCCCGTCAGCGCCGCCAGATAGATGATTGAGCCCCAGCCCACACCTGCCCAGATGCCCATCATTGTGTATAGCCGTCGGAAATATTTCGGGTCGTTCAGGAAATAGGTCCTTTCCCCTCCCAATATCTCGATGATATTGTTTATAAGGCCGGTGGATGGCGAAAGGAAGTTAACATACATGCCCACGATTATGACCGTAGACACGAAATGGGGCAGGTAGCTGATGGTCTGCACGGTTTTCTTGAAGAAACCGTCCCTTATCTCATTGAGAAGGATCGCCAGCATAATGGGCGCCGGAAATCCAAATATAAGACCATAGAAGCTGATCAGAAATGTGTTTCTTATGAGCCTGGGCGCATATATGGAGCTAAAGAAGCTCCTAAAATGCTTAAGACCAACCCAAGGGCTGTCCGCCACGCCGATAAAGGCATTATAGTCTTTAAAAGCGATGACTATGCCAAACATTGGCATATATTGGAATATGACATAGTAGGCGACAACCGGCAAAAACATCAGGTAAAGCCAGCGGCTCTTCTTTATTTTTCGCCAAACCTGGTTCTGCCCTCGTGTCTGCCTGGAAGACGTCGTTATACCTTGGGTCAAAGTGCATTCCTCCCTTTAAGACATGCTGTGCATAAATGATCATTAATAAAGCTTTAGTTACATCAGATGTAAAAATGACCGCAGTGTACCCATACGAAAGAAACCAACGATAAAATTGAAAGAGAACTGACTCTATAAACTTAGTATATCAATTAGTTCATATTATCGCATATAATAAAAAATACGTCAAGCATTTTATTTTCCATTTTTTTCGCACCTGTTTAAGCGCGTTTTTTGGCCAAATTCCTTGATTTTATGAATGTCATTTCTTTTGGGTTAACCAGCTATTAAATTCACATTGCTTAATAATTGCGCCGAATATCATTCTTTAATTTATCAGGATATTTAATGCATTAATGTTAATTTGTTCATTTTTTGAGTAAAGCAAAATTATATATTTTCAACTACAACTACACAAACAATTAAAAAGATGTCAAAAAAAAAGAAAATGCAGCGGATGCAGCGGACATTATATGCACCTGATTTATAGAATATATCCAGAAAGCATGTATTTTTTTCATATACGCTGGAAAACTATGAATATCAGGCAAGGAGGAAGCATGAGAACCTTTATAACGGTTTTATTTTCAAGCCTGGCGATATCGGCGCTAATATATGCAATCTCCAGCAGCAACCACCTGCGGCTTTGGCTTCGCTATGACGGGAAAATTCATCTGCGAGTGAAACTATACCTGCTGGAGGGCCTGTTCCTCTATGATTTCATGATTTCCGGAGGGGAAGCAGTGAGGATGACAAAGAGGGAGCGCCGCCTACTGTCATTGTTAATAGGAAAAAAAAATAAAAAGCAAGGGAAGAACAAGGCTTTCAGCCTAAAGTTCGGCGATATATTGCAGTTAATGAAAAAAAGCAGGGCGCTTTGGTCTTTGCGCATGAAGCTGGGCGCAGAGGACGCCGCCCATACGGCTCTTGTTTGCGGCGCGCTGATGTCTTTTTTAAAGGCCGGCGCGCTCTTCTCCCTTTCGTTTATCCCTTTGCAGTCACAGAAAATCAGCGTGCTGCCGGTGATGCAGCCCTGCGTCAACATCAACTTTTCCTGCATGTTAAGCATTAAAACGGGTCATATTATATTTGGTGCGGCAAAAACAGCCGTGAAGAGCATAAAGGTGAAGCTATCGCAAATGAATAATAAACCAAATTAAATCAGCGGAGGCAATAATATGAACAACAACATCGACGCCATAATGAAAACCACCATGGAAAATCTGAAGGAAATGGTGGATGTGAACACCGTGGTCGGAACGGCAGTAATGTCCCGGGACGGCACGACAATAATCCCGGTATCCAGGGTTAGCTTCGGCTTCGTTGCCGGCGGCGGAGAGTATAGCCTGAACACCTCGGGCAAGGGGGAAACGCCCCAGACGCTGCCCTTCGCAGGCGGCGCAGGCGCGGGAGTTTCTGTTGCTCCCGTGGGCTTCCTCGTGGTCGAGGACCAGGGTGTGAGGATGCTTTCCGCCCATGTGCCTTCTTCCGTGGACAGGATGATCGAAGCCATACCTTCCTTCATCGGTGAGATCAAAAAGACAGTCAAGTGCATAATGAATCAGGACGAGCCCACCACTCTGCCGAGCGACGAGAAGCCCCAAGACGGCGAAAAATACGTAATATGATTTTTGGCGGGGGCCGCGCGGGGCTCCGCCCTGCGAAAGAGCACTTGAGGGCGCAACCCCGTATCTCCCCTCTAACTTCAATATAGAACTTATTAAGGCTATAAGGAGTCAAGGGGATTCTTCCCCTTGCGGGTGCAGGGCAGAGCCCCGCGAGAGAGCGCTTGAGGGCGGAGTTCTGCGAAAGAGCGCTTGAGGGCGCAGCTCCGTATCTCCCCTCTAACTTCAATATAGAACTTATTAAGGCTATAAGGAGTCAAGGGGATTCTTCCCCTTGCGGGTGCAGGGCAGAGCCCTGCAAAAGAGCACTTGAAGGCAGCCCTCCCATCGTCCCTCTAACTTCAATATAGAACTTATTTATGCTATAAGGGGTCAAGGGGATTCTTCCCCTTGCGGGTGCAGGGCAGAGCCCTGCAAAAGAGCGCTTGAAGGCAGCCCTCCCATCGCCCCTTTAACTTCAATATAGAACTTATTAAGGCTATAAGGAGTCAAGGGGATTCTTCCCCTTGCGGGTGCAGGGCAGAGCCCTGCGAAAGAGCGCTTGAGGGGCAGAGCCCTGCGAAAGAGCGCTTGAGGGGCGGAGCCCTGCGAAAGAGCACTTGAGGGGCGAAGTTCTGCGAAAGGGCGCTTGAAGGCAGAGCCCTCGCCCTCCTCCTGCGCTTTTATTTCACGCCGAACTTATATATGGTGGTTTTGCAGTAGACCTGGCCCGGATCCAGCCTGCAGGATGGAAAGTGAGCATATGAGCCGGCGCCCGGGAAATACTGGGTTTCAAAGCAGAGAGCGTCGCGCTTTTCGTATACCGCGCCCAGCTTGCCCTTTGTGCCTGAAATGAAGTTGCCCGAATAAAGCTGCACCCCGGCGCTGTCAGAGAAAACCTCCATCGCCCTGCCGGACGCGGGCTCATAGACCTCAGCTATCTTGATGACCTCTCCCGGGTTTTCAACGTTGATCACATAGTTATGATCATAGCCGCCGGCAAGCCTTAAGGGCTCCTCGTCCGCGTCGATCCTGTCGCCCAGACGGGTCATGGTAGTAAAATCAAGAGCGGTGCCTTTCACGGATATGATCTGGCCGTCTGTATTCAGCGTGGAATCAACCGGGGTGAACCAGTCGGCGTTAATCTGCACATGGTGGTCCGTTATCTCGCCGCCGTCATGCCCCTTCAGGTTGAAGAAGGAATGGTTGGTGATGTTGCATAGGGTGGGCTTGTCGGTTGTGGCGATGTATTTAATCAGCAGTGAGCCATCCTCGCCAAGGCTGTATATGACCGTCAGATTGAGGTTTCCGGGGTAGCCTTCTTCCCCGTCGGGGCTCATATAGCTGAATATCAGTGCTTCCTTGCCTTCGTGCAGGCCGACGGAAGTGGAAAACGCCTTCGTGTCAAAGCCGTATACCCCGCCGTGAAGGGAAGTGCCGTCACCGGAGGTGGGGGTGACGGAGTATTCCTTGCCGTCCAAAACAAAGCGGGAATTTCTGATGCGGTTTCCCACCCTGCCGATAACGGCGCCGAAATATTTGGGATTGTCGATATATTCCTCAACGCTGTCATAGCCAAGAACCACGTCGGAAACATTGCCATCTTTGCCTGGCGCGTTAAATGTCATTATGGCGCAGCCGATGTTGGTGACGGTCATAGAGTATTTCCCGGCGGTAACCTCGTAGACGCTGTAGTCCTTGTCCTTATAAGTTCCGCCAAACAGCCTTGTTATCATGTGCAACCTCCATTTTTACTAATAGATTTTTTGTTAACGAATATAAGTAGCTTGTACCCAAATTATAACATAAAAAACAAGGCTGTACACATGTGTTTGCCTTTTACGCAAACTATACAATAGCCGTTTGCATATTTTTACTCTTACTGATATAATATAGGCAGCATAATCGCCCGTTTTAGCGGCTTATGCCGCTAAGCAAAGGCGACGGCCTTGTTTTTTGTGCGGCACGGGCGCGGTAGCAGCCATGTGCGCAGTTTTTTACTATGAATATTAAGGGCGCTGCCCATATATATACTGGAGACTGTCCCCAGATTTTCAAACTGTAATGTTCGGCCTTTCACGGAGGATCGCATATCTTTTCAGGAATTGCCCCGGCCTTCGGGAGAATTATACTGCCTGTAAAGGAAGCGGAGCAAAATATTGAGCGAATCCGGACAGCCTCCTATCAACAAGGAGGAACTATACTTTTGGCAAAAAAGAATAACAGACCGACTCTCAAGATCATACCTTTAGGAGGAATCGGAGAGATCGGCAAAAACATGACGGTGATTGAGTATGGAAATGATATCATTGTGGTTGACTGCGGCCTCAGCTTCCCCGACGAGGACATGCTGGGCATTGACCTGGTGATACCGGACGCCACTTACCTTCAGCAGAACAAGGAAAAAATCCGCGGCTTTGTGATAACCCACGGCCACGAGGATCACATCGGGGCGATCACCTTTATTCTAAAAGAGCTGATGATACCAATACCCATATACGCAACCCGCTTCACATTGGGGATGATCGGCCTTAAGCTGAAGGAGCACCGCATGAACGATGTGAAGACGCATCCCATCGCCCCGGGCGAAAGCGTAAAGCTGGGCGTTTTTGATGTCGAGTTCATAAATGTTAACCACTCCATATGCGGAGCGGTGGCCCTGGCCATCGGCACACCTGTGGGCATGGTGGTTCACACGGGCGACTTCAAGGTGGACTTCACCCCCACCTCCGGCAACCCGATAAACCTTCAGCGCTTTGGCGAAATCGGCGCCAAGGGCGTGCTGGCTCTTTTGATGGACTCCACAAACGCAGAGCGCTCAGGCTACACCCACAGCGAGCAGGAGGTCAGCGAGACCATAAACCGTTGCTTTGACGAGGCCAAGGGGCGCATCGTGGTGGCGATGTTTGCATCCAATGTCTACAGGATACAGCAGGTGGTGAACGCCGCCGTCCATTATGACCGCTATGTGGTCTTTAACGGCCGCTCCATGGTGAATGTGTCCACCCTTGCCCAGGAGCAGGGGGAGCTGATAATCCCCGAGGGCAGGCTTATCGACGTCAGCGATATCGACTTTTACGACGAGGACGAGATAGTGATCATCACCACCGGCAGCCAGGGCGAGGAGCTGGCGGGTCTTACCCGCATGGCTTTTTCCGAACACCGCAAGCTGGATATCCGCCAGACCGACACCATCATACTTTCAGCCACCGCCGTTCCCGGCAACGAAAGATATGTTTCAAGGGTTATAAACCAGCTCTTCAAGAAGGGCGCAAATGTCATCTATGACGCCCTGGAGGACGTCCATGTCTCCGGCCACGCCTGCCAGGAGGAGCTGAAGCTGATGCACACACTGATAAAGCCGAAGTATTTCCTGCCGGTGCATGGCGAAAACAGGCATCTTGAGAGCCATATACGCCTTGCCGAGAGCCTCGGTATGCCCACGGAGAATATCTTCCGGATGCAGACAGGCGACGTGGTTGAGTTCACCCGCAGAAGCGCAAGGATAACCGGCACGGTCCCCACAGGAAGCGTGCTGGTGGACGGCCTGGGCGTGGGAGATGTGGGCAATGTGGTGCTCAAGGACAGAAAGTATCTCTCCCAGGACGGGCTTTTGGTGGTGGTCGCGGCGGTTGACACCGAGCACGGGGAGATAATCTCCAGCCCGGAGGTAGTCTCGCGGGGCTTTGTGTATGAAAAAGAGTCCGAGGAGCTGCTGGACGGCGCCCGCAAAGCCGCTGCCAAGGCCCTTGCCGCCTGCATTTCAAGGGGCAGCGACATAAACACAATGCGCAACGAGATGCGCGACAGCGTGAAGTCATACTTGCGCCAGAAAACGAAGCGCTATCCCATGGTGTTGCCGATGGTGATAGAGGTGTAACACAAAGGCCTTCAAAAGCGTTTATACTTTATAGATAATAGTGAACATAAAATAACTATTGGAAAAAACGAGGTAGCCAATGAATATATACGACAAGGCCCATGATCTTGCAAAGGCGCTAAAGGAAAGCGAGCAGTACAAAACCTACGAAAAAGCAAGAGAACTGGCCATGGAAAACGAAACTAACAAGGCCCTATTGATGGAGTATAAAAAATTGCAATATCAGCTTCAGCTTCAGGTGGCCAGCGGCGGCAAGGCCTTCGCGGATGACATGGAGCGCTATCAAAAGCTGACGGCGCTGCTGCAGCTTTCAAATGAAGCGACGGCCTACATGATGGCCGAGTTCCAGCTTCAAAAAACATTGGCGGATATTTATAAAATACTCGGCGAGGCCGCCGGGATAGACCTAGACTTCCTCCAGGGGCAATAGGCGCTCCGACGGATAATACGATAATATAGGGACTTATATGAACAAAAACGCTCAAACAGCTCTTAAAATAGCTCAGGCTGTGTGGAATGCCATACGGCCTTTGTGCGTTTGGCTGGTGAGCCTCAGCATAGTAGCCGGCATGGTCTTCACGGGCTACGGCTATCTTAAGGAGCGCTACATACAGCCTGTTTTGCCTGAGCCGATAGTCGAAAACGATCCTTCCTTCAGGGAGATCAGCATCAAGTCCGGCTCCACGGTCAAGGCCATCGCCCGGCAGCTTGAGGACGAGGGCATCATACGCAACAGAGCCATTTTCCAGTACGCCGCGGAATTTTTGAGCAAGGGGCCGAAGCTTCAGGCCGGCAGCTTTTTGCTTTCGCCGAAGATGACTGTCATAGAGCTTATCGACACCCTTTCATCCATGCAGGAGGCTCAGACAGTCATGCGCTTCACCGTTATCGAGGGCTCCACCGTTGAGTCCATGGCGGAATCTTTGGTGAAACAGGGCGTTTTCAGCAGCGCGGACAGGTTTTTGGAGCTATGCAAAACCGGCAAGGAGTTCGCCGATGATTATGACTTCGTCTCAGGCGCGATAAAGGCCGGCGGAACAACAAGGAAGTACGCTCTTGAGGGCTATCTCTTCCCGGACACATATGAAATTTACGTCGGCTCCAGCGAGGAAACGGTCATCCGCAAGATGCTCACCCGAATGGACGAGATGCTCTCTCTTGCAAAGACACACTCCGGGCAGGATGATCAGACGACGGTGGACGATATCGTGATACTTGCCTCCATAATCGAAAAGGAATCAAAACGCAGCGATTTCTACAAGGTTTCGGCGGTATTCCACAACCGGCTTGATATGGACATGAAGCTTCAGTCAGACGCCACCATCACATATGTCACCGGCAGAAATAATCTTGTTTTAAGCGCGGATGAGCTAACGATTGACTCCATATACAACACATATGTGGTTGACGGACTGCCCGCAGGGCCGATATGCAGCCCCAGCAAGTTCGCCCTTGAGGCCGCCCTATACCCCGATCCCGACTTTGTGGATGACGGGATGCTCTACTTCTGCAACGGCGATCCGGAGACGGGCGAGCTGGTCTTTTCAAAGACATATGAAAAACATCAGGAGAATGTGAACAAATACAGGGAGCTTTGGCTTGAATATGACAGAAACAATGCGGAGGCAAACGCCGGCCGCTGATTTAAAAAACTTAAGCAAACCCGAACTGCTGGCCCCTGCCGGAGGAATGGAGCAGCTTAAAGCCGCAGTGCGCTTTGGCGCGGACGCCGTCTATCTCGGAGCGCAAAAATTCGGGCTTAGGGCTTTCGCGGGGAACTTTAACGAAGATGATCTTTCAGCGGCGGTCGATTTCGCCCACGGAAAAGGCGTGAAGGTCTATGTGACTGTAAACGCATTCCTGTATGACGATGATATCAGCGGCGTTAAAAAAACCTTTGAACAGGTGCAAAAAAGCGGCGCCGACGCCGCCATCATATCTGACTTTGCCGCCCTTACACTGGCGAAGGAAGCGGCCCCCGGCCTTAAGCTGCACATATCCACCCAGGCGAACACTCTGAACAGCATGGGCGCCCTTCACTGGCACCAGCTTGGGGCCTCGCGTATAATCCTGGCAAGGGAGCTGAGCCTTGACCGCATAGCAAAAATGCGGCAGAACCTTCCGGAGGGGCTGGAGCTGGAAGCCTTCGTCCACGGCGCCATGTGCGTTTCTTATTCGGGCAGATGCGTCCTTTCAAACCATCTTTCCGGCCGCGACGCCAACCAAGGCCAATGCGCCCAGCCCTGCCGCTGGAAATATGCCCTGGTGGAGGAAAAGCGCCCCGGCGAATACATGCCCGTCTTTGAGGACGAAAAAGGCAGCTACATCTACTCCGCAAACGATCTGTGCATGATAGAGCATATAGACAAGCTTTGCGCCGCTGGCCTTGGCTCGCTGAAGATCGAGGGCCGAATGAAGACAGAATACTATGTGGCAACCGTCGTCTCGGCATACAGGAAGGCCATCGACAGCTTTTTTGAATCGCCCGATCTGTACCGGAGCATAAAGGACGAGCTAAAAAATGAGGTCTGCCGCGCCAGCCACAGACCGCTTTCCACTGGCTTTTATTTCGGCCGGCCCTCGCCCACTGTCAGCAGCGATTATTCGCAGGATTCGGTCTATGTGGCCGCAGTTCTTTCATATGACAATGAAAGCAAAACCGCCGCCATTCGCCAGAAGAACCGCTTCTTTAGCGGCGAGGAATTGGCGCTGCTATCCCCCGCCGGCACAAGACCGATAAAGATATCCGGCCTTAGGGATGAGGAAGGCAATGAAGTCGAAAGCGCGCCCCACCCCATGCAAAGGCTCACCATCGATGCGCCCTTCCCCATGAATGAGGGCGATATAATCCGCCGGGATGTTATAAAAAAATAATACAGACAAAAATAAAATGCAAAAAAGCCCGGAGGAGTTTCCCCGGGCTTTAGCTTTTATTTAGCTTTTATTTACCTCATTCCACATAGGGCATCACACTGCGATAGAAGGGCGGCATGGTCTGGCTTTCATCATAAGCGGGGTTTGCCACCGGAATAACGCCGCCGATATCCACCAAGTGGGCGGTTATCAACGCATCCAACTCCTCAACCTTCTCAGGCATCTTTTCGGCGAGGTTTTCTTTTTCACCGATGTCATCCTTAAGATTATACAGCTCGTAGGCATTATGGCGTCCGTCGCCCTCCCCATATATCCTTATCAGCTTCCAGTCACCCTGGCGCACCGATGTGCAGGGATAGTTCTCCAAAGCAGGTATATAATGAGGAAAGTGGCAAAAGATTTCCTCCCGCACAGGCTCTTTCCCGCCCTTAAGGAGCGGCGCGAAGCTTTTTCCGTCTACGGGGCGGCTCTGGTTCGGGGCAATCCCCGCCAGCTCAAGCAATGTGGGATACATGTCCACGCTGGATACCGGCACTGAGCATACGCTTCCGGGGCGGGTCATCTTCGGCCATGAAACGATCAGCGGAACCCTTACGCCGCCTTCGTATATACTGCCCTTGCCGCTGCGCAAAGGCACGTTGCTTGTGGGGGGAACGCCGTCCAGATCGATAAATGTGGTGCCGCCGTTATCGGAGAAAAAAACGATCACTGTGTTATCATAAAGCCCCAACTCGTCCAGCTTGTCGATCACCCTCCCGACGCTTTCATCCAGGCTCTCTATCATCGCCGCCATGACCGGGCTTTTTTGCAATCCCCTTGGGTCCTTCTTGTCCTGATACTTTTCCACCTTGTCTTTCTTTGCATGCCACGGCCCATGCAGCGCATATTGCCACAGGCAGAGCATGAAGGGCTCCTCCTTATGGGCTTCGATATAATTAAGCGCTTCGTCGGTAATCCTGTCGGTGATATATTCGCCCTTGGGTCCGTCGGACATCAGCTCCAACCGGTATGGGACAAAATAGCTGCGGGGGCCGGGGTGATAGGTGCTCATATCAAGGTCGAACCCGCGCTGGCCGGGCCAGTATTTCCAGTCTGCGCCCAGATGCCACTTGCCAATAATTGCGGTATTATAGCCTGCGTCCTTAAAGGCCATTCCCAGCGTATATTCCTCAAGGGGAAGGTATCTTCTGCTTTTCGCCTCTATCATCCGCTGCCAGGGCTTCCCGGATGCCTCAAGCTCCTCGTCGCCTTCCGGCTCAAGGTGGCAATCCGGCAAAGTGATCCTCAGCCGCCCCGGATACTTTCCCGTCATCAGGCTTGCACGGGTGGGCGAGCACAGCGGGTTTGCGGAGTAGCTGTCGGTGAACATCATGCCTCGATCGGCCAAGCGGTCGATATTCGGCGTCTCATAATATGTGCTCCCATATTTTGATAAATCCATCCAACCAAGATCATCCGCCAGTATAAAAACGACGTTTGGTTTTTGAGTTTTCTGCATTTTACCCTTCCCCTTTACTGTTTTATTACTGTTTTAAAAATCCACAGGCGCTATGTCGATATCGCCCTTGGCAATGCGCCAGGCTTTTATCTCATCGCGAAGTCGGTCAATAATAGGCTTGAAGGCGGAATCTCCCGCCAGGTTTTTCATCTCACCGGGATCATCAGGCAAGTAAAACAGCTCGCTTTCCCCGATCCAGCTTTGATTGTATTTCCATCCGTCGGCGGTGATGACAGTTCTTACCGGATCTTCAAGCGCCTCGTCCTCAGAGGTATGCATGGGGTTCCACTGGATGAATACGCTACGGCCTTCCGGCTCACATTCGCCGCTTAGGGCCGGCATCCAAGATTCGCCCTGCAAAAAGCCGGGAACTTCTTTGCCCATGGCCTCAAGAAGGGTGGGCGCCAGGTCCACCTGGCTTATGGGCTGCGCGATCCGCCTGTGGGCAATGCCCGGGAACCGGAGCAGCAGCGGCACCTTTACGGCCTCCTCGTTCATCATGCCCTTTGTCAGCACCCTATGGGCGCCCATCATGTCGCCATGGTCGCTGGTGTATACCACTATGGTGTTTTCGTCAAGGCCGTTTTCCTCCAGCGCATCCAGAATTTTGCCCAGTGCGCTGTCCACTTGGCTTATAAGCCCCCAATATCTGGCAATAAGCCGCTTCCAGTCCTCCTCGGTTTTAAGGGGCATGCCGTCTTGCCCATGCTTAAAGAAGCGCTTTCGCATCTGCACCAGCCGGCTGTTTTCAGTGTTGTATCTCCCCTCCTCAAAGCTTTCGGGTAGCGGAATTTCTCTATAATCATACTGCTCGTCGCGGGGGCCTGTGAAGGGCATATGCGGCTCCAAAAAGTTTACGAACAGAGCAAAGGGCTCGTCCTTATTCTCTTTTAAAAAGCGAGCGGTCTCCCCCGCCAGATAGGCCGGCTTACCGTGCTCCTCCGTCAGGCCGGCTGCAAAAGTTCTTGAAAAGCATTTTGCGCCATGGGCGTTGACAGTGTCCGGCTCATAGCCCTGTTCGGCGAGATAATGGGAATAGCTGCTGACGGCGCTTTTGTCACGCTCCGGCGAATATTGAAGGGCGTATATGTCCTCGATGCTGCGCCAATGCTCAAAGCCATGCTGGGCAAAGACCTCGTCGCCCAGATGCCATTTCCCAAAATAGCCGGTTGTATATCCGGTAAAATCGGCAAGCTCCGGGAAGCACTTCGTGTCCGGTCTGAGGGAAATGTTGTTCTTCGTGCAGCCGTTTGTGTGGGGGTAAAGCCCGGTTAATATGGTTGAACGCGAAGGTGTGCATACCGGCTGGGTTACATATGCGTTTTCAAACAGCTGGCTTTGCGCAGCAAGGCGGTCCATATTCGGCGTTGAAATCTGCGAATTGCCATAGCTGCCCATTGTTTTTGCGGCCTGTTCATCCGTGAATATAAACAATAGATTGGGCTTTCCTGTCTCTTTTTTCCCTCTCGGTTCAATTAATGTCTTTGCGCGACCTTCAATCTCGCCCATGGTTTTACACCCCTCTTCTTTTTAATTTAATAAACTGGATAATAAATGGACAAAAAATAATTTTTCGAGCGCGGCGCTTTCTTCATAAACCGTCAGCGTTTATTGATTGATGAAAAACATACGCCCTTCTTTCACTTTTGCTTATTCAACTATCAGTATAGCGGTGTGAATAATCTTTGTAAATCTGCAGTTTTCAGATAATGTGCATAATTTAAGTTTTTTATTTTCATGTGCACTTCTATATAAAAATTATTATTTACATTATTCAAAGCACATAAAATCTTAAAAGCTGCACATAGCTGAAAAAACAGCGATTTACAAGGCCGCTCCTTTTGGGTTATGCTTACCCTGCAAAAACAAACGACATAATTTTAACGGCGCTCAGGCGGTATATACGGCATAGAACCTCATCATGCATATGGCTGATATGTTGAAATTATTGCGTTATAAAAGAGTAAGGATGATGCACATGGTTTACCAGACAGAATCAGCGGCAAAGAAGCCATCAGGAAGGGCCATTAAACTCAAAAGAACATTGCTAAAGGCAATACGCTGTTGGCAGTTATATGTGCTTTTGCTGATCCCTGTGGTGTACACGGTGATATTCGCCTATGTGCCCATGTACGGCGCCCAGATCGCCTTTCGCAACTTCAGGCCGGTGGCGGGAATTTGGGGAAGCGAATTCGTTGGGCTTGAGCATTTCATTAAATTTGCAAAATCGGTTTCCTTTTGGCAGCTCATCAGAAACACGATAGTGATCAGCGTTTATGATCTGGTGCTGAGCCTTCCCTTCTCGATGCTCTTTGCCCTTGGCCTCAATTATATAAGGCAAAAGGGTTACAAGAAAACAATACAGCTTATATCGTATGCGCCGCATTTTATATCCACGGTTGTCATGTGCGGCATAATTGTGCAGTTTGTAAACCCGCGCATAGGCATCATAAACAAGCTGTTTGAGGCCGTGGGCATGGCGAAGGTGGACTTTCTGGCAAGCCCGAACGCCTTCCCATCCCTTTATGTGTGGACGAATCTCTGGCAGTCCCTGGGATTCAGCTCCATCATATTTATCGCAGTTTTAAGCTCTGTTAACCCCGAGCTGCACGAAGCGGCAATCGTGGACGGCGCGACCATAACAAAGCGCATAATCTTCATTGACCTTCCGGCGATCATGCCCACAGCCATCACTTTGCTGATATTAAATTCCGGGAAAATACTGAGCCTGGGCTTTGAGAAGGTTTTGCTGCTTCAAACACCGCTGAACCAGCGCACATCGGAGGTAATTTCTACCTATATATATAAAATAGGCATTGCGGCAAACTTCCCCAACTTCTCCTATTCAACGGCTGTGGGCCTGTTTCAGTCGATCATTGGCCTTTTGCTTATGATAGGCGTCAACACCGTTTCCAGAAAAGTCTCCGAAACCAGCCTTTGGTGATCTTCGTTTATTAGGGGGTATTGATTTATTATGATTAAAGCAAGCGCAAAGACGAAATCAGTCATCCGTGACACTATGGCCGACAGGGTTTTCCTCACCATAAACATTATTATCATGAGCCTGTTCCTGTTGGTTTTCCTATATCCGCTGTTATATATCATCAGCGCATCCTTCAGCTCCGGCTCGGCGCTGCTTTCAGGGCGAGTCTATCTTTGGCCGGTGGGCTTCAACCTGGAGGGCTATAAGGCAGTTTTCAATTATCGGCTCATATTGGTGGGCTTTCGCAATTCTTTTTTCTATATGATAGTCGGCACCGCCATCAGCCTGGCTATGACGGTTCTTGCCGCATACCCTCTCTCACGGGGGGATCTGGTCTTTAAAAAGGGCGTGCTGTTCTTCTTTTCTTTCACGATGTTTTTCAGCGGGGGGTTGATTCCTTCCTTCCTTCTGGTGAGGGATCTTGGCATGAGAAACACCGTCTGGGCCATACTCATACCCGGGGCGATGTCAGTTTGGAACATGCTGGTAACCCGCTCATACTTTAGCACCAGCATTCCTGGCGAGCTGCTGGAAGCGGCCCAGATAGACGGCTGCAATGATTTTACCTTCTTCGGTAAGGTCGTAATCCCCCTTTCGGCGCCGATAATCGCGGTCATGGCGCTTTTCTACGCCGTCGGGCGCTGGAACAGCTACTTTAGCGCCCTCATATATCTGGACAACATAAATCTTTATCCGCTGCAATTGTTTTTGCGCCAGGTGCTGCTGATGAACACTATCGACTTTTCAATGATGCCCGTCATCGACCTGGAGGACGCTGCCAACAGGCTGAACCTGACAGAGCTGCTGAAATATGCGTTGATTGTGGTTTCAAGCCTGCCCGTATTGCTGATTTATCCCTTTGTGCAAAAATATTTTGTAAAGGGCGTAATGCTTGGCTCTTTGAAAGGCTGACGCCCAAGCAAAAGTTGAAACCTGCCGGCGCCGCCGGTTTAAAATAAAAGGAGGACACAAAATGAAAAAGCCGTTACTCAAGGTGATCGCTCTGTTTCTCGGTTTGATAATCGCGCTGTCAGCTTGCCAGGGCGCGTCCACTGGAACAGGCCAGACTTCCGCACCAACTGCAACAGCCGGCCAGGCGACGGCTCCCGCGGGCACATCAGCTCCCACAGCAGCCCCTCAGGAGCCGGACGAAAGCAAGGGGCCTTACTGGCTGACCGACGAGACCGTCACCCTTTCCTGTTACGCCCTGCTAAGACCCAAGACCGATGACTTTGAAAACAACTGGTTCACGAACTGGATAAAGGAAAACGCTAATGTGGACCTTGAATTCATCGTCTCACCCAGCGATGAAGGCCGAAGCAAGCTGAACATTCTGCTTTCCAGCGGAGATTACCCCGACATCATACTTCCGGTCAGCATGTTCACAAGAACGGAAGTGAACTACTACGGCCGCCAAGGCATTTTTCTGGAGCTGAATGATTATATCGACCAGCACGGCACCTATACCCGGGAAGCATTTGAAAGCTATCCAAACGCAAGGGCCTACGCCAGCACCGAGGGCGGCAGTATATATACACTACCCGCCATTGCGGATTCGCTGCATCTTTCCAGCTTACCCAAGATGTGGATATATCAGCCCTGGCTGGACGCCCTTAATCTGGACACGCCCACCACCACCGACGAGCTGCTGACCGTCCTTCGCGCCTTCAGGGATGATGATCCCAACGGGAACGGCCTTAAGGACGAGATCCCTGCCGCAGGCGCCGCCACCGGATGGAACAATCAGCCCGAGGTATTCCTGACCAATGCATTCACATATCATGACGGCTACGACAAAGAGCAAATCTGGATTGAAAACGACGTTGTGTCCGTCACCTATATCACGGATGAATACAAAGAAGCGCTTAAATACGTCAGGACTTTGGTTTCCGAGGGCCTGCTGGCAAAAGAATCCTTCACCCAGGATCGTACCGTATTGCGCCAGATAGGCGAAAACCCGGATGTTCACATACTGGGTGCATCCTTTGCTCCCGCGCCATCGGGCTTTGCGGATGCCAGCGAAAGCGGCAGCGGCCGCTGGAGAGATTACGAGGCCCTTGCGCCCCTGAAAGGGCCCGCCGGAGTACAACTCACCTGCTATGATTATAACTACCCCTACCGCACAGGCACTCAGATCACCGATAAATGCAGCGATCCCTTGGTTGCCTTCAGGCTTTTGGATTTATTTTACAACAAGGAAGTCGCTATGCTCAAGGAATATGGCGAGATGGATGTCTATTGGCGTTGGGCTGAACCTGGCGAGCTTAACCGCAACGGCGAGCAGGCTTACTCCGCCGGCACCAGCGGCGCACAATTGATGGATAACAAAAATGTGGGATGGGACCAGACCGGCATATACTACTTCCATTTGGCGCACACGACCGGAGACGTCGTGCTTGATCCCACAGAGCCTCCCACAATGGATAATGTAATCTTCACTGCAACTCGCGATAAATATGTCGCCTATCAGCCCGACGTGAAATATCTGTATCCCAATGTGATCGAAACCGAGGAGGAGGCGGTGGAGATATCCACCATCTCAACGGAGCTTAGGAACTATGTCAACGAGATGACAGCAAGGTTTGTGACCGGCGATATGGATATCGACAGCGGCTGGGGCAATTTCCTGCAAAACCTGGAGTCCATCGGCCTTTCCAGATATCTTCAGTTAAAGCAGGCCGTTTATGACAGGACCGTTAATCCTTAAGCAGCTTACGCAGTTTGCGCCCTACTTTTAGGGCGCAAATATCTTTTATATCTTTATATATCTTTAAAATCAGGAGTATAAATTATGCTAAACGGAGTACTCAGGTATAACCCTAAAAATTCAAGATATTTTTCTGACGCCAGCGGGAAAGCCGTGTATTTGGCAGGCTCCCATAACTGGTTTGTCCAACAGGACTTCAAGCTGGACGGCGAAATGAACGCGTTTGACTATGACGGATTTCTAAGCATGATGGTTGAAAACAAGCATAATTTTATGCGCTATTGGCAGTTTGCCCTCCAGGCCTCCGGCGCCGGATGGACAAAGCAATCATTGGATTTTTCTCCCCTGCCCTACCAGCGCCTGGGACCCGGCCTTGCTTTGGACGGCCTGCCCAAATTTGATCTTGACAAGTGGAACGAGGATTATTTTGTTCGTCTGAGGGAAAGAGTCCGGCAGGCGGGCGAAAAGGGAATATATGTCGCTGTGCTGATGTTTGAGGGCTGGTGCGGCAAGAATAAGTCCGGCAGGATGGATTCCTGGCTTTCACATCCCTACAATGTACAAAACAATGTGAATGGCGATGACGGAGGAGATCAGAATATATTCACACTGGATATAAGCGCGATTGTGCGGCGGGAGGAGGCCTTCGTTAAAAAGGTGATCGACACTTTGAACGATCTTGATAATGTTCTTTACGAGATCGTAAACGAGGTCAGGAACGAGTTCGATAGCAAAATCTGGCAGATGCATATGATAGACTTCATCCATAAATATGAAAAGGGACTTCCAAAGCAGCATCCCGTGGGGATATCCGCCTCAGGTGCCTACGAAGATAATGTGCTTTTGATGCACAGCAACGCCGACTGGGTTGCGCCCGGCATCGATTTTAAGTATAATTACCGCATAGACCCACCGGCAATGGATGGAAAAAAAGTGGTTATAATGGACACGGATCATATCTGCGCCCTCGATCATGCCGGCGACCGCAAGCTTGTGTGGAAGTGTTTTACCCGCGGCTACAACTACGCCCTGATGGATCCCTGGGTTCCGCTTCCGGGAAAACTTCTGGATCACATCAAGCATTGGGAGAAGAAAAAGGATGATCCCGTGTTTGAGGATGCGCGAAAGAACATCGGCTATACCCTTATGTTAGCCGAAAGGGTGGATTTAAACCGCATGTTCCCAAGGGATGACCTTGCCAACAGCGGCTACTGCCTGGCGGACCCGGGTGAGGCATATATCGTTTATGTGCCGGAAGGCGGCGAGGTCGCGGTGGATCTTTGCGCATATGATTGCGAGTTTACCTACGAGTGGTTCAGCCCGGAAAAGGGTGAGATTATGGCAAGCGGTGTCATCATGGGGGGCAGAGCAGACTACAGCACCAACTTCAAGTTGCCCTTCAAGGGCGATGCGGTGCTTTTCCTTAAACAAAAAAGCACCTGAACGACCAAGAGCAAGAGCATCTTATAGAGCATGTTTTGAAAGGGGCAGCGCATGAAAACTCCGAACATTCTTCTGATAACCTCCGACCAGCATCGTTACGATTGCATCGGTTATGCGGGAGTATATCCTGTTTCCACACCCCATTTGGACGCGCTTGCCCGCGAGGGGATGGCCTTCTCACAGGCATATACTCCCATACCCACCTGCTGCCCCGCACGTCAGGCTCTCCTGAGCGGAAAAAGGCCGGAGTCCACCGGCGGGTTTTGGAACTATGATCAGGGGCTCCCGGGGGGAGTTCTTGAACCAGAGCATGCGGTTTGGACGAATCGCCTGAATGATCTGGGCTATAACAGCGCATACCTAGGCAAATGGCATGTTCACCCGGAAAAAACTCCCATTGACTTTGGCTACGGCGCATATGTGGATGATGGCCTGCATAAAGAATTCGTCCTTGATAAATATGGCGCTGAATATCTGCCAAGCCGCCCGGACCAGAATGGGAAAGGGCGTGGAATGCTGGGCGCTGTCGATCCCCTGCCCTTGGAGGACAGCCACACCCACTGGCTGGCTCGCCGCACCATGGAGATGATCGACAGCTTCAGCGATGAGAAAAAGCCCTGGCATATCCGACTGGACTTCGTTGAGCCTCACCTGCCCTGCAACCCCGTGAAGGAGTTCGATCAGCAGTTCTCGGCGGAGGATATTCCCCCGTGGGCAAATCTCAAGGATGATTTTAAAAACAAGCCCTTTATACAAAAGCAGCAGGTGGCCACCTGGAATCTGGAAGGCTTTGAATGGGATGACTGGAAGGAGTGCGTGAAGCGCTACTATGCATTTATTGCCCAGACCGACGACGCCATTGGCCGCGTCCTAAGCCACCTGCGCCAATGCGGCCTTGAGGATGACACTTTGATAATCTATTCCTGCGACCACGGGGATATGGGCGGCGCCCGCGGCATGTACGACAAGCATTATGTGCAATATCAGGATGTCATTCGCGTGCCTATGATCGTTAAATGGCCGGGGGTAGTAAGGCCAAACAGCCGCTGCGAAGAATTCGTTTACCCTTATCTTGATCTTGCCTCCACATTTCTTGACATCTGGGGCATTGAAAATCCCGGCGGGCTGCATGGCGAGTCCATGCTGGAGCTGTGGCGGGGAAACCGCTGCCCCTATTGGCGCACTCAGGTGATGACCACCTTCAACGGCGCCCAGTTTGGGCTTTTCACCCAGCGCGCTCTGACGGACCGCCGATATAAATATGTCTGGAATGCTACGGATGTGGACGAATTGTACGATCTTCAGGCAGACCCGCAGGAGCTTGTAAACCTTGCGGCAGACAGCAAACAAAAGCCCGTTTTGGCTGATATGAGAAAGCGGCTATACCAGGAAATGAACTCCTGCGGAGATAGTTTTGCGCAAAAAATCTGGCTTAAGGGGCAGTTCCTGGAAGAAAAAAAGCTGAAAAGCTAAAAAGCTGATTTGATTCCTCGCATCAAATAACAAGACGCTTAAGCAAAGCACAAGCCTGCTTCAGCGTCTGTTTTTATTTTGTCTTGCTTCCCTGTAATCGCCAGCATTCGTGTTTGTTACCCGCCTAAAGGCCCTGCAAAAGGAGTTGCTGGACTGATACCCCACCATAACGGCAATGTCCTGTATCCTCTCGTCGGTTTTAAGCAGCAGCTCCTTCGCCTTTGATATCCTCGTTTTTTCCAAAAACGAAGAAAAGTTCTCTTGCGTCTGGGCCTTAAACCACTGGCTGGCATAGACCTCGGAAAAGCCAAATCTATCCGCCAGCATAGTAAGCGAAAAATCCCTCCTGCTGTAGTTGAGGGAGATATATTCCAGAACCTCCGTTTTAATTTTGCTGTTTTTGTTTCTCTTTTGCTCATACATATGGGTGCAAAGCTCCATAAAAGCAGGTTGTATTATGTTTTTATAATCATCATGGGGGGTCCTTCCCCGGCGGTTTATCCTCTCCCAAATCTGGCGGGCGAAATCTCCCGCCAGATTCTGCTGAAACATCAGCTTCACCATGGTGCCGATCATATTGCTGTTCAGCAGGAAAAGCATGTCCGAAGACACATCGCGGATCTCCAGATTTTCCTGGTAGACTGAAGCCAGCACATCCGCCGTCAAGTCAAGGCTGCCGTTCTTCACAGCGCCAATAAGCCTGTTTTCAACTTCCACCGGGTAGTAAAAGTAATGTGATGAGTGGTTTTTTTGGTCATGCCACCTGACAATGCCCGTCTTTTCATAGCTGCGATCCTGCACCAGTTGGCGGGAATCTGCGTAGGAGCGGGAAATGTGGTCAATTTTTTCGCAGATTCTGCCCACCGCTATTGTGAGGTTGCCGCTCATTGATTTGGGCATATTTTCGCAGAAGCTGTCGAAGCTGTCCCTGAACATACCTTCGTTTTCACTGCTGAAGGCGAACAATGCCTCAAGACTATTGTAGTCGCTGCTGTGGCAATATGAATTTGCAGGATAGTTTTGGGTGATCAGCTCCCTTAGAAGCAGCTTTCTTCCGTCCAACTCCCGCATGATGGCCTCGCTTAGGGCTTCGCTGTAGCCATGGTAATAGAACATAACAACACAAAAGCCATTCGCATCGCTTGGAAAGCCCAGCTTTTCCCCGGCAGACTCAATCTCTCCGGGAGCCATATACATGCCGTGCAGGAGCCTTTCCACCAAGGCGCCCCTCACCATATGGGATTGCTCTGAAACGGTGGTGATAAGGGCGTTTTTTTCGTTCAGCAGCCGCGCTATTGAGCTTTTCAAAAGAGCGAATGGCCCCTTTGGCGCTACGGCGTCGCCAAGGTTCCTGTCTTGCAGGTATTGAAGCAGCATCACCATATTCCTTGTGCTTCGAAGTGCCATGAAGGAGGAAATTGAAAGCCCCAGAAGCAGTATGGCCGACATAAACGCCAGCGAGAGTTTAAGGGCTGTGTTCGCATCGGAGAGAAACACCGATGTGGGCTGCACCAGGGCGTACTGGTAGTCGGTGTAGTCAGAGCGCAGGTATGTGATGTAGACGGTAGCTTCATCCACCCTGCTTTTCACCACGCTGCTCGCACCTTCTTCGGCGTTTACCAGCGAATATATCTGCGCTGCCGAGGGTGAATCTTCCGTTTGATAAAGAGCGGTGCCGTCCTTATCGAAAACATAGATCTGTGCGCCCGTCGAGGAGACGGTCCGGTTGAACATGCCTTGTATATAATCGGAGTCCATAACTACCAAAATAACGCCGGTCTGGCTGTTCAGGCGGCCGATTGAATACATGCATACCATTGTCTTTACGGTTTCATCCTTGTAGGTGACTTCCTGAAGCGGAAATATTTTGCGGTAATAATATTGCCGGGTAATCGTATCGTAAAAATCCTCATAGCTCTGCTCTGCAAAGCGGAAAATTCCGCTATGGAAAAAGCTAAGCGAACAGACCGTCTCCGTTGAAACACTAAGCCCGCTTCTGGTAAAGAGATAATAGCTTCTGTAAAATTCGCCGGCAACGGGATTGCTGATATTTATCTGTTCTCTTAGGGTAAAAAGCTTGCCTATGTGATGGCTGTCGTATGGATTGTAAAGCAAAGCAAACTGGTTTAGCTGCGAGGAGCTAAGCTGAGCGCTTATCTGCCTTTCCAGGGATGCGAGATCGTTCTCAAAAAGCTCTTTGCTTTCGCGCAAGACAGCGACAGAGTATACCTCTGCCTGTTTCATAAGTGATGAATACGATACGCCGTATGCTATAGCGACGATTATCAGCACCACCGTAAGTACAGCAAGATATGGAAAAAGAAAAGTGCGAAATATCTTCCAGTTTATATGCAGCCTGTAAACTCTCATCTGCCGGCCCCCTTGCTTTGTTTGCGCTGCAAGCGCCGATGTCAAAAATGAATGTAAATCATCTCATCATCATCTTTTGTTTTGTTTTCTTTTGCTTTAAATCATTATATATTATTGAGATATGCATTGCAACGATGCGAGCATCCATTATCGCTGCATATCGGCAGCCATATTATATAATGCACATAGAACCTTAACATTTGCACATTGGCGAAGGAGATGGTTTTCATGCTGGGCAATAAAAAACCCATTCTCGATTTTGAATTTTCAGTACGAAACTATAAAATGCGTTTAATAAATAGCGTGATAATAACACCTCTCCCTTTGCCCTGAGCGCACTGACATCTCCGCCAAAACGCTGCTTGCATGCTGGTCGCTCCTTAGGGAGGCGGCTTTGCCGCCGTGGGCGGGTGGGCCTGCCCTGGAAGCTGTAAACCGCAAATAGGCTTCCGTCTTTTTTTTGGTACAAGATTTATCCTCAGCCGCGCCCTCATAAAAATATAGCACTGCATGAAATGTCGAAATTTATCAATCGGAGGTAATGCCATGTTTTTAGAGATGATTTTTGAAATGTTCCAGGGCATATGGCTCTTGATGGGCTATGTCGCTGAAAAATCTTCCTTTCCTCGGCCGCTGAGCCCTGAAAAGGAGCAAGAATGCCTTCACAGGATGCTCCAGGGCGATAAGGACGCAAAGGATACTCTGATCCTTCACAATATGCGTCTGGTTGTCCATGTGGTAAAAAAGTTTGCTGGTAGCCGAACCGAGATGAACGATCTGATCTCCATCGGCTCAATCGGCTTGATAAAGGCCGTCAACAGCTACACAACCGGTCGCAACACAAAACTCGCCACCTATGCCGCCCGCTGCATAGAAAATGAAGTGCTAATGCATCTTCGCGCCACCAAAAAGCTAGACAGCGAGATATCTCTAACCGACCCCATAGGCATCGACAGCGAAGGCAACGAGCTCACCAACATCGATATCCTTGGAAGTGATCCCGACAATGTCCTCGACCAGGTTCATCGGAAGATCGAGATCGAAAAAATACTTTCCGTCGCCAAATCGGAGTTAAATCCCAGGGAGCGGCTGGTGTTTGAAATGCGCTACGGCCTCGTCGACGGCAGATGCCATGCCCAGCGCGAGGTCGCTAAGAAGCTCGGCATCTCCCGCTCGTACGTGTCTCGCATTGAAAAGCGCGCCATTGAGAAGATAAAAGAACATTGCAACGAATAAGCAAAGAATCATGCTTTCCAACCGTGCCTTTGGGAGAACGGAAGTCCTTTCAAAAAGGGCTTTCGTTCGTGGGCGGGCGGGCCTGCTGCCGCTGCTGTAGATCTGGCCGCTGCCCTTGTTTTAAGCATTTCAGCATGTTATAATGTTTTGATGTTGAGGGAAGGAGGACGCCATGAACAAGATTATCTCCCTTGAAAATGTCAGCTACACCTATGAAGACAGCGAAGGCGAAGGCACAAACGCTCTTCGCAACATTTTTCTGGATATATACGAGGGCGAATTCGTGGCCATCCTCGGCCATAACGGTAGCGGTAAATCAACTTTAGCAAAGCTGATTAACGGCCTTTATCTCCCGGGCGAAGGAAAGGTCACTGTCTGCGGTATGGACACTTCAATCGAAGAAAATATATTCCCCATCCGACAAAACGCCGGCATGATATTCCAAAATCCTGATAATCAGCTTGTCGCGACAATCGTCGAGGAGGACATCGCATTCGGCCTTGAAAACTTAGGTATTCCCTCAGAAGAAATTTATCGCCGCGTGAACGAGGTCCTTAAAATGGTGGATATGGAGAAATATGCCCAAAGCGCACCTCACATGCTCTCCGGCGGCCAAAAGCAACGGATAGCCATCGCAGGCATAATCGCCATGAGACCGCGCATTCTCGTCATGGACGAGCCCACCGCCATGCTGGATCCCAGCGGGAGGAGTGATGTGATGGACACCGTCCTTGATCTGCGCCAGCAACTGGGGCTCACTGTCGTTTGCATCACCCATTTCATGGAGGAAGCCGCAAGGGCTCAGCGCATCATCGTTATGGACGACGGTAAAATTGCCATGCAGGGCTCACCTAAAGAGATATTCAGCCAGGTTGAAAAGCTAAAGGAGATCGGGCTTGATGTCCCTGCCGCGACAGAGCTTGCCCAAAGCCTTCATTCAAAGGGAGTCAATTTACCCATCGATATACTCACTCCAAAGGAGCTTGCCGATAGCATATGCCGCTTGTTGTAAAAAACCTTTCACATATATATATGCCTCAAAGTCCGTTTGAGCAGGTCGCCCTGGATGACATCAGCATGACAATAGATGACGGCAGTTTTACCGCTGTCATAGGTCACACCGGCTCCGGAAAATCCACGCTGATGCAGCATTTTAACGCCCTCTTAAAACCGACTCACGGTCATGTCTTTCTTGACGGTGTTGATATCTTTGCCAAAAATACCGACCTGCGTTCTGTTCGCAGGCAGATTGGCCTTGTTTTCCAATATCCCGAATATCAGCTTTTTGAAGAAACCATATACAAGGATATCGCCTTTGGACCTAAGAACAACGGCCTTTCTGACGACGAGATCGACCAGCGGGTTCGCCAGGCCTGCGCCATGGTCAATCTGGATTTTGACCAGATGAAAGACCGCTCGCCTTTTGAGATTTCAGGGGGACAAAAGCGCAGAGTGGCCATAGCGGGTGTATTGGCCATGAAACCGCAAATACTAATCTTGGACGAGCCTGCCGCAGGGCTTGACCCCAGGGGACGCGAAGAAATCCTGTCACTCATAAAAAAATGGCACGAGAGCGGCACAACCATAGTCATGGTCTCTCACTCGATGGATGATGTGGCTCGTTACGCAGATCATATATTCGTACTCAGCAAGGGAAGGCTAATATTTCAAGGCGACCGGAAGTCGGTTTTTTCCCAGGAGGAGCTTTTGCTAAAAATCGGCCTTGGCCTGCCTCAGGCGGCGGTAATCGCCAACGAGCTTCGCAGGCACGGCATCGACATCCCCGAAGGCTGTTATGTGCTGGATGAAGTGGAGCAGCATGTGCTGAAAGCCCTGAAAGGAGGGCGAAAAAATGGTTCCTAACATCACCATAGGCCAGTTTTTCCCGGGCAACTCCCCAGTGCATCGAGTTGATCCGCGAATGAAAATCATCCTCACTGCTCTTTATATAACATCGGTTTTAATCGTGAAAGGCTTTATCGGCTATTTATTCATCGCCGCAGCTTTTGTGATTATCGCCGGCCTTTCTCAAATTCGCATACAATATCTTATAAAAGGCCTTAAGCCGGTGCTTTTTGTGGCCATATTCACATTTATTCTGAATGTTTTTTTCACACAGGGCGAGCATCTGCTGTTTTCCATATGGCGAGTGAATGTCTATAGAGAAGGCCTTTTAAATGCCGCTTTTTTTGCCTTGCGCCTTGTTTTTTTGGTTCTTGGAACCTCGATTTTAACCCTGACCACATCGCCTATGGCCCTGACCGACGCTCTTGAGCGAATAATGAAGCCGCTTAAAGCGCTGCGCTTTCCCGTTCACGAACTGGCCATGATGATGACAATCGCCATGCGCATGATCCCCACGATCATCGAAGAAACCGACAAAATAATGAAGGCGCAGACCGCCAGAGGAGCCGACTTCGAGTCGGGAAAGCTAATCAGCCGTGCGAAGGCTATGGTGCCGCTGCTTGTGCCGCTGTTCGTCAGCGCTTTCAGGCGCGCGGATGAGCTTTCGATGGCGATGGAGTCGCGCTGTTATCGGGGAGACATAAACCGCACTAAGATGAAGGTGCTCCATCTGGGAATGATTGATTTTTACGCACTTTTGTTCATGGGGCTTTTAACTGCCCTGATACTGATGGAAAAATGGATACTTTAATTAAAAGATATGCGATTAAAATTGAATATGATGGCACAGGCTATGCCGGTTGGCAGCGGCAAAATAACGGCATAACCGTCCAGGAGTCGGTGGAAAATGCGCTGCTAAAGCTTTCAGGTGATCGTATTTCTGTTTTAGGAGCCAGCCGCACCGACGCCGGCGTTCACGCCTTGGGGCAGGTGGCGCATTTTGACAGCAGGCTTACCGTGCCTGCAAGCAAGCTTTTTCTGGCCCTGAACACGCTGCTGCCCCCTGATATACGTGTGACGGCCTCCACAGAAGCGCCGCAGCGCTTTCACTCCCGCTTCGATGCTTTCGGAAAAAGCTATCTTTATCGGGTAAAAACCGGCAGACATGCCCCTGCCATATCGCGGAATATCTGCGAGTTTGTACCCGGCAATCTGGACATTGCCGCCATGCAGAAAGCTGCAAATATCTTCATCGGCACCCACGACTTCAAATGCGCCATGGCCACCGGGAGCAGCGCAAAGACCACCGTTCGGACCATTTATTCATTTGAGGTAAGGGAAAAGGACGGTTTCATCGAGATGGAAGTCAGCGGAAATGCCTTTCTTTACAACATGGTGCGCATACTTGCCGGCACATTGATCCGCGCCGGTCAAAACCGACTTTCGGTCTGTGCGATGCAAAAAGCCCTTGAAACCGGCGACCGTGAGCTTATGGGCTACACCGCCCCCGCCAAGGGGCTGACCCTTTTGGAGGTGCGCTATGAACCCGATATTTTCGCAAGGCGACTATGATTATAAAGCCGCCTGCGAGAGCGAGCTGGAGGCACGGTGGGCAAAGGACATCGCCGATAATCCCGGGGAACCCCGCTGGCTAGGCTGGAAAGACGAAGCCATCCGTGATAATCGGCTGGGCAAATGCAAAACCTTTGTGGTCGTCTGCGGCAGAGAACCGGTGGGAACGGGCACTTTGCTGCTTTCCCCCTGCTGCGGCGCCATTGCTTGCCGAAAGGAGCTGGCCGACGGCATAAACGCCGCCAACATCAACGCCCTTAGGATGGACAAGGCCCATGAAGGCAAAGGCCATATGTCAAGGCTGGTGAAGGTCATGGAAGCCTATGCGAAGGATTTGGGATATAAGGCGTTGACCATCGGCGTGGAAGCGGCCGAAACTCGAAACCTGGCCATCTATCTTCACTGGGGGTATGACAAGCTGATACTGCACGACATCGAGGACGGCGCATTGGTGCTGTATTATTCAAAGCATTTATAACTTTTAAAAAGCATGGTTAAAGAAAAAGCGTCGGCGGCGTTTCGCTGACGCTTTTCTGTTGCTCCGGGCTTCTAATGCTCATTCATGCACAGTTTTGCTCACTCTCGCCTGTGAATATGCATTCTTGTATTTATTTTCACCACGATTGATTTTAATTTTCCGATTCACTATAATGAGGTCATATGATTGAGTCCCCTGCATGGAAGGATGAAAAAATGAACATTTTAATCACACAAGAGCTGCTGAGCGCAGGCTCCGCTCTACCTGTTATCAACCATGATCCCCTGCCCCGCTATGCCATGGCCAATCTGGACTACGGCATGACAATCGGCATCGCAGTGACCAAAAGCGGCCGCAAGTTCGCCTGCTGGGTGGGCGGCGGCGATAACTCCAAGGCCTTCTTTCTGCTCTCGTTCCAGGACCCGGGCAGACCTTGGAGCGAAGCAATCCTGGTCATTGATCCCCATGATGACAAACTGCCCTTAGACAGATGCACCATCGTGGGCACCCTCTGGGTTGACCCTATGGGCAGGCTCTGGCTGTTCTTTAACCAGACATTGCAGCATTTTGACGGCAGAAGTTCCAACTGGTACATCCGCTGCGACGACCCTGACGCCGAAAAGCCCCTTTGGACCGAGCCCGTTTACATCTCCTATGGCTGCACACTGAACAAGCCGACAGTGCTTGATAGCGGCGAATGGCTCCTGCCCGTTTCGCTGTGGGCGCGCCACCATATAGTCGAGCCCTTCACCGACTGCTACCGAGACCTGGACGACGAGCGCATGGCCCATGTGTTCGTATCCACCGATCAGGGCGAAACCTGGACGCACCGGGGCGGCGTAGTTTTCCCAGAAACTGCATTCGACGAGCACATGATCGTCCAACGCAGGGACGACAGCCTCTGGATGATCGGCCGGACCCACAGTATGCTGATGGAAAGCTTTTCCAATGACAACGGAAGGACATGGTCGAAAGCAGCGGCTTCACCCATCGTGACGGTATGCTCTCGCACCCATTTAAGGCGGCTAAAATCCGGCAATCTCCTTTTGGTAAAGCATGGGGAGCATATAGACATCTCGCCCGGAAAGCGCTCAGAGCTGACAGCCTTCATATCGAAGGATGACGGCAAAACATGGTCGCAGGGCTTTGTTTTGGACGAGCGGCACGCAGTGTCCTACCCCGACTCCGATCAGGATGAAAACGGCGTTATCTACATCACATACGACCGCGAACGGGATTTGCGCGGAGAGATCCTGATGGCGACGCTGAGGGAAGAGGATATCCTCGGCGGGAAGCTGGCCACACCGGGTGCAAGGCTCAAGGAGGTCATCCGAAGGCCGGGCCTGCTTAAAGAAGAGTGATATTGCTCTCCTTCAGCCGCCGCGCCCATTGCCCTTCCGGGGCTTTGTCGCAAACTAAAGCATCCACCTCATTCAGCGCACAAAGATATGCGAATGACCACTGGCCGATCTTCTTGGTGTCGCACACAAGGATGGTCTGATTGCTGCGATCCATCATGATCCGCCGTATATGGGCTTCTTCTTCACTGGCACAGAACACGCCGGCTTCAAAGTCCAGGCCGCGGGGCGAAAGAAAGCACTTGTCCGCGTGCATCTGCCGGATAACCAGCGCTGTTAGGGAACCATTGCAGGAATAGAGGTTGGGGGCCAGAAATCCCCCGGCGACATATATCTTAAGATGTGAAAAGGAAGCAAGGCTTAGGGCCATCTTCAGGCCGTGGGTTATCACCGTCAGATTGGAGAAGGACGCAAGATGGGGCGCCATCGCAAGGACGGTACTGCTGGAGTCCAGGAAAATGACATCGCCGTTTTTTATTAGGGACACGGCCTTACGGGCAATCTGCTGCTTTTCGGTCCTTTCCGTCGCCTGGCGCGCCTCAAAGGCCATCACGTCGTTGCGGCCCTCCACAAGAACCGCGCCGCCATATGTTTTGCATAAAAATCCGGCGCGCTCAAGCTTGGTCAAGTCTCGGCGGATGGATGTTTCGCTGATGAAAAACCGCTTGCTCAGCTCGGCGACAGTGGCTGTATGGTGTTCTTTCAGGTATGTGACGATAGCGTCTTGTCTTTCAAGCGGCAGCATAATATCTCCCCCATTTTTTAGCGCGTGTTGAAATTATCCGAAATGCCCAGGATTGGCGCAATCTCTGTGCCGGGCAAAGCGCTTTCCCGCAGGAATACCGGCGGTATTCAAGGGGAATCAACACAGCATGGCGCAAAAAGGGCTCGGATACCGGGCCGTGAGCGGTAATGTCAACGCGCCCTAAGTATAGCAGTTTCAAAAAATCTCGTCAACTTCAATAGTTAGGAGAACAAAACATGGAATGGATAGGGTTGGATCTAGGCTCAACCTATATTAAGTGCGTACTGATCGCCCCCAATGGATCCCAGAGCGCCCAGATGGAGGCCCCGCCAAACACAAGCGCTATTTCAAGCCGCTATGAAGTGGACGCGGCGGCATACTGCGCCGTGGCGGAAAAGCTCCTTAATGAGCATGTTCCTGCTAACTGCGCCGGTATACTCATCTCCACCCAGATGCACGGCTATGTGCTTTCAGACGAGACGTTCAAGGCCATATCGCCCTATGTTTCCTGGCAGGACGATGCGGCAATACCCCATATGGAAAGTTTCAGGAGCAGATATGGTGAAAACGCCTGCAAAAAATCCGGCGTATCCCTCAAGCATAATCTGGCGATGTGCTCCCTTCTGGCTCGGCTTGAAGAGGGTGAAACCATCCCCGACGGCAGCCTTTTCCATACTCTTGGCGGCTATTTCATCGCCGGTCTTACCGGACGGCACGCCTGTCATATGACCAACGCTGCGCCTACGGGTCTTGCCGATGTGCGCGAAGGCCAGTGGAACCGGGATCTCCTTCGCGAAACGAAGCTGGATGTCCTGACCTTCCCCGAAATTTTCAACCAGATCATCCCTGTGGGGCGCTGGCGCGGAATTCCCGTCTACCCGGACCTGGGGGATCAGCAGGTCTGCGCTTATGGCGCGGAACTGACCGCCTACGAAAGCCTGCACATCAGCATCGGCACCGCCGGGCTGATAGGCGCTCTTTCCGGCAGTTGGAGGGAGGGGCCATGGGAGAACCGGCCTTGGCTGACAGATGGCCTCTACCTGCGGTCCGTCTCGGCCCTGCCGGGAGGGAGAGATTACGCCGCCCTGCACGGCTTTCTGGAAAGACTGATCAGCGCCGCGTCCGGCAGAAAGATCGACCCGGGCTTAATTTGGGAATGGATGTCACAGATCCCCGTGAGCGATGAGGGGGTTAATCCGGCAAGTTCAGGAAATTTTGACTTCCGCAGCCACTCGCCGGAGCAGGCGGTTCTGGGCGTATATGAGCAGATGGCTATAAAGTATAAGTCCGCCGCGGAAAAGCTGGAGCTGCCCATAAGCCGCATAGCATTTTCGGGGGGTGCGGCCGCAAAAAGCGATGCCCTGCGTAAAATGATCGCCCGGCAGTTTTCCGGAACCTGCGATCAAAATACATATCCGATAGACCGGGGGTTGCGCCGCCTATGCAAAGATTTGGAAACTGGAGGAACCAAGAAATGAATCTGAAGAACAGACTGAAGGACGGACAGTCCGCCGTGGGGCTGATGCTCTCGGAGATATACACGCCCAATATTACGCGGCTGCTGGGTGGAATCGGCTTTGATTTTCTGATTTTGGACTGCGAACACGGATATTTTGACCTGACGCAGGTGGCTAACCTTGTGGCAGTGGCAAAGGGCTGCCATCTGCCGATCATCGTCAGAGCACCCCAAGAGGCTTCGGGCAATGTGGGCAAATATCTGGATCTGGGCGCCGCCGGCATATTGCTGGCCAATGTGACCTGCGCAGAGCAGGCACGCCGGCATGTGGCACAGTGCCTTTACGCCCCCCAGGGAAACCGCGGCGTTTCCACCTTCCGCGCCCACACCGGCTATAAAAACGGCGAGGTGACCGATATGCTAAGGCAAGCGAACAAGAGCAATATCGTCGTCGTGCAGGTGGAGTCTCCAGAAGCAATAACCGCTGTGGAGGATATCTTGGCGGTAGAGGGTCTGGATGGCGTCCTGGTCGGCCCCAACGACCTGACACAGCAGATGGGAATATTGGGCCAATACGAGCATCCCGATGTGCAGGAGGCGATAAGACGCGTCGCCGTGGCTGCGGCCGCCTGTGGAAAATGGAGCGGCATCATCACCGGGAACGAAAAGCTTGCGCGGTATTGCCACAGCCTTGGCATGAGCTTTTTCAGCGTCGGAAGTGAGCTTTCCCTTCTTGCTAAAAGTGCCGGAAAGCTGCTGGATGACGTTTCAGCCATCTTTGGAAAAAAAGATGACGGGCGCTAATACTCAAACAGGGAGAGTGACAGAATTGACGAAAAAAACAAACGCGGGTTTGTTGGCGCGCTTTGGCAGAAACATATTGGATAACCCTTCCCTTTACCTGCTAACCCTTCTACCGCTGGCATACTTGATCATCTTCAAGTATGTGCCCCTGTACGGCGTGCAGATTGCCTTTCGAGATTATAACCCAGCCCGTTCCATGGCTAACAGCCCCTGGGTCGGTCTCAGGCACTTCAGCCGGTTTTTCTCCTACTACCGCTTCTGGGAGATCATGAAGAACACGATTGTGATCAACTTTTACGGACTGCTGGTTTTCCCTTTGCCCATCGTATTTGCCATGCTGCTGAACTATTCTCCCATCAAGAGCTTCAAAAAAACATTGCAGATGGTCAGCTACGCCCCCCATTTCATTTCAACGGTTCTGATGGTGGGCATGATCCTCCAGTTCTTCGACAGGCGGCTGGGAGTCATCAACCTGCTGATACAGCTTTTGGGGTTTAGCCCGGTCAGCTTCCTGAGCAACCCTAAGTATTTTATCCACATCTATGTCTGGACAGGGGTATGGCAGGGCATCGGCTACAGCTCCATCATCTACATTGCAGCCCTGTCAGGCGTTTCACCGGAGCTGCACGAGGCGGCCATTGTCGACGGAGCCAGCATTATGCGCCGGATCATCCACATCGACATCCCCAGCATAACGCCCACCATTTCACTTCTGCTGATACTGAACCTTGGCTCCATCATGAACCTTGGGTACGAAAAGATTCTTTTGATGCAGAACAATTTGAACATAACCGTGTCGGAGGTCATCAGCACTTATGTGTACAAGCAGGGAATAGCAAGCGCCGTGCCCCAATACTCCTACGCCACGGCCATCAACCTGTTTGTTTCGCTGATAAACATCATATTTCTGCTGACGGCAAACAAGATCGTCGCAAAGCTGACCGATACGGGACTGTGGTAAGGAGGCGGTGAAGTGAATATCAAAAAGAAGCTTTCAATCAACAAATACAGCTTGTCAGACCGCGTTTTTCTTGCAGTGAACACACTGATACTCTTTGCCATGTTCATCATCTTCATCTATCCCCTGCTATTCGTTTTGTCGGCATCGTTTTCATCGGGTATCTCGGTCATGAATCTTTCACTGCTCCCCGCCAGGCCCAGCCTTGCCGGATATAAGGCTGTGTTCAACTACAAGGATATCTGGACCGGCTATTACAACTCGCTCATATACATGGCTGTGGGAACGCTCGTCTCCCTTTTGGTCACCATATGCTGCGCCTATCCCCTTTCACGCAAGGACTTCATGGGGCGCGCTATCCTCCTGCCCCTGTGTGTAATTACGATGTACATAAGCGGCGGACTGATCCCCACATACATGACGGTGCGCCAATTGGGCCTGACGGATACCATGTGGGCGGTGATACTCCCCGGGGCGATGTCCGTCTACAATATGATCGTCATGCGGACCTTCTTCCAAACGCAAATACCCGAGGAGCTTCGGGAATCGGCGCAGCTGGACGGCTGCAACAACATGCAGTTTTTATTGCGCATCGCGCTGCCCCTTTCGGGGTCTATCCTCGCTGTTATCGGCCTGTTCTACGCAGTGGGCTACTGGAACTCCTACTTTGGGCCGATGATCTACCTGTCCAGCCGCTCCAAGTTCCCCTTGACCATAATCCTGCGGGAAATACTGATCACCAACACCGCCTCGATTGAAATTATCGATATCGAGGAAATGATGGCCCTGGAGGAGCGCCAAAACCTGATGAAGTATGCTGTCATGGTCGTTGCAGCGCTGCCGGTAATGATACTCTATCCGTTTGTACAAAAACATTTTGTAAAAGGGGTGATGATAGGCGCACTTAAAGGTTAGCTTTTGACTTTTTGGCCTAACACGTTCATGGCGCCGGAGTAATTCAGCCGGCTGCCTGCAAATGAAAAAACACTTATATTAGATAATTGGAGGTAAGAAATGGATAAGCACATCAAACACAGAAAACTACTATGCCTGCTTTTGGCCATCGCCCTGATGATAATCGCAGTAGCCTGCACCCCGCAGAGCCCCGACCCCGGCAATGCATCTGCCACGCCCGGCGGCACATCGCAGGCCACGGCCGCACCGGCTGCGCAAACCCCGGCTGCGTCTGAAAGCGGCGGAATTGCGATTTCCGGCCCCAACGAATTCCCCATCGTCACAGAGCCGCTGACGCTCAAGGTCTGGGCACTGCAACGCGTCCAGTTGGACGACCCTCTCACAAACACCATGACAATAGAATACGAGAGGAAAACCGGCGTGACGCTGGATTGGACTGTCGTCTCCGGCGAGGCGGCCAACGCCCAGCTAAGCCTGAACGTGGCCAGCGGCGAGCATCCCGACATGTACCTGCGCTCCTTCACCGCGGAACAGGTGCAGATGATGGCCGAGGCCAACGCGCTGCGTCCCCTGGGCGATCTTATCGAGGAGCACGGCGTGAATCTCAAGCAAGTCTTTGCCGAGCACCCTGAATTCAAGGACCTGATCACCGCCAACGATGGCAATATCTACACATTGTTTGAAACGGATATAGGCGTTCACATGATCAACCAGCAGAAGATGTTCGCCTTCAGGCCCTGGCTGGAAGCCTTGGGAGGCAAGGCGCCCCAGACCACGGCGGAGTTCAAGGATTATCTTATCGCCATACGCGACGGCGACCTGAACAACAACGGGCGCAACGACGAGATACCCTTTATTTCCGACAACACCGGCACCGGCGACCCGGTATTCTTCATAATGAACAGCTTCGAGCCCACCACCCGCAATTTCTATAAGATATCAGACGACGGTGAAATCATATTTGCCGCGGACAAGGACGGCTGGCGCGAGGGCCTGCGCTACATGAACGAACTCTATGAGGAGCAGCTCTTTTACGCGGAGGAAACATACACCCAGGGCGGGGACGCTCTGAAGGCGCTGGTCAACATAGACCCCGAGGGAGATTTCCTCGTCGGCGCCATATCGCATTTCTGGCAGGGCAATTATGTGGACATCTCTGTGCTGAACTGGACCGACTTCGCCCCCATTCCCCCGCTGGAAGGCCCCGACGGCACCCGTGAGGTTCCCGCCTCCGGCCCTGTGTTCCGGCTGGTTTCCGCAATAACCACCAATTGCCAATACCCTGAGGTGGCCATAAAGTGGCTGGATTTCTGGGCCGGCGATGAAGGCGCTTTTGCCAACAACTACGGCTTTATCGAGGGCCACGGATATGAATGGACGGATGAACCCTCCTATGCGGGCGAGCCCCGGTCCATACGGACTATCGCCCAGGAGAATATCCGTTGGGGCGCCAGCATGGTGCCGAAGAACGATAAGTTCGCTGAAATCAGGTATGTGGTTACAGACGTCGTGGAGGACAGGCACAAGGTGGCCAACATCCACGTTCTGAACGAGGCGGCCGCCGAGTACGAGCCCTATTATGTGCCCCACAACGTGCCGCAGATCAGTTGGAGCACAGCCGAAGTCCTCACCGCCATGACGGAGCAGCGCACGCTGATCAACGATTATGTCAAGCAGGCGTACACTGAGTTCATACTGGGCATACGTGATCTTGACAAAGATTGGGACCGGTATCTGGCCGACCTTAGCTCCATGGGCCTTGAAAACTATCTTGAGCTGCTGAAAACGCATCACGGCCTTGACTGATATCCGATTGCTTTAAAGACTAAATAACAAACCGAGCGCCCTGGCCCGCGGCAAAACGCCGTGGGTCAGGGCTGCATACAAGGAGCTGGAATGATGGTTATTGCAAGAATGAAGACCAACGGAATCGAAAGCCCACTGGGATTTTGCTTAGACGAAGCGCCGTGCCTGTCCTGGGTGACGCAGGTTTCGGACAAGTCACAGGGCATAAGGCAGGAAGCGGCGCGGGTTGAAGTGAGCCAGGACGCGCAGTTTAGCAGCCTTTTGCATGATTCCGGCAGGCGAAAGGACATCAGCAGCCTTTGCTACCCCCTAAGCGGTGTGGCGCTCAGGCCCCGAACCCGCTATTTTTGGCGCGTTACCGTGTGGACGGACAAGGGCGAAAGCCTTCGCAGCCGGACAGCCTGGTTTGAAACTGCCAAGCTGGACGAACCCTGGACAGCGCGCTGGATAACCCCCGCCGAGGAGATTTCCGGGCTGCCGCTGCTGTTCTCGTCGGCCCGGGTGCAAAAGCCGGTTGCGTCTGCAAGGGCTTATGTCTGCGGGCTGGGGCTTTATGAGCTTCGCATAAACGGCAGGAAGGTTTCAGACGACTGCCTGACGCCCGGCCTTACCGCCTACGATAAATGGATCGCCTACCAATGCTATGATGTGACGGGCCATCTTTCCCCCGGCGCAAACAGCCTGGAATGCGAGCTGGGCGAGGGCTGGTACAAGGGGCGCTACGGCCTGGGCAGGCGCGACCCGTACCGCTACGGCGACAGCCTTGCCTTCATCTGCGAGATTCACATCACATACGAGGATGGAAGCAAGGACTGCATCGCTACCCATCCCTCCGCCTGGCAAGCGCGCTCTTCCCCCATCATTAGCTCCAGCATCTACGACGGCGAAACCCGCGATGACAGCGCCGGTGCCGGCGATATCTATTCGGTCTGCAAAGCCGAAGAATCAGAACAGCTCACCGCCAGGCTAAAACCCCGGCTTTGCCAGCCCATTCGCATAAAAAAGAGAATCCGCCCGGTGGAAATTATCCGCACTCCCGCCGGCGAAAGAGTGCTGGACATGGGCCAGAACATGGTGGGCTGGCTGGCGTTTGAAAACAAAGCTCCCAGAGGCGAAAGCGTCCACCTTCAGTTTGGCGAGGTACTGCAAAACGGCAACTTCTACAGAGATAACCTGCGCAGCGCCCTTTGTGAATACCGCTACACAAGCGGTGGCAAAGGAGGCGAAGTCCGGCCAAAGTTTACCTTTTATGGCTTTAGATATGTGAAGCTGACAAAATGGCCCGAAAATGCGGATCTCAATGATTTCGAGGGCCTTGTCCTCTATTCCGATCTGGAGGAGACCGGCCTTGTCGAGACCGGCAGCCCCCTTGTCAACAGGCTCTTTAACAATGCCCTTTGGAGCCAGCGGGGCAACTTCCTGGACGTGCCCACAGATTGCCCCCAGCGCGACGAAAGAATGGGCTGGACCGGCGACGCCCAGATGTTCTTCGGCACCGCCGCATATAATATGGACGTTTACGCCTTCTACAACAAGTATTGCCATGACCTGATGAAGGAACAGGAGGCGCTGGACGGAAATGTGCCGATAGTCGTGCCCAAGGCGGGCAGCCCCTTTGCGGGTTCCTGCGCATGGGGCGATGCGGCCACCATCATCCCTTGGGGCCTTTATTGCAGGTATGGCAACAAGGGCGCCCTTAAGCGCCATTACCCCGGCATGAAGGCGTGGGTTGATCACATCATCCGCTGGGACGAAGACCGCGGCGGTGATCGGCTGTGGAAGGGCGACTTCCATTTCGGCGACTGGCTGGCGCTGGATAACGAGGATCCCGTCGCCAATCGTTTCGGCGGCACGGACAAGAGCTACCTTGCCAGCGCCTTTTACTGTCACTCCGCTCGTCTTACGGCAAAGGCGGCGGCAATTCTGGGCGAAAACGACGATGCGCGATACTACGGCGGTATCTCCGATCAGGTGAAGCAGGCCATCCACGAGGAGTACTTCTCCCCAAAAGGACGGCTGGCGGTAAACACGCAAACGGCCTATGTGCTGGCCCTGCACATGGATCTGGTCCCAGAAGAATGGCGCGAAGGGCTGATGCATGAGCTGCGGCTGAAGCTTCGCGACAGCGACCACCACCTGAGGACAGGCTTCATCGGCACGCCCTACCTTTGCGGCGTACTATCAAGGAACGGCGCCAGCGACATCGCCTACAGGCTGTTGGTGCAGGAAGACTTCCCATCCTGGCTCTATCAGGTTAAGATGGGCGCAACCACCATCTGGGAGCGCTGGAACTCAATCCTCCCCGACGGCTCCATCAGCGACACGGGAATGAACTCGCTGAACCACTACGCCTACGGCGCGATCGTTGAGTGGCTCTACAGCGACGCTGCGGGCATTCAGCCCCTGGAGGCATTCCCAGGCTTCAAGCGCTTCCGCCTGGCCCCCAAGCCCAGCTACAGGCTGGGGAAAATGGCCGCACAGTTCCATTCCCCGGCGGGAACTATCTGTAGTTCATGGCGCGTCCTTGAAAACGGAGAGCTGGATTTCAGCTTCGACATTCCCTTTGATACCATCGCTGAGATCACCCTTCCCGACAGCGGCGGCACGCCCTTTGAATCGGTTCGGGAACTGACGCCGGGCAGCCACAGCTTCCGCTATATGCCCTCGCGCCCATATCTGCCCTGCTTCGATCTGGAAACGCCCGTGAGCGAAATCCTCGCCAACGAAGAAGCCGCGGCGGCGCTGCGCCAATCCCTGCCGGAGCTGACGGGCCTGATCATGTTCCCGATAATGGCGGGAAGGAAGAGCCTGAGGGACCTTTCAGCGGAAGGACATGTTTCAATGGAGCAGCTAAACTCCTGCGGGCTGCTTCGGCTTTTTTCCAGAATATCAAGGGAAAAATAGGAAGCCGGCGGCAAGCATCGCATAAAACGCCTGCGGTCGCATTCATACCAGCGCAAATCAAGCGTTCTTTCTGAGCATCGTATAATCAAATCTAAACGCTGTAGTACAAAAACCCCTGGTCGGACTGAATGCCTGGCCAGGGGTTTCGTTTAAATCGCTGAAAGAATTAAGGGCGGGTTACACCTTCACCCATACGATCATCTCACTGATGCCTCTGTTGGCGAAGGCGAAGTATGGTATGAACCTGAGGCCGCAATCATTCCTGTCGCCTGGCTGATACCGCCTGTACAGGCCGTTGAAGCTTTTTTCGTCCCTTCGAACACCGGCAGCCGCAATCGTCGGAACGCCGTAATCGGACGCTTCCTCGCCAAAGCCCTTATCAGGCAGCAGCCGTATATCGCAAAGGTTTTCGCCATTGTCAACAGCCTCCAAGCAGTAGACAACCGGCCCCCGCTGCACAGCCACCTTGCCGGCATTATTAAGAACATTGGGGTTGCATTCCTGCGCGAAGGGCTTCATTTCAAAGCTCAACTCAATTTCCGCGCCACCCTTTGCGGGCACGAAAGCGTAGCCGTCGATGACATCGTGCCTTTCTTCTTTGCCGTTCAACCTTATCGAATAGCTTTCGCACCAGCCCGGAATTCTTACGGCAATATTGTCAAAGCCCTCCCCTGCGCTGATTTTCACCGCCCCCGTCGCAGGATAATCGGTCTTTTGGCTCACCTTGACGCCCTTTATATCGCTTTCGCTGTGCATATAATGGTGCACAAAAAGGGTACCGGGCTGAGTGGTATACAGAAAGTCAGCTATGGAAGCAATAAAGCGGGTGATATTGGGCGGGCAGCATGAGCAGGTGAATACCTCTTTGCGCTGCATATCGGGCATCTTCGGCGGCTTTTTAATGCTTTTATGGCGCGTGGCCATGTATGGATGTATCTCCAGTGGGTTTTCGTAGAAGAAGGCCCGGCCGTCCAGCGAGATGCTTGACAGGAAGCCGTTATAGATGCAAATCTCAGCGATATCCGCGTAAAATGACTTGGGCCTTATCAGGCTCATCCGCCGGCAAAAAAGCGCCAGCCCCAGCGCCGCGCAGCTTTCGGCATAGGCGCTGATGTTTGGCAGGTCATAATCGACGGTGAAGGCCTCACCTTCGCGCGTCGAGCCAATGCCGCCTGTCACATACATGCGCTTTTCAGCAATGCTCTCAATCAAAGAATCGCAGGCCTTGACAAGGGTTTCATCCTCAAGCTCATAGGCCAGGTCTGCCATGGCGCTGTAAAGATACACCGCGCGCACGCTGTGGCCCTCGGCGGTCTTTTGCTCCCTCACCGGCTGATGCGACTGGTTGTATTCAGCCTTCATGTGGATGCCGTTGTCAGTCTCGATGCCCCGGCCGCGCTCATCCACGAAATAGCCGCTCATCCTAAGGTATTTTTCATTGCCGGTGGCCCGGTACAGCTTAACCAGCGCCAGCTCAATCTCCTCATGGCCCGGTGTGCGGTAGGAGGCCAGATTCTCCTTCACAAAGATTCTGTCGATATAAGCGGCGTATTTCTCCATGGCGCGGAGCATCCTGTCTTTTCCGGTGGCGTTATAATAGGCGACGGCGGCCTCCATCAGGTGACCGGCGCAGTACAACTCATGGGCGCTTCTGTCCTTGAAACGCATCTGGGGATCAACCTTCTGAAAGAATGAGTTGAAATAACCGTCCTCGCCCTGATAGCGCTCTATGGCATCCACAATCCTTTCACAGACTTCCAAAAGCTCCGGGCTTCCCCGTTTTTCAAGTATATACGCCGCCGATTCCATCCACTTGGCCACGTCGCTGTCCCAGAAGATATGGGGCGAATATTCCTTGGAGCTGTCCCAGTCGTTTTCAAAAAAATCGAAACGATGGGTGTCTGTGAAGCGGTCATATATGGAGTGAATGGAAACTTCTGCCACAATGTCCTGCCTTTTCTTCCAAAAGCCGCCGGTGATATCGGTGCTGTCAAATGGTACGAAGCTGCTCTTTGCCATGTCGTCCTCCTTTTTTATATTTTTCTATTTTTTCTATGCGTTTGCGACATCCTTTTAATCATCACTGCCCATCAATACAGGTAGAGGCGGAAAAATCCGCCTCTTTTTTACTTCACGCTTATTGATTTATTCTTCGTCCTTTTCTTCGTCGTCTTCGTCGTCTTCGCCGTCTTCGCCGTCCTCGTCATCCTCGTCGTCCAGCTCCGATTCGATTACGCGCATCAGCTCCTGGGAAAGAGCCTCGTCCACGAACGAATATTCCTCGTTCTCATCGTCAACCGCCTCGACTTTCATGAAGAAAACTTCAATTCCGCCGCAGCCGCCGCAGCCGTGATCATGGTCGTGATCGTGGTCGTGACCGCCGCAACCGCCGCAGCCGCCGTGAGCCTCCTCATCAACCTCCGTCACCATGGCGTATTCCTCGCCGTTGTAGAAGAAAAACCGCAGGATTTCAAGCTGTATCTCGTTGTCATCCTCATCGGTAAGGATCAGTATGTCTCTCTCGTTATCCATATTTTCCATAATGGATTCCTCCTTGCTTACTCAGTACCATTTTAAACTATTCTCTGTACAAAAACAATCTTTTATCCACTTTTGGCTGGCGAATTGTATTTTTCATTGATAGGGCTTATAATAACAAAGTATACTTTGCCAGACAAGGAGAAGAACATGATCAAAGCATATTTTTTGATGGGCGACCAGGATATATCGGTGCCCCTTGACATAAGAACGAAGGTCTTTGTGGAAGAGCAGGGGTTTTCACAGGAACTGCAGCATGACGAAATGGATAAAAAGGCCGTGCATGTGGTGATTGAGGACGACGGCTTCCCCTGCGCAACAGGCAGGCTGTTTTTTGACGACGGCCTTTGGCATATTGGCAGGATGGCGGTTTTAAAGGAAAGGCGCGGCAATCGCTATGGCGATCTGATGATAAGAATGCTTGCCGAAAAGGCCTTCCGCGCCGGAGTAGAGGAAATTCACATCGGGGCGCAGGCCTACGCCCTCGGTTTTTATGAGAAATTGGGCTTTCTTATCTGCGGTGAAGAATACGCCGAGGAAGGCGTTGCACATCTGCCCATGGTTCTTACGGTAAGCCGCGCTCAGGAAGTTCTTTTCGGCCATAGCGGCTGCGGCGGCTGCGGCGAAAAAAGTGCCGCCGGCTGCGAGGGTTGCGGCGGCTGTTCAGGGCGGTAGCACCATCTTTGCGGTGCGCTCCCTTGAGATCTCTTGTAATTCCTTTTTTATGGGGCGCTGCCCCAAACCCCACAAGCTTTTAAAAAAGCTTGACCAAAACTTTCACAGAACACCATTCTAATGGCCAATGGAGAATCCCTTGCAGGGTGCTTCCTTTGTGATTCCTTTATCAATACTAATCGTTCAGTTTCTAAAAATTTATACGGGGTCAATGGGATACGTCCCCATGTGGGGCGCGGGGCAAAGCCCCGCAGCGTTCTCCTACTTCACATATCTTTCCTTGAATGCCTTCAGGCGGAAGAACATTTCACGAGGATTTTCATCGGCATAGAGGAATGCTCCGTTGCCGGAGAAGGACGGCTCTATAAAATCCCACCAGACCAGAGCGCCGATATCCTCCCTGGCGGCAGCGATCGTGTAAAACTGCTCCATCCAATCGGCCTGAGTGTGCTCGTTCCAGCCGCCATGCCAGCTTCCCTCGGACATGCTGAGCTGCGACCAACTGCTTCCGCCGGCGGCTGCCCCGGAGCGAGTGCCGCCGTTCACGCCCATCTCTGTGATGTGGATGGGCTTGCCCAGCTTCGAGAAGGTGTCCAGCATACGGTAGACGGCCACCATATCCCTGGCGGGAAAATAAAGCTGAATGCCCACCACATCAAAGTCCACGCCCATGTCTATGACTTTTTTTAGATATGCATAGGGGGATATCAGCCGTTCGGGCAATGAGCCGTAGCAGTTATAGCGCCCTGCCACATACTCCGCGAAGGGCAGGCAGATATTCACTATGCTGGTGGCCTCCGGATCGCAATTGCGCAGGGTTTCGCAGCAGACGGCAGTCAGCTCCAGAAGCTGATCCTGGTTCAGTTCAAAGCAGTTCGCCCAATCATGGGCCTCATTCATGGCGTCCCACATGGTGACCCGACCCTTGTAGGTTTCCACATGATGGGTTATCGTCTCCCTTGCGGCATCTTTCAGCCCCTCAAAGTCCAGATCGAACATCCACTTGGGATTAACCTCCTTGTGGCCGAACCACAGCGGATGCCCCTTTGCCTTGATTCCGTTATCCTGACAATAGGCAAGGCAGCGGTCCACATGCTGATAGGTGTAAACGCCCCTTTCCGGCACGGTGCGCCCTGAGTAAAACGGAAGCGTTGCGCAGTTAAAAAGCTGCTTGTAAAACTTGCCGTATCTGGAGCCGGGGGATGAAAATTTGTTCATGTTGCAGCCCAGCAGCAGACCCGGGCGGGGGTTTTCATCCAGCTTTTTGGCAGAGCGCTCAAACAGGGCGGCTTCCGCGGCATATACGGCGTGGGAAAGGGCGTACATGCGGTTCTCAGCGGTGTCATTGCCTCTGTCGGCCAGATGGGCATATTCCTTCGCCGCCTCCAGATGCCCCTTGGCGGTTACTGAAAGCACAACTCCCTCGGCAAAGCGCTCCGCCTCCCAGATATAGCTTCTTATCGCCTCGGTGATGAAATCCACAAAGTTGCCATCATAGCCTTCACCCTGGTTATGGGCCATCACCCATATATTGCCGTACATTGGCAGCGTCATCTTCACATGCAGCATATATGGCCTGTCAGTTATGTCCAGCTCGGCGATTCCGTCCGCCCCGATTGAAAGCCGCCTGTCGTCGGGCTCGAAGTCCATATCGCTGGCATAAAGAGTTTTAACTGTGTGCGCCGGCGCAGGTCTGCCGGTGATGTCGTCTATTCTTACACGTATCCGCTTCATCATTTTTCTTTACTCCCCCTTTTATTCCCTGTAGATAATAACCCAGTTTCCGGCCATGGCTTCATCAAAGTTGACGCTTATGCCGCTCTCGCAAAGGGATACATCGATTTCCCGCTCCGCCGCCAGCATGTTCTTTTTACAGGCGACCGCTTTGGGCTGAGCAATGTTCGTCTCGTTGGGTATTGTCACCCTGCCCGGCCTGTCGCAAAACAATGCTATGGCCTCCTTCGCGTTCAGATGCTCCGCCGCGATGTGAGCATAACAAATTTCGCCGTCCTCGTCCGCAAAGACATAATCCCTGCCGTCAACGATAAGCTTGCGTCCATTGCCGCAGTAGCCCAAAAGTTTGCCTTTATCATGCCAAAAAGTGAGAGAGCCGCTGCCCTTATAGCTGATGACATGGCCCAAAACGCTTTCGCCGTCCAGATTAATCTCCATCGTGGGAAGCTCCCGCCCTTTAAGGGCCTGGGCGTCGCTCTCGGGATTGCGGCCGTATAAGCTGGCCCATTTTTCATAGAATTTTCGGTAATGGTTCGCCATTGAGACAGCACCGTTTGGGAAGCGCTGTATCATGTACCTGTTGCCTTGCGGACGGCTGATTATCTCGCCGCCCTTTTCGTCATAGGCCCCCATGTAGCATAGCAGATCGAAAAGTGTGGATATATCCGCGCCCATTGAACCGGATTGATCATCCCTCACCCTGAAGGCGGCATAAACGGCCCTGCCTCCCCCGTCGTATTCCTTTTCAAAGCCGACGGCCTTTTTGCCCAGCCAGGCGATCTCTTTTGAACCATCGGCCTCGAAGCTGTACACATAATCAGGCAGCATATCTGTGGGGATTTTCATATCCGCCGTGCCGATAGCGTCGTCAAAGCGGACGCACTTGCCGCCGGCCTGCATTCCCCTGTAAAGCGCCTCCGTCGCCCGCACGCCGAACAGATCCTGCCAGCCTTGCACCCGCTTTCCGCTGTTCCAGTCCAATGCGGGGGGCGCAGCCATCCACAGCACCTTGCCACCCTTTTTAAGGAAGCTTTCCAGCAGTGCAAGGGTTTCATTGCTGACGAATGACTGGTATAGGAAAACCAATGCGCGGTATGGCCTGCCGTTTACAATAATCGCTCCATCTTCATCCACATGCGAATGCTCCAGCAGCTTGCGCTCGGTGATATAGTTGCAGTAGCCGTACTGAACCATCCAGCTTCCGAACCGCTCCTCGGTGTAGAGAAGATCCAGAGGATAGACGGCCAGCACATCCGTGAGGCGCGATTGCATGTTTTGAACGATCTGATCCCTGCTGGGGCCGCGGAAAGTGCCGTTGCCGAACACGCGCCCCATCGCGTTTAAGCGGTCCAAAACCTCCTGGGGGGAGCCCCAACCACCGGCATAGCCCCTCTTTTCTTTGTTTAGCGCGGCCAACGAAGCCCCAAAGGCCTGGTTGTAATAGTTTCGGTCGCTGTATCCATGCTCTCCGTGATCTGTGCCACCGCCGGTGTAGTAATCGTTCCAGCGGAAATAGTCGTAGCAGCCGGCCACCGCCTCGATTATTGACGATGAGAAAACATACTCCGGGTGATAGTCATAGCGTGAAAAAAGATCGTCCCTTCTCAGGCTGTACCATTTCATCTCGGGATAATTCTTATCCAGCGTGGGGGATTCTTTCCATGTGGCATGGCCCTGGGCGGCGATTGGGTTTTGAAACTTTTCCTCCGCATAGGCCTTGGTATCGGCGCAAAGCCCCACCACGACATCGTTTAGCATCTCGAAATAGCGCTTTCTGAAAAGCCATGTGCGGTAAATGCCTTCCGGGCCGGGGCTCATTATGTGCTGGGCAGGCAAATTCTCCTCCTCCGGCTTAAAACCATGCTGATGATATGAAAAATAGACCAGATATTTGCCGAAGTCCTCAAATTCCTTCCCGTAGGCGGCGGCATAGCGGCGGGCGAAGTTTTTGGTCATATAACGGGTGGTCACTTCGTTCAGGCCGAAGTGGACGTTTGAATCCCAGTCGAACTGGATGTGCATCTCATCGGAATAAAAGCCCTGATAGGTGATTCCCGCATCCCCATGCTGGTCGATGACGCCCTTCATGTAGCCCAGAGCACCGTCACAGAAGTAGTCAAGCTCCTGAGTCTTATAGACAAGCACAGTCAGGCAGCGGTCATATCCCGGCTTTTTCCCCTGCCAATTTCCAATTATGCGCACCGGCAGCGAACCGTTACCGCGCTTGGAGATCTCCTCGGAACCCATCTCCTCCAGCCGCGCCGTGTCGGATATGTCAAGTATCTCATCGGGGTTCACATAAAAATAGCTGGTATCCCGGTAGCGCTCCTCCCGAAAGGCATAGACGACGATCCTGTCGATCTCAAGGCGCACAGGGCCCTTGTTGTTGGACCACTGGGTCTGCCTGCTCATATTGACGCTGTAGCAGCCGCTGTCATCGATAAGCCCTTCGTGATAATGCCACGAATAGCCCACCTCATCGTGTTTTTTAACATAGCCGCCCCCAAGGTCCAACGGGTTGGTGACGCTGGCGGAAAACTCAAGGCCGTATTCCTTGGCCAGATCATAGACCGCCTTGTAAGCCTGAACGGTTTTTTCGCTGTCGGGGTAAAGGGTGCGGGTTCTGCCGCCGAAGAAGAAGTCATATGTGAGCTGAAGTATTCCCACATTGGCCTCCTTCGCGCTCTCGATCCTCGCCCGAAGCGTATCCTCCGTCGAGCCCTTCACATTGTCGCGGAACTTCTTTTGCTCCATCGAATAGCCTCTGTCATCTTCGACGATCAGCGATTTATCCGGCGATTCCAAAAGAATATCCAACTGCTGTTCGTTTTCAAACATCAGGGTGCGGAATTTGCTCAGGTGGTACATATGGCTGTCCTTGCGTATGATATCCATTGACTGCTCCCTTCCGCCGATGCTCATTGCGGCGTTTCTCTTTTATTTTGTTTTCGCCTTTTATTTGGCCCAATCTTTGACTTTATTTTGGCTTAATAATGCATTGATTCAAATTATATGTCAATAAATGAAATTTTTGAGCATTGGTTTTTGCCTGTCTTTTTACTCATCTTCATACTCGCGGCCCTCATTCACGCTGCGCCTGTAATGCAGCGGCGTCATGGCAAACTGCCTTCTGAACCGGCGAATGAAGCCTGAGGCGTCATAATAGCCCACCGCTGCGGCGATATCCTTTATGCACATATCCGTCCCCGCCAGAAGGCTCTTTGACTTTTCCATGCGCAAAAGCAGCAGGTATTCAGAGGGGTTCATGCCGATTATCTCCTTAAATTCAAGGGACAGGCGCACAGAGCTGATGCCGAATTCATCCGCAATGGCGCTGATGTTCAAATTGGGGTCTGCAAAGCGTTCGTTCATATATTTGATTATGCTCTGCATCAAGGGATATGCGCCCAACTGCTTTTCTGCGCTTTTCTTCTCCATGAGTTCACGGCAGATGTTTCTCAGCATACCGTCCAGGGCGTCGATGGAGTGGCAGCTTGAAAGGGTGAACACGTCGTATATTTGCAGCGGATCGACGGACTCGTCCGACATCGAAAGATATTCGCTTAATAGGGTGCCTATGATCTCATTATAAATCAATCTGAAGCCCAGCAGAGACATGCCCGTTCCCCTAAGGCAGTTGAGAAGGTCGTCGATGGCCTTGCTGACAAGCTCCATATCATCCAGATGCAGCGCCTGTCGAAAAAGATTGGTGTAGCGCTGCAGCGAAGGAAGGGATGTGTAAATCCCCATGGGCAGGTCTTCAAAACGCAGCACTCTGGCAACGCCCATAACGAAGCGGTAGTCGAAGGCGGTGGCGGCCTCCAGATATGCCTGTGACGCCTGCGCGAAGGACTCATGGCTGCCGCTTATTGAAATTGCGGTTTGATAATCCAGCCTCTCGTGGGCGCTCTCAGCCCACTGTAGCAGCATTTTCTCATCGTCCGAGAATATTGTGAATAAAAGCTGGTCAAGGGAGATGACCTCCACGCCATAGCCTGTAACTTTATCGGCGCAAAGCTCAGCCAACTCGTCAATTCCGCACTGCGATTCCCCTCCCGATTCCATTCCTATCAGTGCGATTGCGAAAAACCTCCGGTCTATCGAAAGGCCCAGCCCCTCGGCGGATTTTATGCACTCCTTCCGGTCGGCGTATTTTCCCTTTGCAAAGTTCTTGACAAAATCCGACCGTTGAACAGAAATGCTTTGACCCAACCTGTCGTGCAGGTCGGTGTTTCGCCTGAACAGGTCGCGTATGCCCGATTCTATCGCTGCGAACTCGTTCGCCGGCCGTGCCTCCGCCGTAAACAGATGGCTAAGCTGCCAGATGGGCCTGTAGTTCCTTCTGGAAAAATAATATGTGAGGAAAAGGCAGGGGATGCTCAGGGCGAACATGAACAGGTTGAAGCGCAGCCTAATATCCCGAAGGCCCTCTATGATGCCGCTAAGGGGCAGACAAATCCCGTAGCGCATGTCCAAAGCATGGCCGCCCAGGGATATGAGCAGATAGTCAGCGCCGTCATAGCTCAGCTCGCTAACCTGCGCCCCCGGGCCCGCTTCGTCGTTTCCCATGCTTTCCAGCACAATCTCATCCGGCAGGGGAATCTCTCTGCTGCCCGCCATCACCTGCCCGTCAAAAATTATGTATGTATTATGTTCGTAGTATATCTCATCGGAAAAAAGCTCCTGATATCTGCTTTCTTCCACCATGAACACCAGCGTACCCAAGCTTTGGGAGCGGCTTATGCCAAGAGGCACCATCACCGTGACCATGGGGGCGTTCCTGCTGCTTAAAAGTATGCTTTCAACATTTTGGCTTTTAATGATTGTAAGGCTTTGAGGGTCCCGGATCATGCTGCGCAGTTCCTGGGGCGAGGTGCCCTCGTAAAGCAAAGCTTCCTCCAAAAACATATCTATATGCACGGAGGTTGATGCGGAGTAAATATAGTCATCCTGATCAAATATGAGATAAAGGCGATCAAAGAAATTGGTGGTTACGCTGTAAAGGGCGATCTGCTTTTTAAGATGGTAGGCATTTTCCGGGTTTTCCTCAAACCTGAACGGCGCGATATATGGCGAGAGTGCCATCTGGTTTCCTATCGTTATCATGGTGGAAATATTAGACTCGTTTTCATAGCGTATGCGGCTTAGAGTGTTTATGTTCTGGGAGATTGCGCTGCTTCTGAACTCGTTGTAATAATATCGGTTCATATATATTGTTACCCCAGAAAGCAGCACCGTCATTATGGCTGCATATGAAAGAAGATATCTGAAAAAGATGGACGAAAAGAATGCCTTCAATCTCTCCCCCATATCCACACAGCCCCTTTCATTGCGCTTGTCATTTTTCCTTGAGCTTGTCATAAGCACCCTGATATGCCCTGATATATTCCTCCACGCCGATGCTGTCAAGGCCGCCGATAAAGCTTTGCCAGGAGGAGTCATCCACACCCGTGGTGATAAACTTTGTTATTGATTCCGTCATATATCTTTCGATGTCGGAATAAAGCGTGTTTATATCGGTCGCATCCTCCGCGGAAAGGGGCGCCAGCATTGTCAGGTTCTGAAACGAAAATGGCTCCATGACACCGCTTTCAGTGTACCACCTGCAATAGCCCGCTTTCTCAGCCCTATGGGGAGCCATATTGTATATTTTGTTGTAATAATCCTTTGGGCCGAAAAATTGACCGCAGATAACGGGCACAATATCGTATAGGGCATTGCTCTCCGGCACATATAAAACGCGGAACTTCCCGTCCTCTTCCTTGGCCAAAGTGTCACCCAGCTTGCCGTTTTGGGAGATCATCATTATCTCCGTTTCCATCTGCGCGTCCAGCCAGCGAAGGCTTTCTTGCGGATATTGGTTTTGCACCGTGATGGCCGCTCCGAACTGGGCAAGCTCCATTGTGGATGAAACCCGCGCCTGATAGCCCTCCGCGCTGACCGGCAGCATGCACACGAACTGTTCGGCCATGTCACCGCCCACAGCGCTGTTCAGCAGCCGCCAGTATGTGAAAAAGCCGCTGGTGTCCTGGTTGACCTTCATGCCCCAGATATTCGCATCCTGTGTAATGCACTCCTGGTCGATCAGCTTCTCCCTATACAGCAGATTCAGCCACTCAAGACATTGGCGGTAGCCGTCCATCCGGGCGGTAAATTGCACCTGTCCGGAATCATCTATCACTATGAATTCCTCGTTCTGTGCGATGCCCCAGGCCGCAAACATATTATAAAGGCCTGTGTTTGTGTTGTTGAAGGTGGCCTGATAGGGTATCTCGTCCGCCTGGCCGTTGCCGTTGGGATCTCCCATCTTGAAAGCCCGCAAAACCTCCGTCAAAGAGTCTATCGTGGTGGGGACTTCAAGATTCAATCTATCCAGCCAGCTCTTGTTTATGAACCAGTGGCCGTCCGCGTTTATCTCCTGCGATATTAAAAACCCGACAAAATAGCTTAGTCCGTCCGAGGCGGGTATCCCCGCGCCGGAGTTGTTCAGCGCAAGGCGGGAGTAATAGTTGGGCATGAACTCCTCAAGATAATCATCAAGCGGAATCACCGCCTTTTGGATGACTCCGTATTCCTCCACATTCAGGCTCCCTCTTATTATCAAATCGGTGTAAATGCCGGAAGCAAACATCAGGTTGAGCTTTGTTTCCCAGTCCGACTGCTTAACCTCCTCAAACTCCACGCGAACATTCGTTAATGCCTCCAGCTCTTTGTAGAACCACATGTTAGCAAAGTCAATCACCTGACTGTCCAGCTCGTATTGCAGAGCTCTAAGGGACAGCTTCTCCTCGGTGATGGGATATCCTTCAAGCCTAAGACCGAAAGCGCCGGCTTCCTCGGGGTGGGCGACGGGCTGATGGGCGCAGGCGCAGGCAAATAAGATCAATGCAATAAAAACAACCGAAATATTTATTTTTTTACCTTTTTTACCGCCCATAAGCCTTGGCATAGTCAGCCCTCCCTCCCCAAACGCCACTATTCCCGCCGCGGCCGTGAATCCGTGAGCCGCGGCGAGAATTTTCTTGGCTTTAATTTTATTTGCTTATAATATTACTTCGCCGTTAAAACGCTTTTCACCTTGATTTTACAAACTTTCTTATCTTTATGCAGGCTTCAACTTATTGTCCGGCCAGGAAACGATCGTATATATCCTGATACAAGCCGACATATTCATCGATGCCTATGGCCTTCACCGTGCTCAAGAACTGATCGTACGAAGCGTCTGTTACACCCCCGGATATGGAGTTGCTCATGAACTCAAGCATGAACTTGTCAAGCTCGACATACAGCTCATTTATCCTGGTGGCTTCATCTGATGTGGGCTTGCACAGCCTTGTCAGTGTCTGGTATGACTTGTACTCCAGCACCCCCGCCTCGGCGTACATTACGCTGTCATTGAAGCGCTCCTCACGGTGGGGAGCCATCTTGTATATCTGCGAGTAATAGTCAGCCGGCGCGAAGAACAAGCCTGCCGTCACCGGAACGATGCTGTAAAGCCCGTTGTTTTCCGGCACATATATCACATCATACTTGCCTTCCTCGTTGATCCTCATCGTCGGTTCCTTGAACATGTCGTTGCCCTCGATCGGCTCGACAGGGCCATTCTGGGAGATCATCATCGGCTCCGTCTCAAGGTTTGCATCAAACCAGCGTGCGGAAGCCTCGGGATGCTCGTTCGCGATGGTGATGGCGGCGCCAAAGTCCGGCACCTCCAGTATCTGGGACACCTTCGCTTCATAGCCGTCGGCCACAGGAGGCAGAATGGATATGAACTGATCGCGGATCGGCTCGGTTAGCGCAGTGTTCAAAAGGCGCAGATATGTGGTGTAGCCTGCGATATCCGAGTTCATCTTCGTGCCCCAAAGGTTGGAGTCCATCGACAGGGATTCCTTGTCCAAAAGGCCCTCATTGTAGCACAGGTGGAACCATTCAAGTGCTTCTCTGAAGCCGGCCTGATCGCCTACGAACACAACCTTGTCATTTTCTTCGATATATACATGCTGGCGGTTTGCCGGCACTCCGAAGGATGTGAAATGAGTCTCAAAGCCCGATGTCATGTGCTTCATGAAAGTCTGGAAGGGTATTTCGTCCTGGATGCCGTTGCCGTTGGGGTCGTTATCCCTGAAGGCGCGAAGAACATCCGTGAGCTGAGCGATGGTGGTGGGAACCTCCAGGTTCAGCTTATCCAGCCAGTTCTTGTTTATATACCAGTTGCCCTCATGGTTCACGCCCTGAGCGATAAGGAAACCGACATAGTACATCTGCCCATCGGATGCGGGCAGTGACAGGGCGGAGTCGTTCATCTTGAGGCGCTCTGCATAGTTGGGCATGTATGAATCGATCAGATCGTCCAGAGGACGGAGCAGTCCCTGGGTAACTCCATATTCCTCGATGTTAAGACTCTTATCCTGTATGATCAGATCGGTATAGTCCCCCGATGCAAACATCAGGTTAACCTTGGTCTCCCAGTCGCCATCCTTGACTTCCTCAAATTCGATATGTACGTTGGTCTTTTCTTCCATCAGTTGGTAGTACCACAGGTTTGCAAAATCAATCGACTGGTTCTCATGCTCCCATTGGAACGCCGTTAAGGTGATCTTTTCATTCACTATCGGGAATCCCTCAGCGTTGAAGTTGGGTGCGGGTTCTGCCGGAGCAGCGGTGGGGGCGGGCGCCTGGGTGGCGGCGCTGCCCTGAGTCGGGGCCGCAGTGGCGGCAGGGGGTGTGGCCGGGGCGCAGGATGCGCAGAGCAGCATCGCCGCGCATAGGGCCAGGATTAAGTACTTTTTACTCCTCATGTCTTCACTCCTTCTTCTATTCTTGCAGTATTTGTAGCATATCATCAGGCGTTTCTGCCGGAATGACCAAGGAATTTCTGCGGCGCCTTAGTAAACTTAGCCCTTTAGCGAGCCTATCATGACGCCCTTCACGAAGTATTTCTGCATGAAAATGTAGAGAATAACCGCAGGGCCGGTGGATATGACTATGCAGCAATATTTGGCCACTTGGGCCTTGCGCTGGGTATCGATTATCCCCTGCACGCCATCTCCATAGGTGTCGAAAATGCTGTCCAGGGCAGTGCTTGTCTGAAGGGTGGCAAGGATTTCCCTGAGTATGGTCTGAAGGGGCAGTTTCGCCCTGTCCCTTATATAGACAAGGCCGGTGAAATAATCGTTCCAGCGGGCAACCCCATAGTATACGCAAAGAACCGCCACGATGGTGCCGCTAAGGGGCAGCACGATTCTTAAAAAATATGTGAAATGGCTGGAGCCGTCCACCACAGCGGCCTCGTACAACTCCTGGGGGATGGCCGTTTGTATGTATGTCCTTGCCACCATCAGGTTCCACACCGTGACGCAGCCCATAAGCACCATTATCCATCTGGTGTCGTAAAGGCCGATGTCGCGCATAAGCAGGAATGTGGGGATCAAGCCGCCGTTGAAGAACATGGTGAACACTATGAAGAAGTTCACCGCTCCCTTTCCGAGGAAGTTGCGGGATGTGGCATAGGCGGCCATAAGTGTGATGGCCACGCTTATAGCAGTGCCCCCCACCGTGTATATGACCGCATTCAGGTATGAGTTCCACAGCTCGCCGTACTGGAAAACCGCCTCGTAGCCCATCCATGAAAAGTCCACCGGCCAGAAGATTACCTCTCCCGCCAGAACCGCCTCCGGAGAAGAAACCGAGGCGATTACGACCAGATAGAGGGGGTACATTATAATAAACAGCACAATTATCCAAAAAACCATGTTGAAGGCATCAAAGATGCGGTCACCCTTTGTCTTTCTGATCTTGATGCCGGTCTCCCGAGCCCTGATAGTGCTTTCAGCTTCCATTTCTTTCCCTCCCTCTTAGAAAAGACTTACTTCGCCCAGTTTCCTTGCGGCCATGTTCACCGAAAGGATCATGACAAAATTGATGATGTTAAGGCAAAGGCCTATTGCAGCCGTGTATGAATACTGCGCCTGGCCAAGGCCGATATTGTAAACATAAACGCCCATTATATCGGAAACGGATGTGTTCCCCGGGGTTTGCAGCAGCAGAGCCTTTTGGGTGTTGCTGTTCAGCAAGCTGCCGCTGTTTAATATCAGCACCATTGTCGCCGTTGGTAAAAGGCTGGGAATATCGATATAGCGGATCTTCTGAAGCTTCGTTGCGCCATCAATGGTGGCCGCCTCGTATATCTGAGTGTCGATGCTGGTGAGGGCCGCGATGTATAATATCGTGTTCCATCCGGCGCTTTGCCATATGTTTGAACCTATGAATAGTGTGCGAAACCATCTGGGATCATTAATGAAATAGATGGACTCGCCTCCCGTGGCCACTATCAGCTTGTTCACTATGCCGCTTGACGGTGAGAAGAAGATGTAAAGCATGCCTGCCAACACCACCGTCGATATAAAATAAGGCACATATATGATGGTCTGAGAGAACTTTTTAAACCTTGGCAGCTCCATTTGGTTGATCAAAAGCGAGAGCAGCAAGGGCACGGGAAAGCCGATCAATAGATTGTAGAAGTTTAGAAGGAAAGTGTTCGCAAAAAGACGCCCGCAATAATATGAGCTGAAAAACTTGGTGAACTGGGCCATCCCCACCCACTTGCTTCCGGTTATTCCGCTTACAGCCTTGTAATCGCGAAAAGCGATCTGTATGCCATAAAGGGGCAGGTAGTTAAAGACGAAGAAGTATATTGCAACAGGCAGAATCAGCACGTATAGCTGCCAGTCCACCTTAAGTCTCTTCCATAAGTCCACCTTTGTTTTACGTCTTGCTTGCATTAAACCGTCTATATTCACTCAGATCAGCCCTTTCCGTTTTCTTTTCCCGTTTCTCGCTTTTCGTTTTTTTAATTTTTCGTCCATTTGCTTTTTTGTCGATGTTTTTTTATGTTTTTATCTGTGCTTTTGCCTGCAGATTCTGTGGATATAATCTTTGTTGGAATGGAAAGTTTGAAAAACAAGGCCTTGATGAGCCAAATTCAACCGAACAAGCCAAAAAAACCGGAAACTGGCCTTTAATTGGCCTTTTGCAAAACCGATATTGCCGCTTGCTATGCGCGATGCACGATAGGTAATAAAAGCTACCGCCCAGCGCCGGCAGATCCGCAGCTAAAGTTGGTGGTTATTACGGTATTCATCCATTTGTGGTGACAATTGAATTTTAGCATCCCCGAAGGCAGGTTGTAAATGAACAAAATTTTTGCATATGGCCTTCCCATTGTTTTCGGCATTGGAGCATGGTACTATTAAAATCAAATAAGGCTTACATGGCATCAAAACTTATGAAGTAGAAAAACGGCTGGGTGTTCGAGGATAAAAAGTCTCGCGCCCGGTTAGGCGATAAATTATCGGGAGAAATATCCGAGTAGAATATGCGGAAAAGGATGCGGAAATACATAACCGGAAGATTTCTTGTCCTAAAAGCATATTCAAGCGAAAATAAAAAATGTATTTTATTTAATATATATTTATATTTAAATACAAAAAGAAATACAGCATCGCCGGCCGATAAAAACAAAATAAGCTAAATGAATAATATGCTATAAAAACAAATATAAATTGAAAGGCAATGATAAGGATGAGAATGAGGTATTATGACGAGCCTGCCAAAAGGCTGCCCGCCCGAGAGTTCGGCGTGGTGGTGGCAGGCGGCGGCACTGCGGGGGTGGTCGCAGCGATAGCCTCTGCGCGCCAGGGCGTACCCACGGCCTTGGTGGAATCGAAGGGTTATCCCGGCGGTATCGCCGTTGAGGGTGGCACCGCGCTCCACAGCTTCTTCAATCTTTGGAAGGCCTTCCCCGGGGTGGAAAAACGCCAGGTGGTGAAGGGCATCCCCCAGGAGATCATCGACCGGCTGATTGAAAACGGCGGAACCACCGGCCATGTTGAAATGGTGGAGGGCTATCAGTACGACTCGGTCTGCACTGCCATAGACACCGAGCTATATAAGCTGACCGCCTTTGAGATGCTTGCGGAGGCGGGCGTTCATGTGTTTGTCAACACCCTTTTGGTCGGCGCGGTGATGGACGGCCAGAAGATTTTGGGCGCGATTGTAGAAAGCCGCGCCGGCAGAGAGGTCTTTTTTGCCGATAGCTTCATCGACTGCACCGGCTACGGCGATCTAAGCGCTTTCGCCGGAGCAAGCTTCACCGAGCCCAACGACCATCCCGTCGCCAACAGCATGGGCGTGGGCGGCGTTGACATCGACCGCTACCATGAATTTTTCAAGAACTCCGGCGCCCTTTACGAAAGCGCTTTAGGGCCTCGAAGCGGCGAAAACGGCAAGGTGGTGCGCGTGGGGGCCAGCGTTTCCCGCATGGATCAGGAGCTGCTGAGAAAAGCCAGGGAAATCGGCCTTGCATTCGTTACAACCACCGTTCACGACAATTACTTCATGTTCCTAAAGCTTAACTATCAGATGGACAAAAGCCCCACAAACCGCGATGAAAGCGTGAAGGCAGAACTGGAGCTGCGGCGCAGGCAGCAGGCGGCAATAAAGCTCCTGCGGGAAAACATCCCCGGATGCGAAAAGGCCTTTATCGCCCGCTCAAGCCCCTCCCTTTGCATAAGGCGCGGCCGCTGCATCGAGTGCGATTACGACATCAGCATCGACGATGTCCTAAGCGGCGTGCATTTCAAGGATGATATCATGGCCTACGGCTTCCATGACTGCGCACCGCGGCTTCAGATAAAAAACGGCGGCACCTACGGCATCCCCTACAGGGCGCTAAGGGTAAAAAACGTGGAGAATCTGCTGGCCACAGGCATGATAATAACATCCAACTGGGAGGCCCACATGTCCACACGAAACACCGTTGCCTGCATGGGCCAAGGCCAGGCAGCGGGAACCGCAGCGGCGCTATGCTCAAAGGAAGGCGTGGGTACTCGCGGCCTTAACTACGAGACGCTCCGTCAAGCGCTGCTGGAAGGCGGCGTGCATCTGGAAAATTAGTACTGTTCTGTAACAGGCGAAAGCTCACTAAAAAACCAAGCCCTGCAATGCTTTAAAAGGAAGGAGATCATCATGAGGTTTGGAATCTGCACCGACACAGAAAACGCGGCCCTTGTAAAAAAAGCCGGCTTCGATTTCTACGAAGCGAAGCTTTTCGATGTCCATGACGCAGAGGATTCCCTTTTCAGCGAATGGCTGAAAATTCAAGACGAGGCCGGCATACAGAGTGAGGCAATGAACTGTATGCTCCCAAGAAATCTGGTAATCTGCGGACCGAAGGCAGATCTTCCCGCGGCGCGGGCATACCTTGAAAAGGCTCTGCCCAGAAGCGCAAAGATGGGCTGTAAAACCATCGTCTTTGGCTCCGCCTGGTCCAGGAACATGCCGGAGGGCTTTTCAGACAAGAACAAAGCTTTTGCGCAGATTAAGGACTATCTGCACATGGCCAGCGACATATGCGCTGAAAACGATATCACAATAGCCATAGAACCCCTCGGCGCGCCGGCGACGAATATAGTGACATTCATCGCAGAGGGACACTACCTGCTAAGGCTTGTAAACAGGGACAATGTGCGCCTTTTAGCGGACATATTTGCCATGGTTCAAAACCATGAATCCTGTGAGGAAATCGTGGTATATGGGCAGTTCATGCAGCATCTGCACTTTTGCTCTCATGACAGGCGCTTCCCAAGGCTGAACGACAAATTCGACTATGCGCCCTTCTTCGAGGCAGTGAAGCGCTCCGGCTTTGATAACCGCATAAGCATAGAAGCAACAGCCGGCGATGATCTTCTGAAGGATTATGAGAACTCCATGGCGGTGCTTCGACACTTTTTATGCGTTTGATCATAAGAAAAACTGCTTGTTAAAATTGCTGAACACATTATTACTGGAGGTGCGAAATGTATCTATCGGTGTTTACGGACGAACTGTTCATGGATGCAAAGGCCGCTCTGCCCATCATAAAGAGCTGGGGGGCAGATTATGTTGATTTCCGCGGCTTGGTAAATGGAAAAGGAATAGAATATCAAACCGACGAGGAGCTCAGTGAGCTTAAAGCCCAGATGGACGAGCTGGGGCTCAAGGTAGGTGCGCTGCAATCATCTTTGTGCAAGGTGCATCTGCCCGATGAGGACAGACAAAAAAAAGAGATGGAGAAGCTGGAAGGGCTGATCCGTGCCTGCGAAATACTGGACTGCAAGCTGGTGCGCTCCTTCTTTTACTGGCAGCCCGACGAAGTGGATCACAGCCTTTTCGGGCAGCTCGCCGTTCGGCCTGATCTGATGGCCGGAGTGCTTGAGCGCTTTACCCCAATCAAAAACCGCGCGAGGGAAGCGGGCCTTATTATCGGCTTTGAAAACTGCGGCACCACCTGCGACGAGGTTTTGGCCTTCCTTGGCGCACTGAACGTGCCCGAATGGGGCCTTGCCTGGGACCCTTCAAATGATCTCAGCCTGATCGAGGAGGACCGCTGGGCGCAGCATTTCGCGAAGTGCATTAAGAAGTCTTTGCTGATGCACTGCAAGGCAGTGAGCATAGTGGATGGAATGATCAAAGTTAAAACACCCTGGGAGCGCATTTTGCGGGGCGTAGCGGCCTCCCGCAAGGAACTGCCCATATCCGTTGAAACCCATAACCCCAAAAACAGCCCCCATACCCACGAGGAAGCAAGCAGGCTGGTTTTTGAGAGCCTTAAAAAGGCCTGGCCCTCAGGCGCACCCGGCAGCATCGAGGAAGCCGTGGCTGTGAGCGAGGCGGAGTATCCCCCCTGCCCCTTTGCCGACAATCCCGTGCGCTTCGTGGTGGTGGGCCTTGGCATGGGCAGAAATCGAGTGATGCAGATGATCAAAAACCCCGCCATCAAGCTCCTGGGCGTGTGCGACATCAACCTTCAAAAGGCAAAAGAGCTGGGCGAACAGATAGGCGTAAAATACAGCGATGATATAAACGTTTTCCTGAATGATCCTCAGGTTGAAGTCATGTATATCGTAACGCCCACAGGCCTTCACTGCTCCATCGCCGAGCAATGCCTGAACACGGGCAAGCATGTCCTTACCACTAAGCCCATGGATGTCAGCGTTGAAAACTGCGACAGCGCCATCAGGCTCGCGAAGGAAAAGGGCCTGCTCCTGGGCGTCGATTTCGATATGCGCCACACCGCCCAGATGATGGAACTGGTGGAAGCATCAAAGCGGGGCTGGTTTGGGCGCATTCTTTCCGCCAACATAAACCTTTACATAGACCGCAAGCAGAAATATTACGATGAAAACGGCGCTTGGCGTGGCACCTGGCGCTATGACGGCGGCGGCTCGATGTGCAATCAGGGCGTCCATGAGATCGACCGCCTGCTGGAGGTCATCGGAATGCCCCTGAGGGTGAGGGCGGGCATCGCCACGCAGACCCATTTCATCGAAACCGAGGATTACGGCTGGTCCGAATGGGACTATGGCAACGGCATGGTGGTTCGCTTTGCATCCACCACCTCGTACCCTGTTCCCACATGGTATGCCCGAATTGAGATCCACGGCACGGCAGGCGCCTATGTGTATACAAACGGCGGGCCGGAGGGCAACCACACCTGGTGGGCAAAGGACGACGGCACATGGCATGAAAAAGCACCTTATCCCTTCGTGCGGCGCTGGCGCGCAGGCAGCGATAACTTCGCGAACTCGGTGCGCACAGGCGAGCATTTGAGCATATCCGGCGATGTGGGCAGAAAATCCCGCCTCATCCTGGACGCAATATATGACAGCGCAAGGGGCGACGGCGACTGGGTTGATGTGAAGAAATAGAGTGACGTTTTTCTCCCGAGGGCGCTGCCCTCGGGCTCCCGCCAAAAGGATACTCCCTTTGGAAACCCTTTATCACGACTGTTTGCTCACTTTGAACAAATCGGATATGGGCACAAGAGGATGAGTCCCTTGTGGGGCGTGGAGCTAACCCCCGCAGAACTCCCGCCAAAGAAACGCCCCCTTTGGAAACCCTTTATCACGACTGTTTGCTCATTTTGAGTAAATTGGATATGGGCACAAGAGGATGAGTCCTTTTGTGGGTGCGGAGCTAATCCCCGCAGA
>JBMNOE010000033.1:0-22881 GCA_050942895.1 Christensenellales bacterium
CCCAGCACGCCTCCCTTCCTCCACCCCTCATACACGCGCCAATAAAAAGTTTGGATCAAGCCTTTTCAAAGGATTGCGGGGGGTCTGGGGGGCGGAGCCACCCAGCAGCACGCCTCCCTTTCTCCGCATCTCATACACGCACATATAAAAGTTTGGGTCAAGCCTTTTCAAAGGATTGCGGGGGGTCTGGGGGCGGAGCCACCCAGCACGCTTCCCTTCCTCCAAGTGCATCCCCAAAAACAAAAGGAGCCTCCTCATTCGAGGAAGCTCCTTGTTCATTTAAAGGATCAGCCGTTATTTTTGGAGGCGTAGTAGTACATCAGACAGCCTTCGAGGATGATTGTCTTTTCGTCATCCGTCAGAGGATCGATTATTAGCTGGATGTCATCAACACCCTGCTTAGTTATCACCTTTGCTGAAACGCTGCCCGCGCCGCTTTCGATGGCCGACCTGATGCCGGGAACGTAGACGAAATCGCCCACGCTATAGTCAAACTTGGTGTCATCACCTATCCGGAAAGGCACCATTCCCCAGTTGATCAGATTGCTGCGGTAGCGCTTGGTGGCATACTCATAGCAGATGTTGGCCATGCCCCCCAGCACCCTCTGGCAGGAAGCGGCCTGTTCGCGGGCAGAGCCGTCCCCCGGCTTGTTGGCAAAAACGCAGGAGCCTATGGCGGTATTCTCCATCAGGCCTTTCGCGTCATCAGAAACCTTTTCAAGGGCGGCCAGAGTCTTTTCAGGCGCTTTACCGGCGCGGCGAATGTCGTCCATGGCTTTGACAGCCTTGCTTGCGGCCACATAGCCCGGCACCCGGCGGGAAAGGGCGAATTCAGCCAGGCGCAAAGGGTTGGAGCGGTAGGACGAAGTTTCACCGGAGGGTATCAGCTCGTCGGTGGTGGTAACCGGATCGTCTATGACGGCGGCCAGCTCCAGCAGCAGGTTCTCCTCCATCTCATGCATTTTGGGCCATTCGGTTATATTGGGGCCAAAGCGCAGCTCCTCCTCCGGCTTCGCGTTGCCAAAGCCATTGTAAACCCGCTTTTCATATATTGAGTTGTCGTGCTCATATTTGTTTTGCCCGTAGGCTATGTCCAAATCCGTCGCCGGGGTGATGGCGCCGCCGTTTATGGCCGTCGCGGCGATTGAACGGGCGTCCATCAGCGCCACGGAGGCAAGCTGCCCTTGGTCGGGCACGCTTCCTTCGCGGTTGGGGAAGTTTCTTGTGGTGTGGCGGATTGAAAGGCCGTTGTTGGCGGGAACATCCCCGGCGCCGAAGCATGGTCCGCAGAAAGCCGGCTTCACCACAGCGCCCGCCGCCATCAGCTTCTCCATGACGCCGTTTCGGGCGATGGCCATGCCAACGGGCATGCTGCCCGGATATACGGAAAGGGAGAAATAGCCGCTGCCTGTGGAACCACCGTCCAGTATAGCCGCCGCATCGCAGAGATTGTCGAATATGCCCCCCGCGCAGCCTGCGATGACGCCCTGATCGGCGTAAATCCTGCCGTCTTTAAGCTTTGAAACTATGTCGAAGCCTTTTTCAGCCCCAAACTGCTTAATTGTATCCTTTTGTATGGAGGAAAGAATATCACCGGCGTTTTCGTTCAGCTCTTTGATGGTGAAAGCGTTGCTGGGATGGAATGGCATGGCGATCATGCACTCTATCTTCGCCAGGTCAACCGTTATCACTCCGTCATAATATGCCTGTTCGCCGGGGCTGAGGGGGCTGAAATCCCCGGGCCGGCCAAGGGCATAGTAATAATCCTGCACCTGCTCGTCGGTTTCCCATATGGAGGAAAGGCAGGCGGTTTCAGTGGTCATGACATCTATGCCGTTTCTAAAGTCCACGTTCAGGTTCTTGACCCCGGGGCCGACGAACTCCATCACCTTGTTCTTCACAAAGCCGTTTGCGAAAACCGCACCCACCAAGGCGATGGCCACGTCATGAGGGCCTACGCCGGGCTTCGGAGCGTTTTCAAGGTAGACCATCACCACCTCGGGCTTTTTGATGTCATATGTGTTTTTAAGAAGCTGCTTTGCCAGCTCCGGGCCGCCCTCGCCAAAGCCCATGGTGCCCAAAGCGCCATAGCGGGTGTGGCTGTCGGAGCCTAAAACCATTCCCCCGCACTTTGAAAGGGCCTCCCTTGCATACATATGTATGACGCTCAGGTTCGGTGGAACGAAAATGCCGCCGTATTTTATCGCCGCTGAAAGTCCGAAGGCGTGGTCGTCCTCGTTGATGGTGCCGCCCACGGCGCAAAGGCTGTTGTGGCAGTTGGTCATGGCATATGGAACGGGAAATTCCTTAAGACCGCTGGCCTTCGCTGTTTGTATAATGCCCACATAGGTGATGTCGTGGGAGGCGAGGGCGTCGAATTTCAGGCGCAGAACGTCATCGCCCCTGTCAGACTGATCATGGGCGCTCATTATGCCGTAGGCCATTGTGCTCTGTCTTGCATCAGAGGGCTTCGGCAGGTTCTCGCCGGAGAAAACCGGCTGTCCTTTTATCAGGTACGCTCCGCCTTCGTGCAATGTGATAGCGTTTTTATATGTCATAATGCTACTCCTTTTAAAACCAAGTTATCTTATGGCCGCAGCCGGGCTCTTTGGTAAACTCAATTATCTTTTTATCCAGATCATATTTTATCCGCGCCAGCTTTCCCATGTCTGAAAGCTCCACGGAAAAATGCTTGGTGACAAGAAATCCCCCCACCAGCAGCTCGCCGGACTTAGGCAATGAAACCGGCCTCCTGTTGGCTATGCGGTTTCCTTCGCTTTCATTTTCCAGGCGCACAAGCTGCTCCGGCGCGGCGTTGCCGGTATGGCTTCGGGTGCCCACGCCCTGCATTTCATAGTACTTAACCAGCTTTTCCTTGCCCGACGCAAGGGCCGCCTGGTAATAGCTGCGCGAGTGGGATGCGGGCACTCTTTCGTCCGTCTCCCCATGGGCGATGTATATGGGCGAATGGAGGTTTTCCACCAGCGAAAGGCCGCTTCGAGCCTGGTACGCCTCCTCGTTTTCCTCCGGAGGAAAGCCTATCCAGACATCCATCTCATCGCGAAACTCTCCGATTTCGTCGCGCCGGTACCAGTCGGCATAATCGCTGATGCCATAAAGAGCCGTCACCGCAGCGAAAAGATCCGGAAATTTCCCCGCAAGGGCAAAGGCATTGCCTCCCCCGCCGCTGCCGGATTCGAAATATATCACGTCCGGGTCCAGCAGATAATCGGCGTATCTCCTTCGCACCTCAGCTACGGCGTCGTACACGTCCATCAGCTCCAAAGCGTTGCAGTCCGGCTCCCCTCGGGAGAAGGCCCTGCCCCGCATATCCACCTGCACATGGAGGTATTCCAGACCCTCCTGCGGGCTTTCCATCTGCTGAAATGGCGCTATGCTCTGATGCCAGCCGTGGGTGGCGAAAAGAGCGTAAGCCTTCTTCGCAGGCTTTTTCACCAGCATCGCAAGATCGACGTCCGGGTTCACAGAGGATTTATAGCGCACAAGGTCACAGTAAGGGGAAAACTGTTCTTGCAATTCCTGTTTGCCCTGCCTTTGTGAATCCTCAAACAGATTAAGCTGCATATCTGCCCTCCGTGAATGATGTGATATCGGGTCTTTCATATCGTTTGTCAGCGGCCTGCTTTCGGGCCCGCTAACCCGCAATTTTCTTCGAAAATAGCTAAACTTATCATACATCGTTTGTCAGCGGCCTGCTTTCGGGCCCGCTAACCCGCAATTTTCTTCGAAAATAGCTAAACTTATCACATTATATCATAAGTGAAATTCTGTTTCAATGAGATTGCATTCTTTCAGCGGCCTCTGCTCTGACCAAGAAGATGTCTGCGGGGCGTAGATTGTCTATTTCACCGGCAGGGTATACAATGGATATTGACCAGCGCAACATAATCGGAAGGATGAAACCATGGACTGTGCAAAAATCGGGCGGCTGATCGCCCAGCTTAGAAAAGAAAAAGCCCTCACCCAACAAAGTCTGGCGCAGGCTCTGAATGTCAGCAATAAAACCGTGTCGAAATGGGAATGCGGCCTTGGCTGCCCTGATATTTCCCTTTGGGCAGATCTTTCGGTCATTCTTGGGGCAGAAATCTCCCAACTGATGGAGGGCGAGATCACCCCCAATCGGCCGGATGCAGGCAATATCAAAAAAGTCCGCTTCTATGTCTGCCCTTCCTGCATGAATGTTTTGACCAGCACAGGCGGCGCGTCAATATTTTGCTGCGGCAGAAAGCTTGAGCAGCTAACAGCATCGGATAATAGGAACAAGCCCGCCATAGACGTGCAGGTAGCGGATATCGACTACTACATCACCATCGACCACGAGATGACAAAAGAAAGCTATATACTTTTCACAGCCTATGTGAAATATGACGGCTTTCTGTTAAGCCGGCTCTACCCGGAGCAAAGCCCCAGCATCAGAATTCCCTATCAGCCCGGCGGAACCCTGTATGTTTACTCAACGACAGGGGGCCTTTTCTCGCATGAAATCGCCAGAAAACGCTGAGCAATTACTTTTAACAAACAATGATCAACCCTCGTACCTAAGCGCCTCTATGGGGTGCTTTTTTGCTGCCTTGTGGGCGGGATATATGCCGAAGATCATGCCTATGGCTACCGCAAATGCAACGGCTATGGCCACCACATCCGCTGAAATGCTAAAGACTATCACGCCATCCGCCAACAGCGTCACTATCTCCATTATTGCCCATGAAAGAGCTATGCCTATAGAGCAGCCCATCAGGCTGATCACAAGCGCCTCTATGAGAAACTGTGTCATGATGCTGCTTCTGCTGGCGCCGATGGCCTTCCTTATGCCGATTTCCCTTGTGCGCTCTGTGACGGAAACCAACATTATATTCATTATGCCGATGCCGCCCACCAGCAATGATATCGCGGCGATTCCTCCCAGCAGTATTGAAAGCATGTCCGTGATGGTGCCCATTGTGTCCATCAGAGTGGACTGATTGAATATCGAAAACGCGTCCTCATCCTGCTTAAAGCGCCGCATCATCATGGACTTAAGAGCAGCCTCCGCCGCATCCATGCTGTTGGGGTTTGAAGACGAGGCATAGATAGTCCTTATGCCCGTTGGCGCGCTTGAAATACGCGCCGCCACGGTATATGGAACATACACAGGCAGGCTTCCGGAAAGCATCGTCATCAGCGAGTTGCCTTCCTCCAAAACGCCCACTACCAGGAAATTACGCCCATTTATGGACAGACTCTCCCCCACAACGCCGGCCCTCCCGAAAAACTCCGTGGCCGCATCCTGGCTTAAGACCACCACATATGAGCTGTTTTCGATATCCGTGCTGCGCAAAAAGCGACCGTATTCAATGCTTAGCCCCTGTATATCTATGTATGAAGACGTGGTGCCGTATACAGTTGCCACTGCGTCGGTATATCCGTTTTTTGCAATTGCCGACATCTGGCTCAGGGGTGCAACTGCGGCTATTTCATCATGGGCGGCGATATCGTCAATCTCGCCGATTTTAAGTGGATTTTCCTTTTCATCCATGATTGTAACGCTCAATAGATTGCTGCCGAGGCTGGAAACCTGGTCTGTGATTGAGTCGGCGGCGCTGTTCACGAGTGAAACCAACACTATCAAAGCAATAACCCCAATGATTATTCCCAGCATCGTCAAAAAAGAGCGCATTTTGTTTGAAGTTATGGCCTCCAAGGCCATTTTGATTGACTGCAATATCATATCTCGCCCTCCCACACTTTGCCGTCCAGGATATGCACCTGCCGCTGGGCCTGGCCGGCCACATTGCTGTCATGGGTGATGAGAACTATCGTGTTGCCGCTTTGGTGCAGCTCGTGAAAAAGGCGCATTATTTCCGCCCCGGTTTTAGAATCCAGATTGCCTGTGGGCTCGTCCGCCAGCAGCAATGACGGCCTCGTCACCAAAGCGCGGGCTATGGCCACCCGCTGCTGCTGCCCTCCTGAAAGCTCCGTCGGCTTGTGCCGCCTGCGGTCATAAAGCTCCACCCGCTCAAGGGCCTCTGCCACCCGCTTTTTTCTCTCCGACAGCCCCACCCGCTGGTATATCAGCGGCAGTTCCACATTGGCCTCAGCTGTCAGCCTTGAAAGCAGATTGTAGCCCTGAAATACGAAGCCTATCTTCAGGTTGCGTATTCGGGCCAGCTCTCTTTCGCTATAGAACTCTATGGCCTGGCCCTCCAGTATGTATTCGCCGCTGTCGGCCACATCCAAACAGCCGATTATGTTCATCATGGTGGATTTTCCGCTCCCCGAAGGCCCGATTATACTGACAAATTCGCCATCTTTTATGCTAAGGCTGGCATTATCCAGCGCCCTTACCTCTTGCCCGCCGATATTATATATCTTTGAAACTTCACGCAGTTCGATCATATTATCCATCGCCTATCGCCTCATGGGGGAGCCGCCCCCGCCGAACGGGAAGCCCGCCTCGTTCATCAGCTCGCTGCTGGTCACCTTGTAATAAGCGGTATCGCCCTGTGAAAGGCCGGAAGTGATCTCCACCATTTCGCCGTCGGAGCTGCCTGTCTCCACCAGGGTTTCGTCCTTAAGCGTTCCCGTCTCCTCATCGCTTGAAAGATAAACGTAAATCTGGCCATTGCTTTCCTGGATTGCTGATATGGGCAAGAGCAATATATCCTGCTTTTCCTCCACGGTTATTGTGGCGGTGGCGCTCATGCCCTCCCTCATGGATTCGTCCCTTTCAAGCAGCACCTTCACCGGGTATTTGGCCACTGCGCCGCCCGCCAGGGCAAAGTCCGATATCTGCCGGATTTCCCCGCTGAACTCGCGCCCGCCTATAGCATCGAATGTGACTTTAACCTCCATGCCTTCGCTGATTGAAAGTATGTCCAGCTCGTCGATATTAACCATCAGAGCCATTGTTTCTGCCGGCGCCGCCGTAAATGCCAGCGTCATGGTTTCTTCCGCGCCCGATGACGCCGCCTGAGCAGAGGCAGAGCCATAAGCCGCCGAAGAAGCGGCCGAACCGGATGAAGCAGGGGAAGCAGAGGAAACAGCGTTGTTTTCCTGCACTATAACGGACAGAATGACCCCCGCTTCCTTTGCGTTAAGCGTGTTTGTTATCGATATCTCCAGCAGAGCATCCAGCTTATCAAGCTGCTTTTCCCTTTCCTGAATAAGCCTTTCATACTCAGGGAGCGCAGGGATATCCTCCAGCGTAAAAAGGGACGCCCCAACCCTCACGCTGTCGTTCAGGGAAACGTGAACCGTCTTTATTTTGCCATGGGCGGCGGTTATCCTAAGCGGCTGGTTTATATAAAGCCTGCCCGACGAGACCTCACTGCCATCCTTGTCATGTATGATCACATTTTCGTTCAGAGCCGGCCCGTTGTCGGTTAATGTCACCTTAAAGGCGCCTTCGCCCATGCCCTCCACAACACCCTCTTTCACGCTGCCGTTTTCAAGGGTGACGTCGACCTTATCCCCCACGCCAAGGCCGAGGGGCCCCACTATGTCCACAGCCATCTTTCCGTCCAGCGAAAGGAGCATCAACGCTCCCTGTGCAAAATGCACATCCAGCGCATAATCGCCCTTTTCGCCGTAGATGGCCTTCACCCTGCCGGAAACACTCGCCCTTACAACCTCGCTTTCAGGGGTCTCCTTAGCAGCGTTTATCTGCATATCGATCCCCTCGATAGCGCTGAGGACGGAATCGATCTGCAATTTCAGCGATACCGGGTCTATGCCGGCAAGGGCGTCGCCCATCTCAACAAAATCGCCCTTTTCAACAAGAATCTCATCCACGGTGATTCCCGCCGGCATCTCAATTTCAAATGAATCGTCGTACTCCAGATTGCCCGTGCCAACGACGGTCACCAAGAGGCTGCCCTTTTCCGCCGTTGCCGAGCGTATTGCCGATAGCCCTACCTGCCCAATCCTAGTTGAAATTATAAAAAATATTCCTGCGGCCGCCGCCAGCAGCACCAGCGCCCATGGCCATATTTTTCTTTTCATTCTTTTTTTTACTTTTGTTTCCTCAGTTCTTCCTTGAGCCTTGCCCATTTTGGTTCCTCCCGCTCTGTCTTATAACATTAATTATACTCTTTCTTTTTGAACTGTGAATTAATTTTCTGTGTTTGTTTTTAAATCATAAAAAAGATAGCAAGCATAATTCTGCCCAAGGCGGTATGGCAATGCCAACCCGCGATTTCCTGCGGCAACAGCGTTTCGTCGGCAAAAAGAAAAGGCGCGAACATTTGCCCGCACCTTTTACTTTACTGCACCTTTTACTGCACAAAGCTTCCCGTTACTTGCACATGTGTCAAAGGGCGCAAAAGCCCCAAATATTCCATGGCCTTATCCTTTGAAACCGAGGGCATACGCGGCATTGGGCTTTCACGGCCCAGGCTTTCGTGCTTGCAGCCACCCAGCGCATGATAGGGCATTATTTCCACCGCGCGTATGCAGCGCAGCTCATTTGCCAGCCTGGCGATGCCGGTAAAATGCGCCTCATTATCGTTGTAGCCCGGGATTATCGGGCAGCGCAAAATGATAGAAGCGTTTTCATCATCAAGCTTTAATAGATTCTCACGTATTATCTCGTTTGGCACCCCGGTGAACTCATGGTGCTTTTCGCTGTTGCTTTCTTTCCAATCATATAAAAACAAATCGGTGAATTCCGCCAGAGCTTTCAGATGCGAAAACGGTGCGAAGCCAGAGGTTTCAACGCAGGTATGCAGCTTAAGCCTTTTCGCTTCCCGCAAAAGCTCCTGAACAAAAGCAAACTGATGCAATGGCTCGCCTCCCGACAAGGTAATACCTCCCCCGGAAGAAGCATAAAACGCCTTATCCCGCATCGCTTCCTCGATCACCTCCTCCACCGACATCCTTTTGCCGACCATTTCCAGCGCTCCGTAGGGGCAGACCTGCGCGCATTCACCGCAGTTTATGCAGCTTTGTCGGTCAAAATGGTGCGCTTGTTCGGTAATCTGGTGGCAGCTTTGCGGGCACACAGGGCTGCAAAGACCGCAAAAGCGGCATTTTTCCGCATAATAAGCCAGCTCGGGTTCCTCTGACTGGGATTCCGGATTATGGCACCAAAGACAACCAAGAGGGCAGCCCTTCAGGAATACCGTGGTGCGAATGCCGGGGCCGTCATGCAGGCTGAAGCGCTGTATGTTGAACACATTACCGTAAACACTCATGGCCGCAGATCAGCCCGCATGGCGCATACGGTCGATTATTTCATCCTGCAAGCTCTTTGTCAGGTTGACAAAGCGCGCGGAATATCCACCCACCCGCACGATCAGGCTTGAAAACTCCTCCGGGTTTTTCTGCGCGTCGAGCAATTCGTTCACATCCGTCATATTCCCTTGAAATATCTGCCCGCCCTGATTGAAGAATGTGGAAAACACTGCCTTAATCACCGGTTCGCTTGCCCAGTCGGGGTTCATATCCCACATTGTGGAAGCGCCCCCATTCAGCATTGTAAAAGGAAGATTTGTGCATGAGTTGATCGCCGCAGTGATACCCTTGCTCATGCCCATGGCCTGGGGCGTCACTCCTTGGGCGATTGGTTTCCCCGCCGGGCTTCCGTCCGCCGCCGCGCCAAGGATTTCCCCCGCTACGGTTGCCCATACGAAAGTCAGCACAACGGCTTTTCCGCGCCCACCCCAGCGGTTCCTGTCCATCACATAAAATGCGCATATATCTTTGACAAGGCGCCCGGCCATGGCATCCGCGGCCGCATCTTCCTGACCAAACTTCGGCAGAGCCTTAAGTGCAGCCTGCAACTGCTCATGCCCCTCAAAGTTTGCCGCGAGTGCCTGCATCAGCACATCCGCGCTGCAGAGCCTGCGCAGGAACACCGCCTGCTCTATAGCGCTGAGAGCGTCGGCCGCATTGGGCATTCCGATGGGCGCAGAGCCGTAGTCGTGGTATTTTGCGCCCCCCGCATGCATGTTGCGCCCACGCAGAGTGCAATCGTCTATCATTGATGAAATCAGATATGAGGGCCTTGCCTTCTGCGCTTCTTCGCTGTAGATATCCTGCGCACGGAAGAAAATTTTCAGCATTTCGCCCACTTTACCGATGAAGTATTGATAGAAGGACTCAAAATCCTCAAAGTCGATCAATGATCTGCCGCTAAACGCTCCTATTCTGCCGCCTGTCTTTAAACAGATACCGCCGGAAATGCAAAGCTCCAGTATTTTCGGCACATTAAGCCAGCCGTTAAACAGGAAGTCGCTTGTCATCCCCTGTATGCCGATCTCCATGCAGCCCCCGCAGGTATACTCCGTGGCGTCGCCGGGGGTCACCCCGTGCTGGTACAGCGCCCGGGTGATCTGCTCGTCGCTCAATAGCTGCGCACGGTTTTCACCGCTCTTAAGGTAAGAGGCGCAAAGGTTCAGAAAATCCTCCGGGGCGTCCTTGGGCAGGCGCACATAAACTGAAGGATGCGTTATGTTCAGCGCCATTATGGAATGGATCATAATGTGGGAAAGCGGGTTTATCGAGCTTGCGCCGTTGCGATGGGAGCCGCCCACCACGATGGCCTCCACCCATTTATCCCCCATATATATCCGCTCATTTATGCGAATAAACAGTTCGTCTATCAGTTCCCTTGCCTCATCAAGGGTGATGGCGCCCTTTTGCAAATCCCTGTCAAGATACGGCCACAGATAGTAATCCAGCCGCCCCGGGCCATTGCCGCCATATGGGTTTTCCCGCATGACCACCAAATATTGCATATAGAAGGCTTGCACCGCCTCGTGAAAGCTGGCCGCTGGCTGCTCTGGCACACGCGAACAAATTGCCGCCATTTCGTGCATTCCCAGCCGCTCAAGCTCCTGAACATGCTGCATATTCCATTGCTCCAGCGCGTCCAGCATTATCAGCACTCCGCGGTAGAACTGCGAGGCTTCTTCATCGCGGGCGCGCAAGAGTTCTTCTTCGTACAGCGCTTTCATTCCGGATGTTCCCATGGTGAGAATCTTATCCCACATCCAGGTGATATGCCCGCGACCGGTTCCGCCGCAAAGCTGATGTCTGCGCAGTTCGTCATACCCCGGAATTTCCCGCTGGATGCGCTCTAATGCCTCTGAATGGTCATCAAAATCAGGGTCCGGCCGGTCTACCGGCTTTCTGTTCAGGTGGTAAATCCGACCGATCAGCCTGTCATAGGGCCGGATATAAACCGTCTGAGCCGTGATGGCGTAGGCGGTCGCCCTGGCGATTTTCTCCCAGCGTTCAAGCCCGGCAAAGGGGCCCAAGGCAGCTTCGTTTCTGTCATAATCAAATGTGGAAAGCGGTTGGTTTACTCCATATTCTTTTGATTCCTCGTATATTTTTTGAATACGCGGCAACATTGCTTTATCTCCTTTTGGGTTCTTATTGTCAGTATATAGGAATTTATTCTTTTTGCATATGTATTGAAATACAATTATTTTTGTAATATAGTGTATTACGGAGGGAAGGATTATGTATCCAATTGTTTTATCTGACGATGCAAAACCCCATTGGACTCTCGAAGAAATTTTCCGATGGGGGGTGTACGACTGGGTTCACAGCTTCATACAGCGCTCTTACAGCATCGGTATGCACACCCAGGGCTTTTATGAAATCAACATAATCGTGTCCGGCAACGGCTGGCACTACGTTGAAGGACAGCGCATGCCCACAGCTCGCGGTGATTTCTTCGTCATTCCGCCCAATGTGCGCCACGGCTACCACTCGACAGACGATCTGGATGTCTTTCACATGCTGATACATCCCCTTTTTATGGAGCGCTATGGGGCGGAGCTGTATGCGCTTCCTTTTTATGTGAAGCTGTTCGCTGTGGATCCGCTCATGCGCAGCCTGGGCCGCAGTGCGCCCCACATGAAGATTGGCCAGGAGGACTTTTTAGCTGTTGAAGATATACTGGATCGCCTTTTGCCGTTTTCAAGACCCCTTGATCCGACCCAAAGCGTGTATTGCAATGCAAACGCGCTGATTCTGATCGCAAAGCTATGCAGCCTCTATGCCCTAAGCGCCGAGGGTAAAGCCTTCGCCGACACAAGCAAGGCCGACGAATCCTTCGCGCGCAGCATTGCGCTCATGTATGAAACATATGATCAGCCCCTTACAATAGAAACTCTCTCCAAGGCCGCCAAAATGTCACGAAGCGCCTATATAATTCTATTCAAGCAAATCATGGGCTTGCCTCCGGGGCGCTTTCTTCTGGCGCTGCGCCTTAAAAAGGCCAAGGATCTGCTCGCCGGCTCCGAGCTTTCAATGCTGGAAATCTCCCGGCGCACTGGCTTTTATGACTCGGCGCACTTTTGCCGCAGTTTTGCTGCGCAGGAAGGAATTTCACCCCTTGCCTTTCGCCGGCAAAACAGGGCTGCCCGCAGCGATGTCACCCCTTGAGCGATCCAACCATAACTCCCTGCACGAAATATTTCTGGATAAACGGATATACGCACAGTATAGGCGCTGTCGCCACGATGATAAGCGAATATTTCAGCAGTTCCGCCAACCCCTGCCGGGCAATTGCCGTCTCAGGATCCACCACATCGCTAATATCTATCTTGCTTTGCACCAGTATCTCCCTTAGAAATATCTGCAGCGGGTACAGCTTCTTATCCGAAAGATAGATGAAGGCGTTAAAGTAGGAGTTCCAGTGTCCCACGGCATACTGCATGGCAATCACCGCGATTACGGCCTTTGACAGCGGCACTGCAAACATTGTAAAAAAACGAATGTCGCTGCAGCCGTCTATGCGGGTTGCCTCCAGCAGCTCATCAGGCAGGTTGGTTTGAAAAAATGTTCTGGTCACTATCATGTTGTAGACGGAGATCGCCCCCGGAATGATCATGACCCAGACGGTGTTAAGCAGCTTTAAATCCCGCATCAGCAGATAGTTTGGGATCATTCCGCCGCCAAAGAGCATTGTGAATGAAAATAGGAATGTAATTCCCCCGCGATGTGGCAGCCCCCTTCGAGCAAGGGGATAGGCGCAGATCAGCGTCATGAACACGTTGAAAGCCGTGCCCGCTGCTGTGTAAAAAATCGTGTTGCGGTATCCTGTCAACACATTTGGGTTTCTAAACACGGCCCTATAGCCTTCCAGGCTGGGTTCCACCGGCCAGAGAATCACTTTTCCGGTCGACACCGCCCCCGGAGATGAGAATGACGCGGAAACGACATATATCAGTGGATATAGCACGCCTAAAGTCAGCAAAATGATATACGTATATGCGAAAATGTAATACAGCCTGTCGCCGCTGCTCAAACGGGTGCGCCGGCGCGGCCTGATATTTGTTTGTGCAATCAAAAACGTCTCCCCCTCTACCATAAGCTGATTTCGCCGCAGCGCCTGGCCAGAAAATTGACCCCGCTTATCAGCAGCAGATTGATCACCGAGTTGAACAGCCCTATCGCCGTTGCGTATGAATAATCGCTTGACGCGCCGGAGCCTAACCCCTGCTTATAAACATAGGTAGATATAACCTCGCTTACCCGCAAATTCAGATCATTTTGCATCAGAAAAATCTTTTCAAAGCCCGTGTTCATTATCTGCCCCAGGCGCAGAATCAACAATATTGCCACGGTTGGGACAAGGGCTGGGATGTCTATATGTAGGATGCGCTGCAGGCGGCTTGCTCCGTCCACTGCGGCTGCCTCGTGCAGCTCCGGGCTAACCGAAGTGAGGGCCGCAAGGTAGATTATTGATCCCCATCCAAACCCCTGCCATATGCCCGACCAGATATACATATGGGGAAATGCACCGGGGCTTGCCAGCAGATCCACAGCCTTTTTGTTAAATGCGGCCATCACAATGCCGTATATACCCTTGCTGGGATGGAAAACCTGCATTATTATCCCGACGATTACCGTTACGGAGATAAAATGGGGCATGTAGGTGATGGTCTGAACGGTCTTTTTAAAGCGCATATGAGTGACAGTGTTTAGCAGCAGTGCGAATACAATCGGAAACGGAAACCCGGCGATTATCGAATAGATCGACAGGCGCAGTGTGTTGCTTATCACACGGTTGAAATAATATGAGCGTATGAACTTCTCAAACTGCGCCATACCCACCCAGGGGCTTCCCCACACTCCCCCAAGAATCGTGAACTTTTTGAAGGCAAGCTGGATGCCAGCCATGGGCACATATGCAAAAAGTATAATATACGCCAGCGGCAGCAGCAGAAACAGGTATAGCTGCCAAAAGGGCTGATATTTTCGTTTTAAACGTAGCAGCATCGGCATGATCTCCTTATTAAAGCTTTAGGGGCGGCGCTTTTGCCGCCCCTTTTCCGCGTTGCACGGCTATGATTTATTTGCTGATGGCCTGCTGGCGGTCATAAGCGGCCTGCGTCACAGCGATAACCTCGCTCAATCCCATGCGGTCAAACTCGGCCAAATAAGCGTCCCAGTCGCTGTCCAGGCTTACATCGCCCATGGCAAACCGCGTGAAATATTCGCGCATATAGGTCAAAATGGTGCCGTGCAGCTCTGTCATAACCTCCTGCTCCTGCTCATTGTAAACAAGGCCCACAACAGCGCCCTCTTTTTTTGCATATTGTATTTCAAGGCCGATACCCTTCTGAGCGCCGGACGCGGGATAATTTCCTCCGCTGTAGTCGTGGGAGGAAACAACGCCGTCGTTCCAATAGCTTGAAATAATATGCGGGCCGGTTGTTCCCCACCACACGTTCTGCATGGTTCCCCAGGCGTTGCTGACGAACTTTAACGTGGGCTTGTAGCCGACGCTCTCAAACAAAGAGCGATCCCCCGGCTCAGGCTGCGTCCACTCGATTCCTTCACGGCCGAAGCGGTTCCACAGTGACATTTCTTCGCTGCACATAAAATCGCCGAACAAGAAGGCCGCCTCCGGCGATTCGCAGTTTTTAGTGATGACCATTCTGATCGTCGGAAGGATCGGCACCCAGCACTGTTGGCGCAGGCCGCTTGGCCCTTCCAGCGGAGGAAGACCAACATATTGCTCGCGCTTGGGGTCGGTCGCGCTCAGGTTTGAAGACGAAATGCGCACAAAGGCCCCCACAGTTGCCGGATCCGGGCTGATCATGGCGGTCATCTGCGTTTGATCCTGAGTAAAGGAAACCGGGTCGAGCAGCCCCTCGTCGATCAGTCTCTTGGCAAAGCGCAGCCCTTCGCGCCATCCCTCTTGAGTGAAAGCCACATCGATTTTTCCGTTTTCAACCAGCCAATAATCCGGCTGCGCATAAACAAACGGGCTCATCAGCGCATATATGAAGTTTGCCGTCATCAGATCCCTGTAACTGACCAGACCTATTTCGTCAGCCTGACCGTTGCCGTTGGGATCGTTTTGCACAAATGCAGTGAGCACCGAGACAAACTCCTCAGTAGTCTGCGGCATTTCAAGCTCCAGAGCTTCCAGCCATGGCTCGTAAATCATTACACGGCCTCTTGAATATTGATTGTTCAGCGATTCTGATATAGCAAAAACGCCGTATACACTGCCGTCATAGGCAGTCACATATGAAAGAAGCTCCTCCTTGGACATGGCCGTCCCCTGGGGGCCCTGGGTCGCCTGATCCGTGTAATATGAAAGATTCTTATAGTAATCCGTGGTGGGCACTATCATCCCCGCCTGCCCATACTTAACTAAATTCGTCTGCCCGCCCAGTGGATGCAGCAAAATATCCGGCAGCTCGTTTCCTCCAGCCATTATCATCAGCTCAACCTTTTGCAAAAACTCAGTATCGTTGCTGGGGAACTCGACGAAGCTCAGATCAAAATTGGCGGCTTCCTCAAGGGCGAGGGTCTGCAGGTTGGTCTCCCAGTTTTCAATAGCCACATTTTGCGCCACGCCGACAGAAAGAGATATCTTCTCTTTGGCTATAGGAAGCGTTCCCGGCGGGTTTAGGTTCGAATCGGTCAGCGGACTGCTCTGTTGATCAGGCGCTTCGCTGGCAGCAGCCGTCGGAGATGCCGTCTGAGCAGCGGCGGAGGTCGCCTGAGGGGCGGTGGAATCCGGCTGCGTGGACGAAAGAGGGGGCGTGCATCCGGCCAACAGAGTCAGCGTCAGAATAAGCAAGATGGCCCGCAGCAAATTATTTCTTTTCATTAGTTTCCTCCTTTTATTGGGCAAGCGGTTCATTCATATGGCAAACCGATAACTTCTGCGAAGGCTGTGCGTGTCCCCGCTTCAAGGACGCCAAGAGCCGCCGCGCACAGGCCGCCTTACGGCCGGCGGGTATGGTTCCTTGATCGAGCTTCGATATGACCCTATATAATGCTTTGCTTCTTAAAAATAACCCAGCCATACCGAATTTACAATATGAAATCAGCAAATCTATGCTGAATTTACATAAAAGCGATGCTGAATTTCGCCATGAGACTCTGAAAATCCCATTTTAAGGGCTCCAAAGACTTGCGGCAGCAAATAAATCAAGTATAATAATAGGCAAAGACAAACAATAAATAATCTACTTGATTAAAAACGAAACTGGAGGCCTATGAATGAAAGGTCAAGTAAGCAAACGGTTTTTCTGCACATATCTGGCGCTGCTGGTCTGCCTTTTGCTGCTTTCAATGCCCCTTTACCACATGGTCTATTCGCTGTTCACCCAAAATTATTTGAATACCAATATGCAGATGTTAGAATCCGGCCTGAACCAACTTTCCGGCGAGATAGAAGGGGTTTCTTCAATTTTGCAGGACGTTTTCTCCAATCCGGCCATTATGAATGTCCGCTTTATCAAGCCCCAAGCCGACGAAGGCGACATCCGCCATTTTTCCACGGAGGATTACTACCGAAGCATGGCCGCGCAAAACGAATTCTACCGGTCGCTATATAAAATCAGCATCATAACAGATTGCGGCATAGTGCTGTCAAACGATATAATCATCACCGGAAAGCGCATTCACTACTCCGGCGATGCCTTTTACCCGGATTACTTTCAAATCGAGGGCCACAATAACTACTCGGAATGGAAAAGCGCCATGATAGAAAGCGCCAATATCTCCCGACTTGTGCAGGCCCAAAACATAGTCTCAATTGATAACCGCAGCTATAACGCTTTAGTGTATCTGATGCCTATGGCAAATTCGGCCTCGCGCAACAACAGCTTTTTCTATGCCACTATTGACACCCAAAGCCTTGTTTCCAATCTGGTAACGCAAGAGCTGCTGGAAAACGGCGCCCTTGCCTTGAATGACTTAAGCGGCGCCCTTCTTTACAGCCATGGCAACGCTCCGCAGGACGAGCTGGTTTATATCGAAGGAGAGAACAGCGGCCTGGGCCTTCGCGCCACAGTGGGAATCTCCAAAGCGTTTATCTCTCACCAACTGCTGCCCCTCAAGCAGATCGCCCTTGTGTTTTTCGCCCTTTATCTGCTGGCCGGTCTGGCCTTAAGCGGCTTTTTCACCTGGCGCAGCATACGACCTATCCGCAGCCTGGTATCGGCCGCTTCTTCAACAGGCGGGAACAGGCTACAATCAGAAAGTCCGCCGGTCAGACAGGGAGAATACCAGTTTTTGATGGACTTCATCAGCGATACCGATATGGCGCTGGAGCAATATCAAAAAGCACTTTCACAGCAAAAAGAGCTGCTGCGAGTTAATCTGTTTGAACGGATGCTCCACGGCCTGGCCTTTGATGCATCTGATTATGGGCGGGCGCAGGCCTATTTCAGCGGCTTTCCCCAATGCTACAGGGTGGCTGCGGCGCGGCTGAACGATGCGGAAAGCCATATGCTTACAGCCGATGCCGCACGCCGTTCCTTAATTTTATCTGCGGTGAACTCTATGCTGCCGCCGGGGACGCACCACCATTTCACCGCCAATCTGCTGGTTTTAGTTCTGCCGGAAGATGAGATCAATGCCCACCGCAAGTTGCTTGAGGCCCTGATGAGAGCGCTTCCTGAAAATACCTGCAACCGCATCGCCTTCAGCGATCTATTTTCCGGAATGCAGGAGCTGTACGGCGCATTTGCCCAGTGCCAGCGAATTCTGCGGCAGATGGGAATAGACGGCGAATCCGTTTGCGGGTGGTGCGATCTGCCCGCCTCCAGCACCTCTTCATTGCCGTATCGCCACGAGGCGGCAAGGTTTTATCAGCTGATACTGCGCCAGGACAGCGACGCTGCGGCGAAGGTTATCGAAAGCGCTCTGTCCAGCATGTGCGAGTCTGGGCTGCTGTCGGAAAGCGAGGTCCAGCAGGTGTTTTTCACCTTCCGCCAAGAACTGGTCCTTGTCCATAGCGAGCTGGCCACCCTTGGGCAGGAGCTAATGGCGCTGCCTGATTATGACGCATCGCTGGACGTTGATACGCTCTTTAATCGCCTTAAGACCAGCGCAGCGCAAGCCTGTGAGGGAATTCACAGGCGCCAGCAGGATGAAAATGAAGCCTTCGAGCATTCTGTATTTACATATATAAACGAGCATATAGATGACATCAATCTGTACATTAAAGCGGTAACAGCTCATTTTAGCATCCCTGAGGCCCGCCTTCAGGCCATAGTTCGCCGCTTTTCCGGCAAGAGCTTTTTTGAGTATGTCGAAGGCAAACGGATGCAGATGGCCGAGCAACTGGTGTGCCATACAGATCTTCCAATTACTCAGATGGTAGGCATTTGCGGCTACGGAACTCTAAATTCATTTTACAAGGCTTTTCGGCGCAACTTCGGCAAATCCCCCAACACGATGCGCAAGCAGCAAGCTAAAGCTGATAGCAGCAGTTGAATATTTTACAGCCGCAGAAGCAATACAAAAGGGATGCTCAACAAATGGCACCCCGCAAAGCTATCAATCATTTCTTCGGGCCGGCTTTACCCGCTTTTCACCCGCTTTTTCTTTTGTTATATCTTTCTTCCTCGCTGAATATGCAGCCGCAGTATTTTTGCATGTATAGCTCAAGTGATCTGGCCGCATTTTGACCTTCACGGAAATATGGCCTGAAATCGCGGTATAAAAACTCCACTCCGTTTTTCTTTGCTGCTTCCTCTGCGGTTTTGCGCAGAAGCTCATGGTTTTGATAAGGGCTTATAAGCAAAGTCGTCGTGAAGGAGCAGTAGCCGTTTTCAGCGGCATATTTCGCTGCTTTCCCCATGCGCAGCTCATAGCAGCGGCCGCAGCGGTCGTCAAAATCAGGCGATACCTCTTGGATAAACTGCCTGAGACCGTAATCACCTTCCGCCACCGCCTGCATATCTATACTCTTTGCGTAGGCCAGGAATGCGTCCCTGCGGCTCTTATATTCGGTAAAGGGGTGTATGTTGGGATTATACCAAAACCCCACAGGCTCGATCCCCTCCGAGCGCAAAACTTCTATGCATTTTATTGAGCAAGGCCCGCAACAGGCATGCATGAGTGTTTTCATATCATCTTCCTTTGCTGACAAACAAGCGCACCCGCGCCTGCAGGATAATCCCGCACTTCATTTTACTATACTTTTTCCCAAACAGCAACAACGCTCCCAACCTGAATAAATAATAAAACAAAAAGAAAACGCCTTGTTCAAAAGGCGTTAGTTTTTTAGAAGCTTTCCAAAGGTTTTAAAGGATCATTAGGAGCAAAAAAGCGGCGCTGGCGCCGGCCATGACTAATGCGAAACCCCGAAGACGCCGTATTACGTATTGTTTCATTCATTATCCGCCCCCTTTATCTTGGTTAGTCCTGGCTAACTAAGGTTTATTTTAATACATCATAGCCCCTTTGTCAACAGATGTCCAAAAAATTACAGAATATATTCGTCACTCCAAAGCTGAGCCTCGATATATGTGTAGCGTTCCTTCACGGATTCCAAAAGCTGATCCACTCCTCCGCATTCGCCGATTTTTCTTTCAAGGGCGCTCTTTAAAAACGGAGGCCTTCTTTCCGGTTTATCCATCTTCGCCATGCTGTCGCCAAATGTGAAGCTCACATGGCCCTCATCTATCTTGCTCAGGTTAAGCCTTGTAATTGTTCCCTTTCCAAACCAGCCGTCCAGGTATTCGCTTCCCTGCAGCACAAAATACAGGGGATGCTGCGTCTGGGGCCGGCCTCCCATTTCCAAAAAGCTTTCATAGAGCCATTTTTCCGTTCTGATTCTTTTCGGATAATAATTTTCAAAATCCGCAAACCTGCCGAAGGCCGTGCCCTGAAAGCTTTCCGCCAGCTCTTTTGCCTTTGCGTAAGCTTCGTGCTCAGACAACCGCGTAATGCTCCTAAACGGATCGCAATCCGGGCTGCAATAGTTCAAAATATATAAGCCTTTCAAGTTTTAATCTCCTGCATAAAACGAAATTTGCTGACCTTTTTTCTGGACAATGAAATTATACTCCGCGAAACCATGGCCTGTCAAAGCAAAAATAGCAAAAAAGAGCGGGGAGATTAAATCGGTTTTAAAGGTTGACTTATTTTGTGAAGCTGTGTTAATATGGCTGGGTAGCATGGTATATTTGGGGAAATTTGCCGAATTTACGGTGGAATTCCAAAATCAAAAAGAAGAATGGAAGGACGGAAGGATTATGAAGTATTTCTTTCTGGCCGCGTATGCGCTGATTATGGTGCTGATCGCGGTTTTTGCACGCCGCGGCGCCAAGAATGTGAACGAGTTTGTTCTGGGCGGGCGCAACGTGGGCCCCTGGCTGAGCGCTTTCGCCTATGGCAACAGCTATTTTTCATCGGTCATTTTCATTGGCTATGCAGGGCGCAACGGCTGGAATTTCGGCGTATCCTCGCTGTGGATAGCCATCGGCAACGCCATAATCGGTAGCCTGCTGGCATGGGTCTTCCTGGCAAAGCCCGCCAGGAGCATGACTCAGCGGCTTAAGACCTCAACAATGCCGGAGTTTTTTAACGCTAGATATTCCAGCAAATGGATGAAGATCATCTCATCGGCTGTAATCTTCATCTTCCTGGTGCCATATTCCGCTTCGGTTTATCAGGGCCTAGGCAATGTTTTTGAAAGCCTTTTCGGCATTCCATTTATTTATTGCATGATATTGATGGCAACCCTCACTTTGGTTTATCTGCTGGTGGGCGGCTATCTAACCACCGTTTTGGGGGACTTTTTCCAGGGGATTGTTATATTCGTGGGCGTGGGCTTCATGCTTTTTTTCCTGTTCAGGCATATGGGCGGCGTAGGCCAGGCCTTTACCGCGCTGGCTGATATCGGCACCGAGTTAACGGGCCTATTCTCCACAGGGGTTTCAACGCCCTTTGCGCTTTTGTCTTTGGTGGTGCTGACATCCTTCGGCCCATGGGGGCTGCCCCAGATGGTGCATAAATTTTATGCCATAAAGGACGAGAAATCCATACCGAAGAGCATGATAATTTCAACCATATTCGCTCTTTTGATCGGCGGGGGCGCATATGGCGCGGGCGCTTTCAGCCGCGTGGTTTTAAACAATGTTCTGCCGAGCGCAACGGCCACCTCCTCTGCCTACGATATGGTAATGCCCAATGTGTTTTATACTGCCCTGCCGGAAATGCTGATGGGCCTGATCGTGGTCTTGATGCTCTCTGCCAGCATAAGTACCCTGTCCTCCCTGGTGCTGACATCGGCCGCCACCGTGGCGCTGGACCTTTTCAAGGGTGTTTTAACCCCCAACATGAGCCAAAAAAACGTGATGATCCTGATGCGCTCCATGTGCGTGGTGTTTGTGGCCGCCTCGGTTATCATATCAATTACCAGCGTGGAGGGAATCGTGGCGCTGATGTCGCTTTCATGGGGAACTGTCGCAGGAGCGTCCATTGGCCCCTTTGTGCTGGGGCTGAAGTGGCGCGGCGCCACAAAGGCGGGTGCCTGGGCGGGCATGATCGGCGGTTTGGCGGCATCAATAGGTCTCACGCTTATAATGGGCATGTCGCAAACGCCCGTAACCGGCAGCATCGCCATGGCGGTGTCCTTCATTTTAACATGGGTTGTTTCACTACTGACAAAAAAGCCTGAGAGCGACCTTTTGGCGCTGGCCTTCGGCGAATAAAGGAATGGCTTATTAAACAGCAAAAGCCGGGAGTGAAATCTCCGCCCCGGCTTTTTTCTTTTTTCTTTTTTTGTTATCTCTTTTCGTCCCGCTCAAGTTGCTATTGTGCAAAACCGCTTTCTGCGGCTATTTTCACGGTTCTAGCCGAAGACATAATATAGCGCGCTGGGAGCAATGATATGTAGGAGCGTCAAAAGCACCATCAACAGCGCCGCCAGTATATGCAACTTAAAAAGACGGCTTTTTTCTTTCTGTTATGGGCTATCAGCAGATTCTAAGCATCTATCGCTTCGCTTTCACGCCTATTATCCAGTTTATGCATTTCACGATACGCACCTGGAGTAATATTCTCATATTTTTTAAAAAGCCTAATCAACGATAGCGCGTTTAGCAAGCCCACATTTTCCGCGATCTCCGTCAATGATTTGCTGCCGCCCGCAAGATATGCTTTAGCTGATTGTATGCGCTTGCGGCTTATGTAGTCATGCATATTCTCGCCAAAGTACTTTTTGAAAATATATGATTAGTAGCTGGGAGTGATATTGAACTCTCCAGCTATTTGCGCTTGATTCAGGTTGCTTTCATGGAAATGATCATTAATGTACCGCTCGATCCTGCCTTTACGCAACTCGATATGATAGCTAGACTGAGCATTTGCATAGGCGCATACCTTAGTGATGATTTCCGTCACAATCATCAGAACGCTCTGAACGCTCTGGCAGCTTTCCAGCAAACAGGTTGCCTGGTGGATGTCTAAAACGCCAAGCTGACTGACATCTATTCCACCAAGCTGTTTGATGATTGTACCGATATGCAACACCGCGGTGCATTGCGCCTCAAAAAGAGAAAGACCGCTATTCCACATTCCGTTTATGATCATCAGTGCTCCATCAGTATTGCCCGCAGATAGCATCGCCACCAGCTTCTCCTCGGCGTCGACAGGATAGAAAAT
>JBMNOE010000051.1:0-4115 GCA_050942895.1 Christensenellales bacterium
ACGGCATTACTGAAATCAACGATAAATTGTTGGAACGCACCGCCAAGCGAGAAAGGATAACAAGCTTCCTTGACGATTTGAAATGCCATGATAAGCTGGTTACCGAGTTTGATGAAAAACTCTGGCTTGCCATCGTCGAATCGGTGGCCGTCCATTCGGAGAGCGAAATGACTGTGAAGTTCAGAGATGGCGTCGAAATCCATGCGGATATAAATAATAAGTAAGATGGAAAAACCACAGGCGGCGGTGTGTAGAGCCGTCATCCTGCGATTTTTTCTTTTATGCAAAGGACATGCTGCTGAGGATTCAACAATGCAAAAAATGGTGTCAAGATTGCAAATATAAAATGCTGTTTGCAACCTTTGTTTTGCTCAATATCTCTTGATATTATGGGGTTTTTTACATGAAAGAGTATCGAGGTTGCAAGGTTGCAAAGGGTATCCCTGCTATGATCTATTTCGTTTCAAAATCGTCTTTAACGCGAGAAGTGACTCACTGAGGATCGCCTTTTCATAATCAGAACAGTCGTCCAACAATCCTTCATACGAGAAAGATTTATGGACGCGCAGTGCCATGGCGTCATCGTAGAACAGATCATCGAGTGTCAAGCCAAGAATGACGGCTTGTTTTTCGACGCTTCCGCAATCGAGCCGCAGCAGATAAGGACTGTGTTTGAGAAGATATTTACGGCGACTGATCAGATACAGCACTACGATATGATAATGAACGGTCCTTGACGGACAGTCGAAAGGCTCATGATGACCGCTATGGTCAACCGTAAATGTGCCAAGTAAATCGTGTCATTGTATGCACCCGACGCACCCCCAGATGCACCCACCTGGTTTTCCATAGGAATCGTGTTATTGTATCAAAAGCATGGTTATTAGACACAAAAGCCCTGAAAACACTACGTTTTTAGGGGTTTTCTCTATCTCTCTGTGATGCTCTGTTTTATCTCCTTCCGTTCAAATGGTGCCCATGGTGCCCTAAACTGCTAAAAATCTGTAAAAAACAGCATGGAGCTGCAAGAACTTATACGATTACAACTCCATATCGTTGCTTTTCTTCTTGGCCTGCTTTACCGGTTTCGCGGGCTTTACCTTCTCCATGACGGAGTGCGGGATATAATCCTTCTCAACGGCATATTTCAGCGCCTTACTGATATTCGCGTGGTACTTGTGTACAGAAGTCGCCTTAATGTGCGTAAGCTGTTCCGCGTAAAAGTCGTTAATATCGTCTGCGGTCAGCTCTCGTAGCAGGATACCGCGCTTGCGGAAATATGGAGCTATTGCCTTTTGGACGTTCAACTGATACCCGCCGAAGGTCGTCAATTTGATTTCTGGCTTAATTACGTCCAACCACTGTTCCATAAAATCAGCAAAGATTAAATCCGCTGCATTGGGGCGCTGCGCAAGTAACGCCTCCTGCTCCTTAATCGCCACCTTTAACATATCCTCCGCGCGCCTCTTGTTTCCCTTCACGGGAAGGCCGGTCGAAATGCTCTTGCGGCCTCGCTCGCCGTTATGGTCGTACCAGCTTAATTTCATCTGGAAAATACCGCGAACGTCGTCTAAATGGCCCGTTACCTTGATTGGCCTTGCTTGTAGATGCTCTGCTCTCACAATAAATCCTCCATTCCGGCAGATGGGTTTCACCTACTATTGACACATACATTGTACCGCGCCTTATTTAGCAGGTCAGCCCCTAATGCGCATTTTCCCAAAGAATATTTTTTGTCATATAGCCGCTTCGCAGACCGGGGAGCCGAAAACCTTGACGTACCTCATTACGGCCACTTTCGGTATGTGGAACTCGCGCCCCACCTTAAAAGAGGATAGTGCACCGTCTCCTATCAGCCTGTAAACTGTTTTCGTGCTTACGTTCAGCAGTTTGCTTACTTGCTTTACATCCAATACGTCGGGATATTCCTTGAATACAGCCCGGTAAAGCTCATTTTTGCTTGGCTCCATGCCACCACCTCCTTAATAATTCAAAGCCACATACACAGGTCGGGCTTGCATACGAAAGCTACAAGCCCGGCCCGTGGTATCTGGTTTCGTATGTCACCGCGCCGCGAAAGACAGCCGCATTCCCATTGAGAGAGGAATAGCGAAAATGGCGGCGCGGTTATTTCTCCGTTTGTTTGCCTAAGTTCCAGCCGTATTTGCCACGCTCCCCGGTTGCGGGAATCATTTAGTCCACCGTCATAGCTCCGCCTGTACCGCCGCTTTGCCAGAGCAAGCGCATACCGCAGGGCTCCCCTCCAGTCTTTAAGGGGGCGTGAGCAAGTATCATTTCTTCCCTCAGTATCGACGCCCGGTCAGCCATAACCGGGATGCAAACGGCGCTTATCGCTCGCCCGGCCATCGTGAGATATGGCCGGGGTCTCCGCGCCGCCGCTTACAGGCTTTCTAACGGACTTGCGGGAATATGTACCTGAATGTTGTATATGAAATTTTCAAAGTGCGTCGCCGTGAGGGTTCATGGCTTGTCCCCGTTTAGAGGATGGAGAGAAAACACCCTCTCATAAGCCGTGACATTTTGGGGCAAAGTTCCGCCCTTAACGCAAGTTTTTGAGAATTTTTTTAATTTCTTCAAGCCCCGGATGATGCTTTCCGATACACGGCTTTTTGCTACTCTTTCCATCCGGGCAATCTACATCATGCTAAGCCCCATAAAAAAGTGTGCGTAAAGCCTGTTCGCCTGCTTTTTCGGCATACTGGAAAGCGCGTCGTAGAGCATCCGCCTGTTCTCATCAATTTCGTACTGCTCTTGCGCGGAGAGGACCGGGCACACGGCGTCTGCGTCAATATCGTCGCTCAGGTATAAGGAGCAATGCGCCTTATACCGAAACCTGCGGCGTTGATAGGTGGATTCGGCGCGCTCGAAGGCGACATAGACCTCCGCTATCTCGGCCGTCAGGCTGGCAAGGACTTCCTCGTACTGGTCGTCGGGCACTTCGATATAGCAATCAAGCTGATACTCCGGGAACACATCCCGAAGGTTGATATTCTTCATAAGGATTCCTCCGTTTCGATTTGTTAGGGGTGGGTGCGGCAAATCGAAACGGAGGGGAGGACCGCGGCAGCGGACGATACCGCCCGCGGCTGGAGCAAAAAAGTGCCCATCAAGAAATATCCTGATGGGCGCAATGCTTGGCTATAAAAAGACAATGAGGCATCCCGCCGTTTTCAGTGAGGAAACGGCGGCGTTTATTTAGAACAGAAGATACAGCCGGACTTTTTTACATAAAGCTGCCGCGGACAGATGGCAGCTTTATACATAACATGATTCTACTGCGCTTCTGAAACATAAGCTACCTCCTATCTGCAACAACCGGGAAAAGCGTTTAATTCAAGCCGGCGCCGTCGAAAAAAGGCAAAGGAAAAGCGGACGGTGTGAACCGCCCGCTCCCGCATTCTTTGGCTACGGACATTACTCCGCATCATAGGAATTGTTTATTTTTCCTGTCTCACACCATCGCCGTCTACCTTGTAACCTTCAATGGTGGCGCTTCTTGCCATTTTTCCGTCTGTGTTGAAGTAATACCACTTGCCGCCAATCTGGAGCCATTTGCCTGTTACCATGACGCCGTTCGCGTCAATATAATACTTGGTATCGGTGCCGGCGACGGAGAGCCAGCCGGTGGCGCACTTGCCCTGCCAGTTATAATACTGCCAATGGCCGCTGTCGTTTTTTACCCAGCCGCGCGCGGTTCCTTCGTCAATGACAAGCTCCACATAGCGGCGCAGGATGGTCGCGGCCTCGACGCGGGTGGCGCTGCCCTGCGGGTCAAACTTGCCACCGTCCTTGCCCACGATGACCCCGGCTTGTTGGACAGCCTTAACCGCTGTCTCCGCCCATGCGCTGATCTTGGTCTGATCCGCAAAGGCGCTGTACTGGCGGGCGGCGGGGAGGGTATATCCCGCCACTTTTGCGTAATTGACCATCATGACCGCTATCTGCTCACGGGTGATAGCGGCATTCGGGCTGAACTGATTGTTGCCTGTACCGCTGACAATGCCCTTTTGCACCGCCCATTCGATATACGGCATGGCGGGGTCGGTGGCTTTGACGTCGGTGAAGCTGCTCGTCTTATAGCCGCTAAAATCCGC
>JBMNOE010000052.1:0-4090 GCA_050942895.1 Christensenellales bacterium
TAGCGTGTTCAGTATATCTTCCTTGTTTTTAAAGTAGTAGTAAATAAGGGCCTTGTTTACGCCGGCCTCATGGGCGATCTCGCTAACCCTTGCGGCGTCATAGCCCTTCTCTGAAAAGAGGCGGGATGATGCGCGCAGAATGCGTTCTTTAGCTTCGATATAGCCATCACCATCGATAAAATTCATTGTAACTCCTCATAATATTTTATATAAGCAAGTAAATATGCACAGTGTGCGACTTATAACGCAGGATGCGTATGTGAGCAGATGCGCAGATTGCTAAATTATACATTATAAGATGGCTATCAAAATGTCAACAGATAAACGATAAAGAATACTGATTTGAAGCAAATGCAGCGCCTAATGGCCCAGGGCGGCCATTATCTTCATATATATAAAGAATATTGCTAAAATGATCAGAAAAATATTGACAGAACACCCAAAAGCGTGATAGAATGTCTGCTGTGTCGCTTTGAGCGATGCATTATTGCGCTCTTTTACCAGGAGGGGTTGACCTGACAATCGCAGCGCAAAATCTAATTTTTATTCGTCGGAAGGAGGTGCTGGAATTGCCCACAATTAATCAGCTTATACGCAAGGGCAGGCACACCAATATCAAAAAGTCCAAGTCCCCGCTGCTGCAAAATTGCCCGCAAAAGCGCGGCGTTTGCATAAAGGTAAGCACGACTACACCCAAAAAGCCCAACTCTGCGCTGCGCAAAATTGCACGTGTAAGGCTTACGGACAACTCCGAGGGAACTTGCTATATCCCCGGCGTCGGCCATAACCTGCAGGAGCATAGCGTGGTTCTCATCAGAGGCGGCAGGGTCAGAGATCTGCCCGGAGTTCGTTATCATATCGTCCGAGGCACGCTCGACACGGCAGGCGTTGTAAACCGCAAGCAGGGCAGGTCCCTCTACGGCGCAAAGAGAGCTAAGAAATAATATCAGTCCCGATGGCGGCGCGATTTCTTTTATTTGCATATAATAACAGGAAGCGCGCTTGTGGGCGGTTGTTTGGAACAAGCACTGCCCGCTAATGATATGCTGCATCGCCTGACGGCAATGTCGGGGGGCATGGCCCGCTGACGTTTTTTGATGTTTTAAATTTTCAAAAGATAGTGTTTTGCAGGCCGAGGGTCTGCCGCGCAGGGCGGTAAAGCTTTGCCCGCGCGTTATCATCAGCCGCTTTTCCCTGAATGAACCATAGGGAGGGCGGGCTGCGGCGAAGGAGGAAATATCATGCCACGCAGAGGATTTATACCAAAGCGCGAAGTGTTGCCGGATCCGCTGTACAACAGCATCGTGGTGACAAAGCTAATAAATCAGATAATGTATGATGGCAAGCGCGGAGTGGCCCAATCGGTTTGCTACGACGCTTTTAACATCATCAAGGGAAAGACGGACAAGGATCCCTCGGAAGTGTTCCAGACCGCTTTGAACAACATCCTGCCCCTTTTAGAGGTTAAGGCAAGGAGAGTCGGCGGCTCCACATACCAGGTTCCCATCGAAATTCGCACCGAGCGCAGGCAGACGCTGGCCCTACGCTGGCTGGTGGACTTTTCACGCACCAGGGGCGAAAAGACGATGAAGGAAAGGCTGGCAAACGAGATCATGGAGGCGGCAAACAACGGCGGTAATGCAGTGAGACGTAAAGAAGAAATGCACCGCATGGCCGAGGCCAACAAGGCGTTTGCCCACTACCGCTGGTAAGATTCAATATGAGCCCGCTTCGCGTTTTATTGCGAGGCAAGGGCGAAAGGCACAAGAAACATTGATTATAAATTCACGTTTAAAGGCAAGAATAACCTGTACGGGAAAGGAGGTACGACATGCCAAGACAAACAGAGCTTAACATGATCCGCAATATCGGCATAATGGCGCATATTGACGCGGGTAAGACCACCACTACGGAGCGCATCTTGTTTTACACCGGGCGCACCCACAGAATGGGCGAAACCCACGAAGGCGCCGCTACTATGGACTGGATGGAGCAGGAGCAGGAGCGGGGAATCACCATAACTTCCGCGGCTACCACGGCTTACTGGAAAGACCACAGGATAAACATAATCGACACCCCCGGCCATGTCGACTTCACCGTTGAGGTTGAGCGTTCACTGCGGGTTTTGGACGGCGCTGTCTGCGTTTTTTGCGCGAAGGGCGGAGTTGAGCCCCAGAGCGAGACCGTTTGGCGCCAGGCGGACAAATACAATGTTCCGCGGATGGCCTATGTGAACAAGATGGACATCACCGGCGCGGATTTTTACCGCGCGATGAGGATGATGAAGGACCGCCTGAAGTGCAACCCCGTGGCGATCCAGATGCCGATAGGCAGCGAGGATCACTTCAAGGGCATGGTTGATCTGATAGAGATGAAGGCCATGTACTTCGGGGATAAGGTTTCCGACGAGGTCCGGGTTCTTCCGGTTCCGGAAGAACTATTGGAAGAAGCAAATGCTCAAAGAGAGCTGATGGTTGAGGCCGTCGCCGAATGGGACGAGGAGCTTACGCTCAAGTTCCTGGAGGGCGAGGAGATCAGCAACGAGGAGCTATATGTGGCCATCAGAAATGCGACGGTGGAATCAAAGATAATACCCGTTGTGTGCGGCACTTCATACCGCAACAAGGGCATACCGCCCCTGCTGGACGCAATCGTAAAGTACATGCCCTCTCCGCTGGATATTCCTGCGATAAAGGGTACCATACCCTCCACGGGCGAGGAGGCTGAGCGCCACTCAAATGACGATGAGCCCTTCTCCGCACTGGCCTTTAAAATTGCCGTGGATCCCTTCGTCGGCAAGCTGGCGTTTTTCAGGGTCTATTCAGGCAAAAAGGAAACCGGCACATACATCTACAATTCCACCAAGGGCAAGCGCGAAAGGCTTGGGCGTGTGCTGAGAATGCACGCAAACCACAGGGAGGAGATCGATGCCGTTTACTCGGGCGATATAGCCGCGGCTGTGGGCCTTAGGGAAACCACTACCGGCGACACCCTCTGTGATGAAAACGCATCCATCATACTTGAATCCATGGAGTTCCCCGAGCCTGTCATCAGGGTTGCAATAGAGCCCAAGACAAAGGCCGGCCAGGACAAGATGGCAATCGCCCTGATGCGCCTTAGCGAAGAAGACCCCACCTTTAAAACATACACCGACCACGAGACCGGCCAGACGATTATCGCCGGAATGGGCGAGCTGCACCTGGAGATAATCGTCGACAGACTGCTGCGGGAGTTCAAGGTGGAAGCCACCGTCGGCAAGCCCCATGTGGCCTACAGAGAGGCTATCACCAAGAAGGTTCGCCAGGAAGGCCGCTATGTGCGCCAGTCCGGCGGCCACGGCCAGTATGGCGTTTGCGTAATAGAGCTTTACCCCAGGGAACCCGGCGAGGGCTACGAGTTCAACGACAAGACAGTGGGCGGCGTAATCCCCAAGGAATACATTTCACCCATAGACAACGGCATTCGCGAGGCCGCAAAGAGCGGCATATTGGGCGGTTATGAAGTTTTAGACTTTGGCGTAAACCTTGTGGACGGCTCGTACCACGATGTGGACTCATCCGAGCTGGCATTTAAAATAGCCGGTTCAATGGCCTTTAAGGAAGCGATGGCGAAGGCTGGCCCGGTGCTGCTGGAGCCGCTGATGAAGGTTGAAGTGGTGGTTCCGGAGGATTACATGGGCGATGTCATGGGCGATATCACAGGCCGCAGAGGCCAGATCGAGGGCATGGAGGGCGAAAACGGCACCCAGCATATCAGGGCTTTTATCCCCCTTTCCGAGATGTTCGGGTATGCCACCGATCTTAGAAGTAAAACCCAGGGCAGAGGGCTTTTCTCGATGGAGTTCGACCACTACGCTCAGGCGCCCAAATCCGTTGCGGAAAAAGCGCTTGGAATAGTCCGGGGCTGACCAAGAGAAAAGAACAGGAAATAATAATCAAACATTATTTACTAACGAATCCAAATAGGAGGCAAAAGAGAGAGAAATGGCAAAAGCGAAATTTGAGCGCAATAAGCCGCATGTAAACATCGGAACGATCGGCCACGTTGACCATGGCAAGACGACGCTGACGGCGGCTATCACGATGGTATT
>JBMNOE010000053.1:0-4016 GCA_050942895.1 Christensenellales bacterium
CTGGTATTTGACAAAGAGGATAAATCCGTGGCTTACGATGAGGCCTTGACTCTCGCGACAAAGCGGGCGATGGAGAAGGTGGATGTCATCGCGGCGGCCGCCGGCATGAAGGGCAAGCCGGTGCCAACAGCTGAGACAGCGATCACACGGCCGCGCCGTTTTCTTCTCCGCGCCTCGATCTCCCGGGCTCTTTCTCTGACCGCAGCCAGCCTTTCCTCAGTACTGAGCATTGTCGACCCCATCCCGCTCAAGATGTTTCAGCAGCGATTTTTTTCCCCGATAAACCAAATCCGCGACTTGCCTTTCACTTTTCCCCATGACTTCAGCGGCTTCAGCGTGGCGCAATTGTTCAAAATAAACCAGATTTAGGGCCTGACGATAGTCGGGATTCAAGCGTTCCATACAAAGACTCATGATATCATTGAATTCGTTTTTCATGGCAAGGTCGTCCGCCCGGATCTCACTTTGGGGCTCATATTCTATTTTATCCAGACTCAGACAATGACGCAGCTTGTTTTCCGCCAAAAAGCGCAGGGCCGCGTGCCAGGCAGATTTAAAAACATACGCTTTAAAAGCACCCGCTCGGATGCGGGGTTTTTTTACAGAAAGATAGGCGAAAACGTCGATCATCAAGTCTTCGGAATCATGAATGTCCTGGACATAGCGGTGAATATATAGAGTCAGGCGCGTGCCATAGCGCTCGATCAACTCTTTTAAGGCATCTTCATCGCCTTCCAAATATACGCGGTAGAGGGTTTCATCATCTTTCACTATCGGTCCCCTTGTCGTCCGTATTACCCCTATCCGCAATTTAATCACTTTTGCATGCTACATTTCAAGTGAAGCATCGAAATATTACAGTCTACGCGAATAATATCGGTCTGAACTTTGATCCTGTAAGAATAGGCGTTTCACATTCTCCTTGCCCCCTCCTCAAAAAGATTATAACCATTCGACCGGCAAGCAGCACAGACCTGCCGCTGTCTTTCCATAATACCGACGGTGTCATAATACACCTGACGCACGCGAGTGACTTTTCCATGTCGGGGTTGCGGGAGGAAAACTTACTGACGACAGCGCGGCAATCAATGTCCTTGGACAGGACACCGTCAATAGTTGGATCAGTGATATGTTGCTTGACCCTTACATCAATCCAATTCAATTAACTCTAATGTGTGAATATTGATGGCGTTTCTTGCTACAAGAGGAGAAAATCCACCATACTCATCGCTGTTGTGGAACACATCATAATAAACCCAGTCTCCAATAACATCATGAATATTTATATAATGCGACTCATCATCGGCAGCCAAAATACTGCCACTCTCCGCATCTATGTTTTGCAAATATATTTTATTTCCACCTGTTTGATAGATAAAACAATATTCCCACACTTGTAAGCCCATAATAAATTTAGGTAAGTATGCGACCGGTTCGACATGATTATAGTCATAATCCGACCTCATAATTGTAGACACAGAATGGTCATTCGATCCATATTGATAAACTTGAAAATATATCCAATCATCTGTAAACGCAAGATTATTAAAGTCCACATTATATTCTGAATATACACGTATTTTATTTTCCAGGTTATTCACGTCAATTTTAAATATACCTTCGCCAGAAACTTGGAAGTAAATCGCATCATCATATATATAACAATAGGCAGATTCCTGCGCAAGATCCGGGAACAATACCTGACGGCCGGAATCATTAACATTGAATCTAATATATTCTGTGTCCCCATAATCGAGATAATTGATGTAATAGAGCCAATCGCCATGCGCGATCATATCAAGGGCGGTGTCATTGTTGAGTAACTCTTCTTCATTGCCACTCAACTTGCATCGATACACGCTATAACCGGCAGAGGAGTCATAAGATCTGTAGTATATGTAATCCTTATCGATATCAAACTCATCACAGTCGCGACTAACAATTCTCTTCCTATTTTCCCCATCCACATTCATTGAAAAAATTCCCGGTTCATTCGCGGGGATATAATATATACGATTGCCGTAGCTTACCACACCAAAATTTCTTTTGTGAAGCTTGCCGGAATCTACATGTTTTGTTGTGGTGGGTGGCTCTGTTTCAGGTGACATGGATACGTCTGATGTGGATTCATCGTTGTCGAGAACACCTGTCAGCTTTTCTTTGACCGCCGCCGGATCAAAGGTACTTCTCACTGTTTTACCCTTACCACAGGCCGCCAAGGAAAATAAGGCCATAAAAACAGCTAAAAATAAAACTGCCACTTGATGAATACTCTTTCTCATTACCTTCTCCTCCTAATCTGTTAGTAACTAAGATTCAGTTTATCATTGCTTACACTCAATCTTAAGGACATCCGGGCAAATTTCCGGAAACATGACAGAATGTATTGAGAAGTAAATCTTCAAGAATCAGGCATTTCAAAACACACAAAAAACTCCGCCACGGTTTTATCCGTAACGGAGTCTTTTTGGCATCCTACGCCAAAACGAATACAATCCACTCATGGCAGGTGCATGGGTGCAAGAGGGTGCAAAGTTAGAATTGCTGATTTTGTTTCGTGTGGTTAGTTTAGAGTTTCGTATCGCTTGTATGGCTTTCGTGGTGTTCGTTTTGGTTTCGCATCTTTAACTATCATTCATCAATATCCAATTTTAATTTTGGAATTGTATTGGCTCGTAATCTACCAACCTGTTTTTTGGCCAATGGTTTGGCCTCAAGTACGGCAAGCTATCTGCTAACACTTCTAATACGAATTCTTCCATAGTCTGATCTGGATCAAGATCATTGCCAACCATGTCCTCGAGATGAGCGTACTCATCATCTGTTACCCTGATTCTGATCGTTTTCATGAATTTCACCTCAGCCCAACAAAATTTTCACTGTTTTATTTCAGTACTTTAAGGGAAATTTTTCCTTTCCCAACTGCCACAGATACCGATCTACATCTTTCAAGCTAAATTCATTCAATCCATAATAATCTCTGAAAGCGATAACGATTGATTTGAACTTACCGTAATCTTTTAAGTCACTCTTAATGAATTTCGAAAAGTGATCTCTTTTTTTAAATTCCATCAGCACCTTATCAACATAACTGTCATAAATGGGATAGAGTAGTGGAAAATGATGACTGCAGTATTTTGTTGCGAATGAGTAAAAGTTGCGTTTTCCTCCGCCCATATCGACTAACGCTATGTCGTTTACTAAGCCCTCATCACCTGCTTGTAGCCTCTCATCTATATCAAGCTCAAGAATATGCTTTGCAACAGGGAAGATCGAGAATATATTCGTACTATAGAAATCATTAAGTGTTGATGCCTTGACCAAGATATCGCTTATGTCAGTGTTGTGAGGATAGGTATCGAAGAATAATTTATCCAAACTCTTTTCCTGCAAAACGTAGTTTTCCAGTGAATCCCATCGATTAAGGTATTCTTTTACGGCATCAACGGTTGGGTGTAGTCCTTCTATCATTAAGATATCCTCCTATTTTATATAATGTCATATTTAGCATACATTGTATTGTTCGTTTAATGGACCGCTAACCTAATACCGAAAATAAAAAGCCCTGAAGTTCTTGTTCAAACAGAGCCTAAACTGCAGGGCTGATTTCAATCATAAATTTTCTTTACGCCATCTAAAGGCAGCCATGAAGCAATACCGTCTGGCCAGCCGAGCAGGACTTTGTCCTTTTCAATCTGTGAGACGGTGTGCGTTCGCTCTTTAACCCAGCCGGGAATTGTCTCTCCGGTTGCATAGCGTGAAGCCGTGATTTTTACTTTGTCACCAACCTTCAGATAAGCTGATATAGGAAGCTTCAACTTCTGTCCAGCATAGATGACATTCGAGGTCAGGCCATTTAAGAGCTTAATTTCCGGATAGCGGCTTCCGTCTCCAAGATAGGTTTTAGCAATCTTCCAGAGACTGTCACCGCTCTTGACGATATGGATCTGTCCGGTTTCGGAAGGTGGTACGGATTCATCTTTTGGATAAATCTTCGTGCCATTTTCGGCAAAAAC
>JBMNOE010000034.1:0-21357 GCA_050942895.1 Christensenellales bacterium
CGGGTCTGTCGCTATAGGGCCTTCTTTCGCCTGCGGGCCTGTCGCCGTAGGGTCTTCTTTCGCCTGCGGGCCTGTCGCCGTAGGGTCTTCTTTCGCCTGCGGGCCTGTCGCTATAGGGCCTTCTTTCGCCTGCGGGCCTGTCGCCGTAGGGTCTTCTTTCGCCTGCGGGCCTGTCGCCGTAGGGTCTTCTTTCGCCTGCGGGCCTGTCGCCGTAGGGCTTTCTTTCGCCTGCGGGTCTGTCGCCGTAGGGTTTTCTTTCACCTGCGGGCCTGTCGCCGTAGGGTTTTCTTTCACCTGCGGGCCTGTCGCCGTAGGGTTTTCTTTCGCCTGCGGGCCTGTCGCTATAGGGCCTTCTTTCGCCTTTCCGGTCAGTATGGCCATATTGTCTGTTTCCTCTTTCCGGCCTTTTGCCGGAGCCTGTGCTTCGCTTATCCATTTCTTCCCCCTAAAAATCTGCTTTTAATGGTGTGGCCACAAAGATATTCGTGGGCCTGCATAGGTCTGCCGCCCGGTATCTGGAAAATTTCAGCGCTTATTGCGCCCTCCCCGCAGGCGATTACAAGGCCGTCCCTGGGTGATTTGCACAAAAGCTCCCCGGGCAGGCCGCTTCTTTCAACCACCTGGGCGGAATATATCTTAAGGGGTTGTTCATCCGCCAGCGCATATGCAATCGGCCATGGATTCATGCCCCGGATGAGGTTGTTCACCTCGCGGGCGCTCTTTGTGAAGTCTATGAAAGCGTCCTCTTTTCTAATCATTTTACAGTGGCTTGCAAGGCTTTCATCTTGGGGAACTCTTGGGGCAATTCCCTTTTCGATCAGAGCAACAGTCTTAACTATCGCCCTTGCGCCCAGTTGAGCCAGCCTTTCAAAAAGCTCGCCGGCGGTTTCATCTTCGCCTATTTCAATCTCCCGCTGGAGTATCATATCGCCTGTGTCAACGCCGATATCGGTGTACATGGTGGTGACTCCCGTCTTTCTTTCACCGGCGATTATGGCCGCCTGTATGGGCGCGGCTCCGCGGTATTTTGGCAAAAGGGATGCGTGGACGTTCACTGTGCCAAGGGGGGGAACGGCAAGATTTTTTGCGGAAAGTATCTGCCCGAAAGCAGCGGTGACGCAAAGATCGGGCTTTAGGGCGCGCAGGGCGTCCAGCCCTTCCTGTTTTCTGATGCTTTCAACCTGTATGACGGGGATGCCCAGTTCCTCTGCGGCGCATTTGACGGCGCAGGCGCAAAGGCGCATGTTCCTGCCCCGGGGCCTGTCCGGCTGACAGAAAGCGCCGACGATCTCGTGGCCGGCCTCATGCAGCGCCCGAAGCGAGGGCACTGCAAAATCCGGAGTGCCAAGAAAGACTATTTTCACTGCGGCATCTCCCCTCCCTCTTTTTCTTTTTCCTTATGTTCGGGCTTGTTTTCGGGCAGGGCGTTTCCTTCTTCATAGTCGATGTATAAAATGCCGTCCAGATGGTCTATCTCATGGCAAAGGCAGCGCGCCATCAGCCCACTGGCCTTCATTGTGAAGGGCTTGCCGTTTCTGTCTATGGCTTCCACGGTCACATACATGGGCCGCTTCAATTCCTCCTGCCTGTCGGGGACAGAAAGGCAGCCCTCCGGCCCGCACTGCTCGCCGGACCATTCCACTAATACGGGATTGATGAACTCCAACAGGCCGTCGCCTGCGTCCGCCACCACCACCCGCCTTAAAACCCCAACCTGTGGCGCGGCAAGGCCCACGCCGTTTGATTCCTTCATTGTTTGGGCCATATCATCCAGCAAAGTCAATATTCTTTTGTTTATGACATCCACCTCGCGGCTTCTTTTGCGAAGCTTTTCGCCGTCGACTTCCTCGTTTATTTTAAGCACTCGTCTTATCGCCATAAGTTTAATTCCTCCTGGAATACTAAGATTGTTTTATCCGCTGAGTAGTTTATCTGTAAATAAATCCTACATCATGTTGGTGGGGTTGACTTCCAGCTTGCATTCAAGATTCTTTGCTTCAAAGCCCTCCGCGGCGATCTCCGCCAGCTTTTCAATTATGGCCTCGGGGGCCTTCGCGTTTATTTTCAGAAAAAGCTGCCAGCGATATCTGCCCTTTATAAGGCCGATGGGCGCTTCCATGTGGCGCATATGGGCCAGCATGGCTTTCTGATCCGGGTTGGCAAAAAACCAGAGCTCCAGCTTTTTTTGCGCAGCATCTGCGGCGGCTTCAAGGCCGGCGGGGTTATCGCCCGTGAAAAGCAGCCGCGCATGGACTGTGTATGGAGGGAAAAGCCCCCTGCGCCTGTTTGCGATTTCCTCGTTGTAAAAGGCCCTGTAGTCCTGCTTGGCGGCGTATGTGATGGCGTAATGATCGGGGTCGTATGTCTGAAAGAACACCTGCCCCGGCCTGTCAGCCCGACCGGCTCTTCCCGCCACCTGGGTCAGCAGGCAGAAGGTGCGCTCGGCGCTTCGGTAATCGGGCATTGAAAGCATCATATCCGCCGCGACGACTCCCACCACTGTCACCATTGGAAAGTCATGACCTTTGGCAATCATCTGCGTTCCGACAAGAGCCTGGGCCCTGCCGCTTCTGAATTCATCCAAAACTTTCCTGTGGCCGTCCTTGCCGGAGGTTGTGTCCGCATCCATGCGGCAGGTGCTGACATCAGGGAAAAACTTTTGCAGCTCATCCTCCAGCTTTTCGGTGCCGGAGCCAAAATAGCGGATCAGCCCAGAGCCGCAGCTTGGGCATTCCCGGGGCGGGCTTTTCTCCGCGCCGCAATAGTGGCATTTAAGCCGCTTTATTCCAAAGTGATACGTCATCGAAACATCGCAGTACTGGCATTTTACAGTCTTGCCGCAGCTTCTGCATGACACAAATGTATTATAACCCCTTCGGTTCAAAAAAAGCATGGCCTGTTCGCCCTTGTCAAAGCATTCCTCCAAAGCCTTAACGAGATCGCCCGAGAAAATGGACCTGTTGCCCAGGACAAGCTCCCTGCGCATATCCACGATATGTACGGTGGGCATGGGCATCCCCGTCACGCGGCTTCGCAGCTCTATCAGCGTGTAATAGCCGCGAAGGGCGCTTAAGTATGTTTTAATCTGAGGAGTGGCGCTGCCCAAAACAAGCACTGCGCCGCCATCGGAATGCTGCTCACAGCGCTTGATGGCCACCTCCCTGGCATCATAGGCCGGGCTGCTCTCGGCGGAGTAATAGCTTTCATGCTCCTCGTCCACCACGATGACGCCAATATCGCTCACCGGCGCAAATATGGCGGACCTGGCGCCCACCACCACTCTTGCCTGACCGGTTCTTATGCGCCACCATTCGTCAAAGCGCTCGCCGGGGGAAAGCCTTGAGTGCAAAACTGCCGCAGTATCGCCAAAGCGCTCTATGAACCAGCCCACCATCTGGGGCGTGAGGGCGATTTCCGGCACCAGCACTATGGCCTGCCTGCCCATGTCAAGCGCTTTTTTGACCAAATGGCAATATATTTCCGTCTTGCCGGAGCCGGTCACACCGTGTAGCAGGAACCTGCCGCCGTTTTTTTCCATCGCAGAAGAAATTTCGTCCACGGCTCTTTGCTGGGCGGGTATAAGGCTTAATAGCCTTCCTTCGCCTATCTCGGCTGCTTTGTACGGCGCCCTGCGCAGGGGTTTTTCAAAGGCGTCGATGATTCCCTTTTTCTCCATTGCGGAAACCACCGAATAGCTTCCGGGCAAGAGCCGCTCAATCTCGCTGACGAACATCTCGCCGCCGTTTTTAAGGAGCAGCGAAAAGACATCGAACTGGCGGGTTGCCCGCCCGAAATCTTCGCGTATAAGCTGAGGCTGCTTTAGGGCCGCGGCCTTTCTCACCAAAGGGCGCACCCTGCCGCCTCTCATCTGGGCGGGTATCATCAGCCGCAGGCAGTCCACAAGATTGCAACGGTATTTGGCCTTCATCCACTTGGAAAGCTCTATAAGCTCCGGTAAAAGGGCGGATTCGTCGTCTATCTTGCCTATCACATCTCGGATTTTTTCCTCCGGGAAGTCGGTGGAGTTTTTAAGCTCCAGCACATAGCCCTCTATTTCCCTTCTGCCGAAGGGCACCAGCACCCTGTCGCCAACGCTGAGAGGCAGCGATGTTCTGTAGACATAAGTCCTGTCAATATTTTCGGCGGAAATCTCAACTATAACTTCCGCATAGGGCGGGAAACGAGGGGGGTCACTCATGGCGATCACTGCTTTTTCTTTTCTTTTCAAGAAGGCTGAGGGCGTTATCAAGTATCACGACGGCCAGTTGCAACTTTGGCATTATCTCAAGCTCATGAATATGGTCTTTTGTTATGATCGTGGCGATATTTGTGTCTACGCCGAAGCCTGCGCCGGCCTTTGTCACATCGTTTAGGATGATCATGTCGGCGTTTTTGCGCAGCATTTTGTCGCGGGCATTTTTGATGCCGTCGTTTGTTTCCGCCGCAAATGCCACAAAAATTTGGTCATCCCGCTTGTCCTTGCCGATGGTGGCAGCCACATCCGGGTTTTCCACCATGCGGATTACCAAATCCTCTCCGCTGCCGGGCTGTTTTTTTATCTTCGTTTCGCTGAAATAGGCGGGGCGATAGTCGGAGGGCGCAGCGGACTGGATGACGATATCGCTTTTTGGCGCAAGACTCGTCATCTCTCTGAGAAGATCCAGCGTGCTTTCCACTTTGATCAGCTTTGCGCCCCTGGGAGGTTCAATGGAAACCGGCCCGCTGACCAAAATGACATCGGCCCCCCGTGCAAGGGCGTTTTCAGCGATGGCATAGCCCATCTTGCCGGAGGAAAAGTTGGATATATAGCGAACCGGGTCCAAGCGTTCGCGCGTTGGCCCGGCAGTCACCAAAACTGTCAGATTTTTCAGATCCTTTGCGCGCATAATATCATCTCCGCCCGCTTAAATATGTCCAGAGGCTCGGACATCCTGCCGGGGCCGCTTATGCCTTCGGCCAGCCAGCCGGTTTCCGGGCCTTGGAAAAGATAGCCCAGTTCCTTCAGAGCTGAAATGTTCCGCTGGATGATGGGGTTTTCAAACATATTGGTGTTCATGGCGGTGCAGATGAGCACCGGCGCCTTTGTGGCGATGACAGTGGTGGTAAGCATGTCGTCGCATATGCCGGCGTTAAGCTTGGCTATAAAATTGGCCGTGGCAGGGGCAATGATGAAAAGATCGGCACGCCTTGCAAGGGCGATGTGTTCCACTTCCCAGCTTTTTATCCTGTCGAACATGTTGACCACAACAGGGTTGTTCGAAAGGGATTCGAAGGTCAGGGGGGTCACGAACTCGGCGGCGTTTTCAGTCATTATGCAAAAGACATCGGCGCCGGCCTTGCGCAGCCTTGAAACCACCTCGCAGGCTTTGTAGGCCGCTATGCCGCCGGTTATGCCCACGCAGACGCTCTTTCCTTTTAGATTCATACCGCAGGCCTCCTTGCTAATGTTGTTGCGCTGTCCTTGCCGATTAATAAAGCCGCTAAAAAGCCGCTAAAACTCTGTATTGTCTATGCGCCTGTAGGTGATCAAATCATCGTTGATCTCCTTAAGTGCGATTGAAACGGGCTTGTTCTCGTCGGCTTCCACAAGGGGCTCGCTGCCGTTGACAATCTGGCGGGCCCTCTTGGCGACAACCACTGCCAAAGAATAGCGGCAGTCAACTTTTTCCAAAAGATCTTTGATTGGGGGATCGATAATCATGCTTTTTCCTCCTGAAGGGTTTTAATGAATTGCAAGTAGTTTTGGGTCAAGTATTCTTCGCCGCCTCCGCCTAAAATAGCGGACATTTTTCCTGCGGCGGTGTCGACATCATCATTGATAACGCAGTATTTATATTTATGCGCCGTTTTCAGTTCCTCATAGGCTGCGGCGAAGCGGCTGGCGACTTTTTCGGGGGTTTCCGTCCCCCGGGATTCAAGCCTGCGCTTCAGCTCCGCCATGCTGGGCGGCAAAAGGAATATTGACAGGGTATCGCCTTCCTTTGCCATCACCTGTAGCGCGCCCTGTATGTCGATTTCCAAAATCAGCATCTTGCCGGCGCCTACAGCATCAAAGGCTGCCTGAGCCGGAGTGCCGTATCTTCTTTCAAAGATGCCCGCATACTCCAGAAAGCCGCCGCTTTCAACGAGCTTTTGAAACTCATCCTCCGTGCGGAAGTGGTAGTGAACGCCATCCTCCTCACCGGGGCGGGGCTGCCTTGTGGTCCATGAGACCGAAAGAGCGGTGTCGTCCCTCAGCGCAAGAAGTTTTTTTATGACGGTTCCCTTGCCTGTTCCGGAGGGCGCGGAAACTAAGACCAGCCTGCCTTTTCTCATCTATGCCTAAGCCTCCTCGTCCGAAAGGCTATGCACGTTGGAGGGCAGCTTTCCCTCAAGCCTTCCTGCAATGGTTTCCGGCTGAACGGGGGAGAGAATTATCTGGCGCGAGTCTGTGATGATGACTGAGCGGTTGCGCCGGCCATAGGTGGCGTCGATGAGATTGCCGCCGTCTCTTGCCTCCTGGATCAGTCTTTTTATGGGTGCGGATTTTTCGCTGACTATGGCGATAATCCTGTCTGCCATAACCATGTTGCCGTAGCCTATGTTTATCAGCTTCATCTTTGCGCCTCCCTTTAGGTCAGCCTTGGGTTACTGTATGTTTTGTACCTGCTCGCGGATCTTTTCTATCTCGGCCTTGATATCCACCACCAGGCTTAATATCTCCATGTCGGAGGCCTTTGAACCAATTGTGTTGGCTTCTCTGTTCAACTCCTGGACAATAAAATCCAGCCTTCTGCCCATGGGCTCGTTGGACTCCATGGCGCTGATCATGCTGTCGATATGGGCCCTAAGCCTTGTCAGCTCCTCGGCGATGCTGGCTTTCTCCGCGAAAAGCGCCACCTCCTGCGCGAGCCTTGCCTCGTCCGGCTCGACGCCGTCCAGCAAAGCTTCGATGCGAAGGTGCAGCCTTTCCTTATAGTCTAAAACCACAGAAGGCTCCCGCAGGGCGATCTGCTCACGCTTTCTGGCGATCAGATTAAGGCGCGAGGTGATGTCCTCCTTCAGGCGCAGGCCCTCGGCAAGGCGGCTTTCAAGCATCTGTGCGCAGGCGGAGTCAAGAGCTTCGCTTAGCAGTTTGCTTATTGCCTCCATATCGTCGTCCTTTTCAAGGATGCGCAGGGCTTCCGGCAGGCGCATGACTGCGTTTATGTCCAGCTCACCGGGAACGCCCATCTCGGTCAGAGCTTCGGCGGCGGCCATGTATGCCGAAACGATGGAGCGGTCCATCACCGCTTCTTTTGCATCGTCGCGCTCATTTTTGTAAAACACATGGATATCGATGTGGCCCCTTGCAAACTTTGACTGAAGATGCCTTCGGATAGAATCTTCAGTGAAGGAAAGTGACCTTGGCATCCGCGGGGACAGATCTAAAAACCTGTGGTTCACCGATTTGAGTTCAACGGTTATTTCCCTGCCCTCGAACTGGGCTGCTCCTCTGCCAAAGCCTGTCATGCTGTACAAAATGCACGACACCTCCTTCGTGTTGATCAGTTTATTATTATAACATGTCGGGCCAAAAAGCACAACATCTCAGGCCTTCATGGGGCCGATTTCCCTTTCCGTCTTTTAAAAGAGAAAGCTCCGCCTGTCTGAGGAGCGGAGCTTTGTTGGTTGCTGAGATCTATGCGAAGGGATTTTCGTTTTTATAGAGCATTCCCTTTGGCTGGTTGAAGCTGACATCCTCTATGCCCAAAAGCTTCATGGCCGACCAGAGGGTCTTGCCGATCTTCGCGAAGGCAACTCCGCCGTGGTGGGGATAGTTCTTTTCGATGAGAACATGGCGGTAGAAGCGGTTCATCTCCGGAATGCCGAAAACGCCTATGCCGCCGAAGGAGAATGTGTCCGCCGGGAGCACCTCGCCCTGGGCGATGTAGCTTCTAAGGGTGGTGTCCGCGCCGGACTGGAGGCGGAAGAAGGTGATGTCTCCGGGGATGATATCGCCTTCCAGAGTGCCCCTTGTGATGTCGGGCTCGCTGTCGGGCTCAAGGGAGCGCTTCATTATGAGCTGATGCTTCATCGTGGGCTGCTTTATGTAGCAGGAGGAAACGTTGCCGCAGTGGAAGCCCATGAAAACTTCGTTGGGCCCGAAGCTGTGCCTGCCCTTTATCTGGCTCTCGTAAAGGTCTGCGGGGACGGTGTTGTTGATGTCTAAAATCGCCGGAGGTTTTCCGCTTGCGCAGCAGATGATGTATTCGGTCAAAGCACCGTATATATCTGTTTCGCAGGCAACGGGCATCATCCTTGCGGCAAGGCGGCTGTTGACAAAGCAGGGCACGCATTTAAACTGGGTCTGGAAGGCAGGCCAGCACTTGTTGGCGAATGCGGCGTATTTGCTTGCGCCAAGGTTCGCGTCCTTCCAATCAAGGAGGGAGAGCTCCAAAGCGGCCAGGCGGGGCAGGACACCGGGATGCATGTTGCCGGCGCCCAGCTCTTTTTCCATATCGGCCACGATATCGGGAATGCGTTTGTCCTCAAGGCGTGCGTTATAGTATTCGAAAAGGTCAAGCTCGGAGTTTTCCTGAATTTCCACGCCCAGATCAAAAAGGCTCTTGATGGGAGCGTTGCAGGCTAAAAAGTCGTAGGGGCGGGGGCCAAAGCCGAATATTTTAAGGCCTTTAAGCCCAATGAGCACCCTTGCCACCGGAATGAACTCTGCGATCATATCGGCGACTTCTGCGGGGGTACCCACGGGATACTCAGGGATGTAGGCCTTGATATTGCGCAGCTTGAGATTGTAGCTGGCATTCAGCATGCCGCAAAAGGCATCGCCCCTGTCGTTTGAAAGGACATCTATGCTCTCCTCAGAGGCGGCGACGAACATGACGGGGCCTTGGAAGCGTTGTGCAAGAATTGTCTCTGGGCCCTCGGGGCCAAAGTTGCCAAGGTAAACCACCAAAGCGTTCACGCCGGCATCGTTTATTTCTTTGAGGGCCTTAAGGGAGTGGGTTTCGTTTTCGATGATTGTTTCGGCCTTGAATATTTCGCCATGGCTGCCCGAAAAGGCCTCAACAACTGAATTGCGGCGCCTTTCGCTCAGTGACATGGGGAAGCAATCGCGGCTGACCGCTACTATGCCTAGTTTTACCTGTGGTATGTTCATATTACTCCTCCAATGCAGAATGATTAACGGTTAACAGATTTCTTTTATACATTATATCATGTTTGTCGGCGTGTAAATAACGAAAATTACCCGCCGACGAGCAATCCGCCATTCGGCTTGCTAAACTTATTATATCATATTTCGTGCATTATTCAATCGTCAGGCTTGGTTTTCAACGTGGACTCCGGAAGATGGAAGCCTTCCCTTAAAGAGTCTGCGGCGGGCCCGCCCACCCACGGAATCGCCCCGTTTTCCCAAACGGGATCGCTTCCTCCCAAAGGGGCATTCCCAAAGGAAAGCTTCTTCCAATTTATTGGTCTATGGGTTACAATCATAGTAGCAGAACACTATCAAGAATACTATCAAAAATATGAAATCAGGAGGAGAGTATGTTTTTAAGCGGGCTTGTTTCGGTGACGTTCAGAGGAAAGACCCCGGACAGGATCATTGACTTATGTGTGGAAAGCGGCCTTGGAGCTGTGGAATGGGGCGAAAACGCACATGTTTTCCCCGGGGATGAGGCGGGCAGCGCCGAGTTGAGGAAAAAGACCCTTGCCGCAGGGCTGAAGATTGCGGCGTATGGCTCATATTATCGATGCGAAACAAAGCCTGAAGAAGGCTTTGCGGCGACTCTTATGTCCGCGAAAGCGCTGGGGGCGCCGGTGATAAGAATATGGCCCGGGCGCATGGGTAGCGACAAGGCGGACGATGAGTATTTCAGGACAGTGGCAAAAAATGCAGTGCAAGCGGCAGGGATGGCCGCGGACGAGGGCATCAAAGCGGCCTTTGAATGGCATCAAAACACTCTTACGGACACAAACGAGTCCGCAAAGAGATTGCTGGAAATGGCGGAGAGCGAAAACCTTTTATGCCTTTGGCAGCCCACGCCGGAAATCCCCATGGAGGAGCGGACGACGGGCATAGAAATGCTGGGGGAAAGGCTTTCGCACATGCATGTCTATAGCTGGAGTGACGACCGCATCCGCCAGCCCTTTGACGGCGAAGGATTTTTGGACAAATGGCGCCAATACTTCTCGGCGGTGAAAAAACAGGGGGATTGCTACGCCCTTTTGGAGTTTGTGAAGGATGACAGCGAGGAGCAACTCGCAAGAGATGCGGCAGCGCTTAAAAAGCTGCTGAGGGAGATGGACGGGATAAGAAGCCGGGAGGGTGAGTGAAATGGCGGATCTTTATGTGAAGGAATTTGACACCATAAACCCATTCATCGTGGCCTCGAGCCCGGCAACCCAGGGCTCAAAGAATGTGCTTAAAACCGCAAAGTCCAGGCCGGGGGCAATCGTTCTTAGAAATTTCGGCCATGGCGCGGGGGGAGGCAGCTATGTCGGCGGGGGAGCGCGGGCTATGTATTCAGGGGGTGCCGTCAGCCACAGCCATGCAACCGGACAGCAGATAAATGATCCTGTTTCAACCCTTGAGCAATACTGCGAGGAAGTTCGCATAATCAAAAGGGAAATGGACAGCGATATCAAGCTCTGGGTATCGGTGGGCCATTATAACGATATCCCCCAGGGCGGAGGCTGGCAGAAGGACTGGGTGCGCCAGGCCAGAGAGCTGGAGCACGCCGGTGCGGACGCAATAGAGCTTCATTTCAACACTCCCGGGGTGGCGGCTCTGGGGGGGAGGCTCTTTGATTACTATGCGCTTGTGGAGCATTGCACAAGGATGATCAAAGCTGCCACAAAGCTGCCGGTTATGGTGAAGCTGGCTGTGGAGGGCTGTGACCCGTTTCGCGCCATAAAGGCAGCTTCGTCTGCAGGGGCGGACGCTGTGGGCCCCACAGCCCGCTGGAAAGCTTTTTGCATGGATCTTGACTGGCGCACAACCCAGGCCAGGCCCGGGGGCGGCTATGGCGGCACTCAGGCCACGCCCATAGTCTGTCACGCAGTGGCGGAGGCGCGCTCCGCCGGGATAAAAACGCCCATGTTCGCGGGGGGAGGCGTTTTCAGCTTCGATCAGGCCGCAAGGATAATCATGTCCGGCAGCCAGCTTGCACAGGTGGGCGCTTTGGCGTGTTCGGGCGGGGTTTCCGCTGTTGAAAGGATGATAAAGCAGTTTGAAGGCTGGATGGACAAATCCGGCTATAAAAACATGGGCGAGCTTTGCGGCGATGCCCTCAAGCTTTTCAACATGCCGGCGGATGTCGCCGCAGAAAGAACCCGCCGCCTTGCCGCCGCCTACAAGGATTTTCAGATCATCGAGGAGAAATGCACGGGCTGCGGTAATTGCTATGATGTTTGCTGGCATGACGCAATCGTCATCTCCGAGGGCGTCGCCCGAAAGAAGGAAAGCTGTATCGGCTGCGGCTACTGCTTCCAGGTCTGCCCTGTAGGGGCCCTTGAGGTGGACATACAGGGGATTTTGTCATCTGTTTTCTAACTTCAAGGAGGGATACGGCTGATGAAGTACTTTATGCATGGCGTTGACAAGAACGCAATCTGCGAAAGCATGGGGCGCTTAAAAGAATTGAACTTTGACGCGGTCGTCACTTCGTTTAATCAAGAGACGATAGATTCCGCTCTGGAACATGGCCTTGAACCCTATGTCTTTTCCGGAACTTATTCGATGACGGAGGCCTTCAAAGACGATAGATATCTTTGTGAGGATATCAACGGGAACCCTCAGATTTGGTTTAATTCAACATGTCCAAACAAAAAGGATGTCCGGGAATATAACATTGAAGCCATCAGGAAAAAGGCGTCGGCAAGGGGTGTGAAGGGCATATTTCTTGACGGCGCCAGGTTCTCATCGCCTTGCTCCGGCCGGGATAACGAATCTTTTTTCACCTGCTTTTGCGATGATTGCCGGCAAAAGGCGGAAGCTTTTGGGCTTGACTTTATAAGAATGCGCCGAGATGTAAAAAGGCTCTATGATGAAATAAATAGCGGAAATGGCGTCGCTTCCTGGGCGAATGCCCTCGCCGGAGGACTGGATATGATCCCTTTCTTTCAGTCCTTCCCCGGCGTTTTTGATTGGCTGAACTTCAGAAGAATATGCACGACAGAGCATGTTTTGGATGTAGCTAAGGCTGTTAAAGAGAGCAAAGAGGGCTGTCTGATGGCTTTGTATATATTCACCCCCAGCCTTGCCGGACTGGTTGGGCAAAGCTATATAGATCTGCGAAGGCATGTGGATATCTTCTCTCCAATGATATACAGAGCATACCATCGCGCGGAGGGCCCTGCCTGCTTAAATACCGAACTGTTCAGTATGGCTGAGATGATAACAAACGGAAACGGCGGTAAATGGCGTGAAGCGGTGAGGATGATATCCCGCCTTACGGGCTTTTGTTTGCCCGGATATGAGGGGCCGGAGGATATCGAAAAAGGATTGCCGCCATGCTGCATAGGGGTGGAAACAGCAAAAGCACGGGCGCTGCTGGGGCCGAATAAAATGCTGGCGCCCATAATACAGCTGGATGACAAGGCCCTTAACTCCAGCATAAAGGAAGTGCAGGGGGCGGGAGCGGACGGCATAAACTTCTACTCGTATGATAAAGAATGGATAGGGATGCTGCCGGCCCTTTCATGACCCGCCGTCGCTATTTGATTGCGCAATAATTATAGATATGATAAAATAAAAGGACGCTATTAAAAGCATAAATTTGGAGGATGTTTTATGTCTTTATATTCAATAGGCATCGATTTTGGCTCCCTTTCGGCGCGGGCGCTGGTTGTTGAGGTGAAAACGGGCAAGGAGATCGCCTCCCATGTGAGCGAATATGCCCATGCGGTGATGGATGATTTTCTCCCGGTCGGAAAAGGTGAAGAAAGTGGAAAAGGTGGTAAGAAACTGCCGCCGGACTGGGCGTTGCAGCATCCGCAGGATTATATAAACTCAATGGCGGAGGTTATCAAAACCGCTATAGAAAAGGCGGGCATCCGAAAAAAGGACGTCATCGGGGTGGGCATAGATTTCACGGCCTGCACTCTGATGTCCATCAAGGCGGACGGCACGCCTCTTTGTTTTCTTCCGGAATTTGAGGGGGAGCCCCATGCTTATATAAAGCTGTGGAAGCATCATGCCGCTCAGGATCATGCCAACAGGCTTAATTCCATGGCGGAAAAGATGGGCGAAAAATGGCTTCAGCGCTATGGCGGCAAAATTTCCTCCGAGTGGATGTTCCCAAAGATATGGCAGACCCTCGAGGAGGCGCCGGAGGTTTACGCCCGGGCGGACATGTTCATCGAGTGCGCGGACTGGATGATAATGCAGCTTACCGGCAATGTTCGCAGAAATTCATGCACGGCGGGCTACAAGGCCATCTGGCACAAGGCGGAGGGCTATCCCTCAAAGGAGTTCTTTAGGGCCCTTGACCCAAGGCTTGAAAACGTTGTGGAGGAAAAGCTCAAGGGGGAGATATATCCCATCGGCTCCTATGCGGGCAGCGTCACCAAAGAGGCGGCGGAAAAGTTTGGCCTGGCGGAGGGAACTGCCGTTGCAGTCGCCAATGTGGACGCCCACGTTTCGCTGCCGGCGGCGGGAATTACTGATGCGGGCAAGCTGCTGATGATAATGGGCACAAGCACCTGCCACATAGTCGTGGGCGATGAGGAAAAGATTGCTCCCGGCATGTGCGGCGTGGTGGAGGACGGTGTGCTCCCCGGGTTTTTTGGCTATGAGGCCGGCCAAAGCTGCGTGGGCGATCATTTCGATTGGTTCGTAAAAAACTGCGTGCCGGAAAGCTACTTTCAGGAAGCGCGGGAACGAAAAATGAACATCCACGATCTTCTCACCGAAAAAGCTTCCGCGCAAAGGGCCGGGGAAAGCGGCCTGCTGGCCCTTGACTGGTGGAACGGCAACCGCTCGGTGCTGGTGGATGTGGATCTCACCGGCCTGATGCTGGGGATGACATTGCAGACTAAGCCGGAGGAGATATACAGGGCGTTGATCGAGGCGACGGCCTACGGCACCAAGATGATCATCGAAAATTTCAAAAAACACGGCGTTCCAATAGACGGCCTTTATGCATGCGGGGGAATCGCGGACAAAAACCCGATGCTGATGCAGATATACTCCGATGTCACCGGCTATGATATTCGCATCGCCAGATCATCCCAGTCGCCGGCGCTTGGAAGCGCCATGTTCGGCGCAGTGGCCGCCGGAAAGGCGAAGGGCGGCTACGACAGCATCACCGAGGCTGCCGCCGCCATGGGCGGAGTGAAGGATCTGGTCTATAGCCCCAATGCCGGGGAGTCAGCCACATATCAGCGGCTTTACGCCCAATATGAAACGCTGCACGACTATTTCGGCAGGGGTGCGAACGATGTCATGAAAGAGCTGAAGGCAATAAGGAAACAGGGCTAAATCGGCCTTAAATAGAGTTTGGAGGTTACGGCAATGGGTTTTCGCCGTTTGGTAGTTTTGTTGCTGGCTTTGGCGTTGACGGCGCTGTCATTCGGCCTGGGCGGCTGTTTTTTGCTGCCCGCAGAGGAGGCGGTTTTGGCGCCACCGCTGGTCGAGCCGGAAGAAATCGTCTATAAAACTGAGCCTGTAATGCGCGGCAACATGGAGGACAAAAGAATAATCACCGCATATTTCGCGCCCATAGTCAGCCACAGCCTTTATTTCACTAAAGCCAGCGGACGGGTGCAGAGCATAGACATCGCCTTGGGCAAAGAGGTGGAAGCGGGAGATATATTGGTGGAGCTTGAAAACGAAAACATTCAAAGGCGCATAAGAGACCAGGAGCTGGTGGTCAAAAGGCTTGAAAGCAGGCTGAACGAGGCCAGAAGCGGCGGAGCTGATGAATATGCAATAAAGCTGGCCCAGCTTGATCTTGAGGCGGCTAATAATGTTTACCAAGATCTGCTGGCGGAAAAGACGGAGATAAGCACCCGCCACGGAGTGGACACAAACCCTGCCCTGCAAGAGCAACTGGAAAACATCGATACAAAAATGCGCGATCAGCTTATTCAGCTGGAAAAACTGCAACTTAAGCTGGAGCAGCTTGAACAGGGCGGTAACAGCTACCAGGTCGAGCAGGCGGCATATGAGCTGGAGTCCGCTGAAAATTCTTTGAATGATCTTTACGCCGAGTATGAGAACACCGTGCTGCGCGCGCCGATCACCGGCAGGATCACCTGGATGAAGACGATGAACGTGGGTGAGTCCGTCGGCACATATTCCAGCATAATCACCCTGTCCGATCCTACGCAGCTTGTGCTCCAATATGACAACAGCAAGGCTTCGGAGTTCCCTGTGGGCATGAAGGTTTCAATCGCTTATGAAAAGGAAACTTATACAGGGACTGTTGAATCCAACCCGCAGACAAACCCGCCCAGCGAAAACGGCTCCAAGAACGACTATGCCCGCTTCACGATAGACGGCTTTGACCTTTCCACCGCTGCCGCCGGCGCAAGCGCACAGATAACCGCCGTGCTGGATTCGCGGGAGGATGTGATCGTCATCAGCAAAAACCGGGTCAACACATTCCAGACCCGCTATTATGTGAATGTTCTGGTGGACGGCATAAAGGAGGAGCGCGATATACAGATCGGCCTGCAAACAGCCACTGAGGTTGAAGTCTTAAAAGGCTTGGAAGAAGGCGAGCTGATCATCATCAACTAGGGGTCGAGTTCCCGTCAAAGGGATGCTCCCTTTGAAAACCCGCTTACTGGGGTTACAAGGGGGTCAAGGGGCGGTCACCTTGCGGGGTGTGGGCGAAGCCCCGTGTCGTTTCCATATTGTGCGGAAGGAAGGGTATAAGGTTTGGTTCGTTTTGTTTTTAGGAAGATGCTGCATAATAAGCTGCTGATAATCTGCCTTTTGATTGGCGTGGTTTTGGCGGTGGGAATGGTCAGTTCAATACCCATGTTTGCGGACGGCATCCTTAACCGTATGCTTGTCAAGGATCTGGAGGGCTACCAAACCCGCTCCAGGGCTTTCACCGGCAGATATTATGTGAGATGCAATCTGGATACGGCATATAAGCCGGAATCCAGGCTGAATGCTCTGGAGTATTTTGACCATCACATACCGATGAATATAGAAGAGCTGGGCATTCCCGTGCTGGGAGAGATGACCATATATAGCATATCGGCATTCAGAACAAACAAGTCGAAGGTGGACGAAGAAAGGCCGCTGCGCCACACATTCAGGGTTGCAGCGACGGAAAACTTTTTTGGCGGTAAGGCCGAAATAACCCATGGGACAGCGCCGGCGGCCGGGGTGGGGGAGGACGGAAGCATCGAGGTGGCGATGTCATATGCCAACATGGTGGAAAATGAATGGGAGCTGGGCCGCGTGTATGAGGTGACCGACGGCCAAAACCGGCTGGATGATCTGCCCCTTTATTTTAAGATAGTGGGCGTTTTTGAGCTGAACGATCCCTCTGACCCGGCATGGTATGACGGCGGCAACCAGGTAATGTACCACATGATGATGGACTACAGCCTTTTCAGGAATCTGTTCGTGGGAAGCGAGACCACTTTTATTTCAGCCATGGAGTACTACTACGCCATCGATTACCACAGCATAAAAATCTCCAATCTGCAGAAAGTTTATAGCACATTGACTGAGCAGGAGGAGTGGATCGTCAGCAAGCGCAGCTGCTCATACAGAATCCCGATTATCTCGCTGCTGGAGCAGTACGGCCCCAGGGAGGAACAGCTTCGCACGATGCTGCTTGTAATACAGATCCCGATTTTGCTGATGCTGGCCTTCTACACATTCATGATCTCACAGCTCATTTTAGATTATGAGCGCAACGAGATTTCAATGCTAAAGAGCAGGGGCGCCTCCAGGGGCCAGATTGTGCTGATATATCTGCTGGAAAGCACAATCATCGGCGCTGTTGCCATGCCTTTGGGCATAGGCCTGGGGGTTGGTATCTGCAAGATGATTGGCGCTTCAAACGGCTTTTTGGAATTCGTTTCAAGGACTGCCATATACATCGAGATAACGCCGACCGTCATTTTCTACAGCCTTATCACCGTGATATTCTCAGTGCTGACGATGGTTTTGCCCGCAATAGCCTATTCAAAGATAGGCATAGTTGAGCATAAAACTAAGAGCGCGCGAAAGAAAACCCTTCTTTGGAAGAAACTGGGGCTGGATTTCATACTCCTTGCGCTTTCCGGCTACGGCCTTTATTCATATAACAAGCGAATGCTGACCATGGCCGTCACAGGAATGGACGCGAACGCAGTGCCCATCGATCCGCTTCTGTTCGTGATGTCCACTCTTTTCATAGTAGGGGTGGGGCTACTCTTTGTGCGGATATACCCCTATCTCGTCAGGCTGGTGTTTTTGATCGGCAAAAAGGCTTGGTCGCCGGTGATGTACGCTTCGTTCCTGCAGGTGTCAAGGAGCGGCGGACAGGAAGCTTTCTTGATGCTGTTTTTGGTTATGACCCTTTCTACCGGTCTTTTTTCTGCCAATGCCGCCAGGACCTTGAACACTAACATAACCGACAGGGTGCAGTACGCCTTGGGGGCTGATATAGTGGTCAAGCCTTATTGGAAGAGCAACGAGGTGATAATTGCCAGTGATGAAGGGGGCTCCTCCCAGGTGCCGTCTTTGGGCGGCTTTGCAAACGACAAAATAATTACATACATTGAGCCTGAATTTTCCCCCTATTATTCAATAGAAGGCGTGCAGAGCGTGGCAAGGGTGTTTAAAAAGGCACAGGTGACGGCAAGCCTTGGCACGAAAAACACCAGCGCAGGCATGATGGCCATCAATTCCGCGGACTTCGGCCGGACCGCCTTCATGCCCGACGGGCTGCTGCCCTTTCATTGGTATGAATATTTAAATCTTATGACTTTGGAAAAAAAGGCATGTCTGATATCAACGGAGTTTGCCGACGAGTTCGGCATAAAAGTGGGAGATACCATCAAAATGTCATGGGAGCGGCAGGCGCCGATGGAGCTGAGGGTGTACGGCATAGTTGACTACTGGCCCACATATAAGCCGATAGCCCAGCGCGGCCTGTACTCGCGGGAGACACGGCTTATAATATGCAATCTTGACTATGTGCGCGCTCTTTCGGCTCTGGAGCCATACGAGGTGTGGCTGAAGAAGGCGCAGGGCAGCACCTCAGAGCAGATATACGAAAGCATAAGCCAGCAGGGCATCGCCGTTGAAGGGCTGAAGGACTCCACTTTGGACATAGTCTCCGTGAAAAATGACCCGCTGATTCAGGGGGTCAACGGCGCTTTGACGATGGGGTTCTTGGTGACTATGATCGTCTGCTCCATAGGGTTTATAATATACTGGGTGCTCTCGATAAAGCGCAGGGTGCTCCAGTTCGGCATACTCAGGGCCATGGGCCTTTCGATGGGCAACCTGACGGGGATGCTGGTGGCCGAACAGGTGCTCATATCCGGCAGCGCCATATTAGCCGGCGTTTTCACCGGCGCGAAAGCCTCGGAGCTTTTTGTGCCGCTTTTTCAGGTGGTCTACAAGGCTTCGGAGCTGATACCCCCCTTCAGAATTATAATGGAGCGGGCGGACTATCTAAAGGTGTACATGATCATCGCCGCGATGCTGGTCATCGCCTTCTTCGTGCTGGGCTGGCTTATTTCAAGAATAAAAATGGCGCAGGCGCTGAAGCTTGGGGAGGATTAAACATGCTGAGCACGGTTGATGTGGACAGAAAGTTCGGCAGCGGCCAAAACGAGGTTCACGCTCTGAAAAGGGTAAACATAAACATACTTCCTGAAAGGATGACGATACTCCGGGGCCGCAGCGGCTCCGGAAAGACCTGCCTGATAAACATAATGGGAGCCTTGGATCAGCCGACGGCGGGGCAGGTTTTTTACCGGGGGAGGGATATTGTGAAGGAAAGCGAGCGCAGGCGTGACAGCCTTCGTCGCACGGATTTCGGCTTCATATTTCAATCCGTGGCGCTGATGCCCACAATGACCGCCTACGAAAATGTGGACTTTGCCCTCAGGCTCTCGGGTATGGGCGCTTCACAAAGGGATAAGCGCGTCAAGGAGTGCCTTGAGTATGTGGAGATGGAAAAGAGGGCCAGGCACCGCCCGGCAGAGCTTTCAGGCGGCGAACAGCAGCGGGTGGCCATCGCCAGGGCCATTTGCCACCGCCCGGGGATAGTCTTCGCTGACGAGCCCACTGCCGAGCTGGACTCGCGCATGGGTCTTGCCGTGATCAAGCTGATGAGGGAGTTGGTGGCCCACGAAAAGCTTACCATCGTCCTCACCACCCATGATCCCAACATGTTCGAGCTGGCGGATGATGTTTATACCCTTGAAAACGGAGAGGTGACGGAGCATATCCATGTGACGCCCTTGCCGGAAGGAGGCGTGGGCGATGATTCACTGCGATAATCTGGTGAAGATATATAAAACTGCGGATATAGAGGTGGTAGCCCTGCAGGGGCTGGATTTGACGGTGGAGCAGGGCGAACTGATGGCGATAATCGGCAACAGCGGCAGCGGCAAGTCCACGCTGATGAACATGCTGGGCGCCTTGGACAAGCCTTCCGCCGGCGCGCTGACAGTCGCCGGGCAGGATCTTCTTAAGTTTGACCAGCGAAAGACGGTCAAATATCAGCGGGAGACCGTGGGATTTGTCTGGCAAAACAATGCGCGCAATCTTCTGCCCTACATGACTGCCCTTGAAAATGTGGAGGTGCCGATGATGATCTCCGGCACGGCAAAGCGGGCAAAGGCGAGGGAACTGCTGGAGATCGTCGGGATGTCCCACAGAGCGAAGTCAAAGCTGACGCAGCTTTCGGGCGGCGAGCAGCAAAGGGTGGCGCTGGCTATCGCCATGGCCAACAGCCCGCAGGTTTTGCTTGCGGACGAGCCCACCGGCGCGGTGGACACCAGCACCGGCCAGCAGATTCTTTCCGCCATGCGCAGGATAAACCGGGAGCTTGGCACCACAATAGTTATCGTCACACATGATATCGGCCTGCAGCACAGCGTGGACAGGGTGGTGGCCATCAGAGACGGGCGCACTTCGTCTGAGTTTGTTCGCAGGCGCTCCTACATGGACGAGCTGGAGAGCGTGGAGAGTCTTTACGACAGAACCGCTCAGGTGGAAAGCTCCCATGTTGAGTTGGTTGTGATGGATAGCGCCGGCAGGGTGCAGATCCCCCGGGAACATCTGGACCGCTTGGGCATCCACGGCCGTACGCGGCTTAAGGTATCATTTAATGAAGGCGAGGTTGTAATCAGCAAACCGGAAGACGGAGCTTAGAGATGCGATCAGGAGCCACCCGGCTCATGCCCTCTCCCTTTCGCAAATCCCCATTCATGCGAGCATGAAAGTTTTAGTCAAGCTTTTTCAAAAGCTTGCAGGGGGTCCGGGGGGCGGAGCCACCCGGCTCGTGCCTTTTCCCTTGCGCAAATCTTCATTCATGCGAGCATAAAAGTTTTAGTCAAGCTTTTTCAAAAGCTTGCAGGGGGTCCAGGGGGCAGCGCCACCCGGCTCGTGCCCTCTCCCTTGCGCAAATCTTCATTTATGCGAGTATAAAAGTTTTAGTCAAGCTTTTTCAAAAGCTTGCAGGGGATCCGGGGGGCGGCGCCACCCGGCTCGTGCCCTCTCCCTTGCGCAAATCTTTATTCATGCGAGCATAAAAGTTTTAGTCAAGCTTTTTCAAAAGCTTGCAGGGGGTCCGGGGGCGGCGCCACCCGGCTCGTGCCCTCTCCCTTACGCAAATCTTCATTTATGCGAGCATAAAAGTTTTAGTCAAGCTTTTTCAAAAGCTTGCAGGGGATCCGAGGGGCGGCGCCACCCGGATCGTGCCCTTTCCCTTACGCAAATCTTCATTTATATAGAACCATATACAAAGAAAAAAGACCGCCTTGTCAGCGGTCTTTTATTATTTCCGAATTCTTAGAACTTTTCGCAGACGATCTCGAAGAACGCTTTGGGATGGTCGCAAACGGGGCAAACTTCAGCGGCGGCCACTGCAAAGTGGATGTGTCCGCAGTTAGCGCAGCGCCATGCCACGACGTCGTCCTTAACAAAGACTTTGCCTTCTTCAAGGTTCTTGAGCAAAGTCAGATATCTTTCCTCGTGATGCTTTTCGATGGCCGCAACAGCGCCGAACAGATAGGCGATCTTCTTGAAGCCTTCTTCTTCGGCGACGCGCTTAAATTCAGCGTACATCTCGGTCCATTCGTAGTTTTCACCGGCGGCGGCGTCCTTCAGGTTCTCCTCGGTGCTGTTGATGCCGTCAAGAAGCTTAAACCAAATCTTGGCATGCTCCTTTTCATTGCCGGAGG
>JBMNOE010000054.1:0-3676 GCA_050942895.1 Christensenellales bacterium
TGCCAAGGCAATGAGCGCAACCAGTGGTGCGTCACTGAGTGTAACTGGGGGATTGATGGGGACACCAGCATACATGGCTCCTGAGATATGGGAAGGGAAAGATGCCACAGCACAGTCGGATATATACAGTCTCGGTTGTATTGCCTACGAAATGTTGACTGGGCAAACGCTTTTCGAGGGTGATAGTGCCGCGCAGATAATGACCAAACATGTCATCCACAGCCCACAAATTTCTGATGAAATCCCAGAAGATTGGCAGGATTTTCTAATGCGTTGTCTTGCCAAGAACCCAAAGGATCGGTATCCAAGTGTGAAAGCACTGCTTGAAGACTTGCGATGGGGTGCTTTTGATGGTTCAGTAGAGCGAGAAAGTGAAATTGTGTTGGGTTATCCTAGACCAGAAGTGTCTGATTCTGAGTTTATAGATAATCAAATGTTTGAATTAGATTATAAAGAGAACCGTGAATTGAGCCAAGAAGACTTTTTAATCTCATATACACATAATGCTATACCTCCTTCTACTGCCAGATGGAGCTTTGTTCAACCGCATTCCAATCTCGAAGAAAAAGAAGAAGGAATATTGCCTGAAACTTGTAATGAAGCAGCCCATGCACAAACGGTACAATCCGAACCTTATTTTAGGCAAAATGATCATAATATTCATAAAGGTGTTGAGCCCAGTTCATTAGATAAGCCCGTGATTCATAAAAAACCATGGCTGCTGCCCGTTTTGATTATTGTGGCAACTCTTTTGCTGGTGACAATCACTATAGGGATAGTCACCATATTTAAGAATAAAACAAAACTCGAAGCTGCTCAGAACCAAATAAGAGAGACTGAAAATGTGGCATTTGTCGAAAAGACATCAACAACAAGACCCACAGCCACAACAGCTCCAACAGTCATTCCAAGCGCAACGCCCGAACCAGAACCGGAAATTGATAAAAAACTCATTATCTTGAATGACAATTTACTTGAATTGGTATTTAATTCAGACGAAAATGTATACAGGAAACCTTTTTTTCCAGTTTCTCCTGCAAATGAGATTATCACTACAAAAAACGCAGATCAACTATCAGTCTTAGGTGTAATTGGAAAAGGTGACATTTCTGGTATTTCCTTGTCTTTTGATTACGAATTATTGGCTATTGGGACAGGATATGGTATCTATATATTAGATCCAACGGATCTTTCAATTATTCACCACTTTGCAAGAAGTTTCGATTTCGCTGATATTGCCTTTTTCCCTGATTCACATAAACTTATTGCGAATGAGGCATGGTCAATTAGCATCTGGGACGCGGATGATGGCACTTTGTTAAACCTTTTTTATCCTGACGAGGCAATGCAAGGCGAAATTGCTCTAACTGAAGATGGAAAAAAAGCTTCAATTGGAACCTATGCTAATTGGGAAATTTATGATTTCGATCCTTCAAATGGACGGTTTGGCGACCAAATCGATAGTCATTATTCATGGACTGGCGCACATCATCCAAGCTTTGTTTTTGATTTTGAATATGGGGAGCTTAAGAAATTCGAGGAATCTTCTACTGTACCAGCAGTAGTCACAGGAGGATATTATAATTATCTTCATTCTGTCATTTTTGAACCAGAAGATAATGTTGTTCTTGGAAAATATAATGATGGACCTGTTATCGCATGGGACTTGAATACAGGAGATATCCTTCAGGAATCCTTCGTGGCAGGAAGAATATTTTCAGATGTGACTACTAATAAAACATTATTAATAAGTGGTTCGAGGGCAGAAATTCCAGTTTGGGATCTCAAGAATCGAGAAGTGAATAGAATTATTCAATTACCTTTAGAACCAATGGTAAGCAATATTTCAAATGATGGCCAAACTATAGTTGTTGGCACTTACGAAGGCGAAACATATTTGTTTGATGCATTTGATACCTCATCTATGGATTTTCTTGGTGATCAGGAACATCTAAAAGCAGAGAAAGATGAAACTGCTTATATTTCAGATGCCTCTTTTTCACCAGACGGTAAGTTAGTAGCGTCCGGATCATTCTATCAGTCTGTTACTGTCTGGGATATGGAAAGTAGAAATAAATTGTATGAGTTTGATCATGGTATATATAACGAAACACTGACATTCTCTCCGGATAGTCGATATTTGGCTGCTACAGGTCACAGTTTGGTCGTTTGGGATATGCAGACGGGAAGACAGGTTTTTGAAAGAGATGATTTATATGATCCAGCGCATGTTGTTTATTCGGCGGATGGAGACTTGCTTGTCGTGGGATTGATGTGGGGCGAAATAATTATTATGGATCCGTTGACAGGAGAAACAATTGCCGAATTGCACCCTGAAAGAAGAGAATTCATGTATGGCATGTCGATCTCGAATGATGGTCGAATGATAGCGACTGCCGGTGGTAATGGAATTATTCGTATTTGGGGTGTTCCTTAATGAAATTGCTCAGACAAGAAAGGCTAAATAGGACTTGTTGATTAGAGTTTCAAAAACTCGTATCAATCCTCGCCAATAATGAGGGTTGATATGAGACCGAGTAATAAATAAAGTAAATGAAATTGAAGAAAACATCAAAGAGCCCGTTTTGTTTCTCTCCCTTAGGATGGCGCAGATACTAGGGATAAAGAGGAGTTTTGAAAATTGTTGGAAGTGACCAATGGATGACGTATGAGCGAACCGATCATATTAGGTAAATACGAAATCATCAAAGAACTTGGCAGAGGTGGGTTCGGCATAGTTTATAAAGCCTTTGACACGATTCTGAAGCGTGAGGTTGCCTTAAAAGTGTTACATCCTACGCTCACCATTGATCCGTTGTTTCAAAAACGTTTTCAGCGGGAAGCTGAGCTCGCTGCCCAAATGAATCATCCCAATATCGTGCCTATCCACGATTTTGAACAGCGCGATGGGCGAACTTTCATTGTCATGGCATTAATGAGTGGTGGTTCCTTGAAGGAACAGATTGAAGAATATGGCGCGATGCACCATAACCATGTCAAAACAATCCTTGAGCAAGTAGCCAGTGGACTGGCATATGCCCATGAGTGTGATGTCATTCACCGCGATCTCAAACCTGGTAATATCCTTCTTGATGACAAAGGTGTGGCGCGTATCTCGGATTTTGGCTTTGCCAGGGCAATCAGCGCGGATAGTATGTCGATGAGTATGGGTGGAGGAATGTTGGGCACGCCAGCCTACATGGCACCCGAGATATGGGAAGGCAAGCCACCTGTCCCTGCCAGCGATATCTACAGCTTAGGCTGTATCGCGCATGAGATGCTCAGTGGCGAGCAGCTCTTTCAGGGCGAGACACCGGTGCAGGTGATGCACGCCCACATTGTCAGGGGACCTGTGCCAATTGAGGGAATTGCTCCTGACTGGCAATCTTTTTTGGATCGCTGTTTGCAGGCTAATCCAGCTGATCGCTATCCCTCAGCGAACGCGGTATTAGAAGATCTCAAATGGGGCTTGTTTGAAGCGCCTGTAGAACAGCGTGAGACCGAGATTGTTATAGGTAGGTTGGAGGATAATCAAGATGCTATTGCGGGTGAGCAAACTGCTTATCAATCGGAAATAAGTTCTCTGCAAGACATCAAATATAGTCCCTCACCAACCGTCCCGTTGACATATCATCCCTATACAGGCGAAGCCCAATACACAATGGGGCAAAAGCTT